>CAZENI010000351.1:0-3956 GCA_964513055.1 uncultured Opitutus sp.
TTCTATATCAAACGGCCCTCTCACGGTCTAGGTTCGAGGTTTTGAAATGAACTCTAAGCGCCTTGCGGGCAGGCGGGTGAACCAATCAAACCGCCCATCGCCCACGCGCCTGCGCGCGCGCGCGATAGGCGGCGCCGCGGCGACGGCTCCCGATCAGGACTTGGCCGGCGCGGCCGCCGGCGCAGCGGGCACCGCTTTCTCCGCTTCGGCGTGCAACCGGGCCTGGCGCAACACGTCCGCGATGCCGAACGAGATGCCCACCGCGACGATGGCCAGCACCGTGAACGCGAGCGCGCGCGGCATGGTTTTCTTTTGCGAGGGGAGACCGATTTCCTGGGTGTAATCTCTGCTGGTCATGGGTGATGTGGTCGAGGTGTTGTGGTTTTTTGGATTCAATGCCGAAGCACCGTCGTTCCCTAGCAAGAGCTGCACCGGGCGCGCCGTCCAGTGGCATCGATGATGGACTTTCAGCACCCTGTTTCGGGATGTGAGCGTCGTTCATCCTTCCCGCCGTGCCGCCCACGCAGACAGGTGAAGCGACCTCCGGTTCGCGGCGTCCGCGCGATGCCGCAACCTGCCCGACTCCGTCCCGACGTCACGCACACGACCACCACGATCCGTCCGTCCGCCCGGGCACAAAAAATCCCGGGCGCGCCTTTCGAGGGGCACACCCGGGACCGCTGTCTTTAGCCCTCCTGGTGGGGGGCTAAAGGGAAGAGCATCCCCGGCGCAGGCGGCTCAGGGGCAAGCCGCCTTGTCGCACCGGAGATCCCAATTCGTTTACGGAGTCGGGACTTCGTAGACCTCCACCAAGCCCGCTCCGGTGGTGTTGTTCGCCCCGCTCACGACGGCACTGTAGGCGCCGGGCATGAGCGTGATGAGGATCGCGGCATCGCGGCTGCCCGCAGCGAGCGGGAAGGCGCCGGTCGCCGCGAAGGCGGCGGCCAGTTCGGCGGAGGAGGCGACACTCTGCGCGGCGTTCACCGGCTGCGGCAGGCTCCAGTCGTTGTTCTGGGCGATGACGGCGGCGCTGCCCTGCGCGAAGAGGCGCAGGGTGGGATCGGCCACCGAACCGGACACGTTGAACTGCGCGAGGCTCGGGCCAATACCACGGATGAGCACGCGTTTCGGCGTGTTGCCGGAGATCGCAAAGCCCGCGATCAGGTTGCCGTCGCCCGTATCGACGAAGCCGCGGGTCGAGATGTTGACCAGTTGCTGCGCCGTGACCGGCTGGTTGGAGGTGGCATCGTAGACCTCGACGAGGACCACGCCGCTGCCGGTGCCACCGGTGACCACGGCCGTGTAGGCGCCGGGCACGAGGGTCGCGACGACCGCGGCATCGAGGCTGCCGCTCGCGAGGCGGAAGGCACCGACGCTGTCGCCGGTGGCGGTGAGATCCGCGTTGTTGCTCCAATCCTCGTTCTCGCTGACGACCGCGCCGCCGCTGGCGAAGATCTGCAGCTTCGGATTGGCGAGCACACCGGTGACACCGAAGCCCGTGAGGCCCGGGCCGACGGCGCGCACGAGGACGCGCTTCGCCTCGGTGCCGGAGATGTAGAAGCCGGCGATGACGGAGCGGCTGCTGTCGTTGGCCACGAAACGCAGGCGCGACGAGAGGTTGATCAGGCGATCCGTCGGCGCGGTATTCTCGGCGAGGCCGACAAACGCGCTGCTGGTGCCGGCGTGCGTGACGCTGCCGGACACGACGCCGGTGGTCGCGTTGACATTGCCGAGGATCGAGCCGTCACCCGAGGTCGCGATCGAGATCGCGCCGTCGGCCGTGATCGTGCCGGTGCCGGAAATCACACCGTTGGGCGTGATGGCCACGGCGAACGCCTGGCCGTTCGGGCCGGCGACGATATAGGTCTGCCCGCCGGACGAGCCCGGGACGGTGGCGGTGTAGACGCCGGCGAGCGCGGCGGTCGGCCCGACGGGGGCGACGGCGTTGGCGCTGAAGCTGGCACCGAGTTCGGCGATGGTGCCGGTGACGACGCCGTTCTGGACGCGACCGCCAAGGGTGCGCGTCTGGCCGGCGGCGGCCGTGGCCGGCGTGCTGGCGTCCGCGATCACCTCGCCGGAGGCGAGGCTCGTGCTGGTGGCATTGAACGTGCCGTCGGCATTGACGGTGAAGCGGACCACGATGGCCTCGCCGCTGGCGGCAATGCGCGTGATGAACATGCCCTCGCGGCCATCCGCGGAGATCACGATCGCGAACGTATCCGCGCCGATGTTGCCGAGAAACACCTGCTGCCCGATCGCGCCCACGACGAACGTGCGCACGACCTCGGCCGCCGGATGGTAGGTGGCGTTGCCCGCCTGATTTGCGCGCACGGCCACGGTGCCCGGCGCACCCGTGAGGGTGAGCGTGCCGCCGCTGACCGACGCCGGGCCGCTCACGCTGAACGCGACCGGCAACCCGGAACTCGCGGACGCGGTGAGGGCGATGGGGCCGGCGTTGCCGAGCGTGTTGTTGAGCACCGCAAAGGTGATCGACTGCGACGCCTTGGCGGGTGTGATGACCACTTCCGCCGCGGCGGCGCCGACTGTGTCGCTGCCGGCCTGCGCGGCGCGGACGACGATGATGCCGGGAGCGCGCGGCGTGAGCGTGGCGCCGCTGAGGGTGGCGTCACCCGAGACGAGGGAGAACGTGATCGGCAGACCGGCGCTCGAGGTGGCACTGAGCGTCGCGGCCTGGCCGATCGTCACGCCGGCCGGCGCCGTGAACGTGATCGTCTGCGCGGCCTTCACGAGGATGACCTGCTCGGCCGAGGCCGGGAGGTAGGAGCCGCCGCCCGCCTGGGAGGCGCGCACGACGATGGCGCCGGCGGCCTGAGGCGTGAGCACGCCGTTCGCGAGGAGCGCGTTGCCGCTCGAGAGCGAGAACGTAACCGGAATGAGACCGGCGCTCGAATTCGCCATCAGCGTGATCGGCGAACCGACGGTGCCGCTCGACGACGAGGTGAACGCGATGGTCTGCGTCAGCGTGGTCCCGCCGCCGCCACCACCACCACCGCCGCCCGGATTCGGCGCGGCGGAGATGTTCAGGGTGATCGTGCCGTTGCCGGACCCACTGGAGTTGGTGGCCGTCACGGCGACCGGCACATTGCTGGCCGTCTGCGTCGGCACGCCGGTGATCTGCCCCGAGGCGTTGATCGACAGGCCGTAGGTGCTCAAGCCCGACGCGCTGTAGCTCGTGGGCGAGTTGGTCGCGAAGACGGTGACCGGCGCGATGGCCGAACCGACCTGACCGCTGACGCTGGCGGCGCTGACAACCGGCGCCCCCCCGGCGGAGGTCACGGTGAAGGTCGCGGTCGTGCTGCCGCCGGCCGTCGCACCGCCCGCGTAGAAGTTGTTGCTCGCGTCCTTGATCGTCGTGGTCGCGCTGCTGTTCAACCCGAGGGCGATCGAACCGCTGGCGCCGGTGAACGGCACCGAGACCGTATACGACGTTCCACTACCGGTCAGCGTGATGGTGCCGGTCGTGACGCTGGAGCCCGTCGCGGTGAAGGCGGGGGCGCCCACGCCGGTGACGGCCTCGCTTAAGTTCGCGGTGAACAGCGCGGGCGACGTGCTGCCCGAACCGCCGACGAGCGCCAGGGTGGGCGCGGTCGTGTCGGCCACGGTGGTGACCGTGAACGTCGCGGTGTTGCTGCCGCCCGCGGTCGCGTTGCCCGCGTAGAAGTTGTTGCTCGCATCCTTCACGGTCGTGTTCGCCGTGCTGTTCAGGGAGAGCGCGACGGAGCCCGTCGGTCCGCCGGTGAACGCCACGCTGACCGCGTAGGTCGTGCCGCTGCCGGTCACGGTAACCGCGCCGGTGGTGACACCCGAGCCGGCGGCGGTGAACGCCCCGGAGGCCACACCCGTGACCGACTCACTGAAGACCACCGTGAACGTCGCGGGCGTCGCGCTGCCGCTGCCACCCGTGACCGCCACCGTGGGCGCCGTTGTGTCGGGCA
>CAZENI010000351.1:4056-8962 GCA_964513055.1 uncultured Opitutus sp.
CCGCCGTGACGGTGAACGTCGCGGTGTTGCTGCCGCCCGCGGTCGCGGTGCCGGCATAGAAGTTGTTGCTCGCATCCTTCACGGTCGTGTTGGCCGTGCTGTTCAGCGCGAGCGCGATCGTGCCGGTCGTGCCCGTAAACGGGACGCTGACCGAATAGGTCGTGCCCGTGCCGGTCACGCTGAGCGTGCCCGCCGTGGCGCCACCCGCGCCGGTCGCGGTGAAGACGCTCGCGGCCACGCCAGTGACGGCTTCATTGAACGTCACCGTGAACGTCGCGGGCGTTGCGCTGCCGCTACCGCCCGTGACCGCCACCGTGGGCGCCGTTGTGTCGGGCACCGCCGTGACGGTGAACGTCGCGGTGTTGCTGCCGCCCGCGGTCGCGGTGCCGGCGTAGAAGTTATTGCTCGCATCCTGCACGGTCGTGTTGGCCGTGCTGTTCAACGCGAGCCCGATCGTGCCGGTCGTGCCGGTGAACGGCACGCTCACCGAGTAGGTCGTGCCCGTGCCGGTCACGCTGAGCGTGCCCGCCGTCGCGCCACCCGCGCCCGTCGCGGTGAAGACACTCGCGGCCACGCCGGTGACGGCCTCGTTGAAGGTCACCGTGAAGGTCGCCGGCGTCGCGCTGCCGCTGCCGCCCGTGACGGCCACCGTGGGCGCCGCCGTGTCGCTGCCGCCGAGGCTGACCGTGGCGGTCTGGCTGAGCTGGCCCGTGCCGCCCGCAAACCAGTTGGTGCCCGCATCGCGGATGTTGGCCGAGACGCCGCCGACGGCGGTGAGGGCGATGGTGCCGGAGCCGGTGAACGTGACCGGGATGGCATACGTCGTGCCGCTGCCGGTCACCGTGCCGATGCTGGCGGTCGCCGTGCCGGTGACGGTCGCGAAGAAGTCCGCGGCGTTCACGTTGGTGACCGCTTCGCTGAAGGTCACCGTGAAGGTGACCGGAGAGGTCGTGACCGTCCCGCCCGGGGCGGTGAAGGAGCTGACCGTCGGCAGCACCGAGTCAACGGGAGGCGCGCTATTCACCGTGATCGCGGCCGAGGCGGTGATGCCACCGCCGAGAAACGCGTTGCTGGCGAGGTCGGCGATGCCCGTGCCCGAAGTCCTGATACCTGCCTGGAGCGAGCCGTTGGTGCCGGTGTAGTCGAACTCCACCGTGAAGGTCGTGCCGCCGCCGCTGGCGGTGACCGCCGTGATCGTCGCGGTCGCATCGCCCTGGGCGTTGATCGCGAAATCAGCCGTGTCGACGCCCGTGACCGCCTCGCTGAAGGTGGCGACGAACGACGCGTGCGTAAGAGTCGGGCCCGGCCCGAGGACAAAGCTCGTGATCGTGGGCGCCGTCGTGTCGCCGGCCGTGGTGACCGTGAACGCACCGGTGTTGCTGCCACCCGCGGTGGCCGCGCCGGCGTAGAAGTTGTTCGCCGCGTCCTGAACCGTCGTGTTCGCGGTGCTGTTCAACGCGAGTCCGATCGAGCCAGAGGTGCCCGAGGTCGGCGTGAACGGCACGGTGACCGTGTAGGTCGTGCCGCTGCCGGCGACGCTGACCGTGCCGGCGGTGACGCTGGTGCCCGTCGCCGTGAAGACGCTCGCCGCGACGCCGGTCACCGTCTCGCTGAACGTGACGGTGAAGGTCGCGGGGGACGCCGTGCCCGTGCCGCCGGTGACGGCGACCGTCGGAGGCGTGGTGTCCGTCGGCGCCACCGCCAGATCGATTTCCTGGATGCGGTTGTTGTTGTAGTCGGCGACGTAAAGCCGGTTCGTGGCCGGGTTGCGCACGGCGTGGAACGGCAGGGCGAACTGGAGCGGGCCGGTGCCGGGCGAACCGAGGGTGAGATCGACGACGCCGGTCACGGCGTTGCGGCGGACGACGCGCTGGGTGCCGCCCGAGTTGCCGGTCGCCTCGGCGACCCAGAGGTTGCCGCCATCGAGGGAAAGGCCGAGGGGGATGATGCCGGAGCCGGTGCTCCAGCTCGGACGGACCACGCTGCCGTCAGCCGTGCTCAAAGTCTGGATGCGATTGTTGAAGCCGTCGGAAATGTAGAGTTCGGTGCCCGAGACCGTGATGCCGTAGGGGGTGTTGAAACCGTCGCCGATCACGCGCCATTGCCGCGTCCAGGCGCCGCTGACGAACGCCCATTTCGAGACCACGTTGCCGTTCGTGCCGGGATTGCCCTCGCCGTGCTCGGAGACGTAGATGGCACCCGCGCTGTCGCGCACGAGGCCGAGGGGGCCGTGCATTTCGTTCGCGCCCGCGGTGGCGGTGCCGAAGCCGTTGATCCGCGTGCCGACGCCCGTGGTGCCGTCGACGGAGAGTTCCTCCACGCGATTGAGGAAGCGATCGGCGACGAAGAGGAAGCCGGCCGTGTTCATGGTGATGCCGTCCGGGCTGATGAACTGCCCCGGCTCGTTGGTCGTCGCCCGCGTGGCGACCACCTGGGGCGTGGTGGCCCCGGAAGTCAGATTATACCGCAGGACGCGCCCGCCGCCGGTGGGCGCCGCGGACGACCCCACCGTGGGCACGTTGCCGTGCTCCGAGACATACAGCCACGTCGTGGCCGTCGAGGTATCCAGATAGATCATCGTGGGCTGGGTCGCCGCGAGATCGCGGAGCCAGGTCTGCGCAAAGCCCGGCAGCGCCGAGCCCAATAGACTGACAAGCAGGACTGCAAACGCCGGGAGGCGCGCAGAACCGGAGATTCGAGACTGAAGCCTTGCCACGGGCAGAGTCTCACCAGGATCGGACAGCTGAGGGTGCATATATCTTTTGATTTGGGACCGGGCCGGAGCGGGACGTTGAATTCCCGCGCCGACCGTGGGTCATGGTTTCCGCGGGAGCTTAGGGCATGCGGCGCAGGCCATCTGCTGGGTCCACACCCCCAACTAGGGTGGGTGAAACCCTATGCTCCATTTCCGCCCATCGGAAAACGCCCGGGGCGCGCCTCAGGCGGCCGCCTCGTCACCGACTCCCGGATACCCGGGCGCCGCGCGGGCGCGCCGAAAGACGCTCGGCATCGCGCCCCCCGGCCGGCAGAGTGGTCCGGCGTTCCGCCCCCTATGACTCCCCTGCTCCTCACCGCCCGCGACGGTGCCGTCACCACGGTCACGCTCAACCGCCCCGACCAGCGCAACGCCCTCAACGTCGGCCTGCTCGGGGAACTCAACGCCGCCCTCGCCGCCGCCGAGGCCGATCCGACGCAACGCCTCCTCGTCCTGCGCGGCGCCGGCCCGGTGTTCTGCTCCGGCCTCGATCTCACTGCGGCGACGGAGCCGGGCGCCGCCAGCGCCGCCGCGGTTCTCGTCGGAAAGGCCCTGCACGCGCTCGCCACGAGCCGCCTCATCAGCATCGCGGCGGTGCAGGGTGCGGCCATCGCCGGCGGCGCGGGACTGATGAGCGCGTGCGATTTCGCCGTGGCCACGCGCGCGGCGAAATTCGGCTACCCCGAGATTCGCCGCGGCATTGTGCCCGCTCTGATCATGACGTTTCTCCGCCGCCAGCTCCGCGAGCGCGACGCGCGCGAACTCTTGCTGCTCGGACGGCTCTGCGATGCCGCACACGCGCAGGCGATCGGGTTGATCAACCGCGTCGTGGCCGACGAGGCCGCGCTCGATCTCGAAGTGCGCACGATCGTGAGTTCGCTCCTCCAGGGCGCGCCGGAGGCGCTGGCCGAAACCAAGAAACTCCTCCTCGCACTCTGGCCGTCACCGCTCGCGCGCGATCTCGCCGCGGCACACGACCATCATCGCGCGGCGAGCGACTCGGCCGAGGCGCAGGAGGGCGTCGCGGCGTTTCTCGGGAAACGCGCGCCGGACTGGGCGAAGTAGCAGCGGCGCCGCGAGACGCCGCTGCCGCCGTGCCTCAGAACCCGGTCTGGACGGAGAGCGTGCCGCGGTTGGCGACCTTCTCGCTCGTGCGGATGTCGGCCGCGTAGCCGAGCGAGGCGCTCCAGTTCCGCGCGAAGAAGCACGTCACGGCGCCACCCAGCTCGAGCCCGCTGCCGTCGCCATCCTCGAGCGAGAGCGTGGTCGGACGCGTGAAGTTGTCCGCGAGCCGGCCCGCGACGGTCCGCGTCCGCGAACCGAATTCACCGTGCCAGGCGGCCCGGCCGTCGAGGCGCAGGGTCCGGCCGCCGAGCTTGCAGTTCATCGCGGCGTCGATGCCGGCGGCGCCGCTTGAGCTCTTGGCTTCCTGCTTCGTGAAGTCCATCGCGAGCGCCGGCACATCCTTTTCGGAATACGCGTCGAGCCGCACGCGCTCGGTCCGCAGGCCGAGCCAGGGGCGGACATTGATCGCGTTGAAGTCGACGGCCCAGGCGGCCTTCACGCCGACGCCCCAGTGCTCGCCGCCGGTCTTGCCGCGGGTGCGCAGGCCACCGAACGCCGTGGACCGCCGAATGCCTTTCGCGTCGAGCACGCCATAGCCGGCATCCGCCGTCAACGCGACCGGGCCGCCGTGCCAGACCGCGTAGAGGCGGCCGCCCATGTCCTCGAGCGTGTAATCGCCGCCGCCGCGGCGGATGTCCGCGTCGAGCCGGCCCGCCTGGAGCGCGCCGCCGACGAAGACGCTTTCGGTCAGGCGCGTATCCACGCCGGCGGTGACGACCTGCGCCGTGTAGTCGAACTTCGGCCGCCAGCCGTCGCGCGCGCGCCCGCCGTCACCGTAGTTGAAACTCGCGAACACGTCCGCGCGGCCCTTGGCGCGGGGCGAGACGGCGAGCTGGGCGGCGCGGGCGTCGAGGGCGTTGGCCGAAAGCCCCTGCAGCGCGAGCGCGGCGGTGCCGAGGGTCGCGTTGAAGCCCAGCGGCATCTCCGGATTGAGCTGCTCGACGATGATCGAGGCGAGGATCGCGTGCGTGCGCGTCGTAGGATGGATGTCGTCCCAAAACACGTAGCTGTTGGGATCGCCGACGC
>CAZENI010000352.1:0-8932 GCA_964513055.1 uncultured Opitutus sp.
CCTGCCGGCGCTGGAGAGCGCCGACTCCCGGATGCAACTCGGCGCGCGGGCGCGCTTCGTCTTCGCCGCGCCGGCGGACGACGCGGATCAGGTGCTGTCGGTGCGGGCGGTGCTCGCA
This sequence comes from uncultured Opitutus sp., assembly GCA_964513055.1. GTDB lineage: Bacteria > Verrucomicrobiota > Verrucomicrobiia > Opitutales > Opitutaceae > ER46. The sequence goes on from CAZENI010000352.1 coordinate 119, forward strand.
CACGGCGCCGAGCCGATCGTCGCGGCGGAACTCGCGCGCCGGCGCACCGAACTCGAGCGGCTGATCCCGGTGCTCCATCCCTTCTACCGCAACGCGGGTCTCTCGCTGGGCGAGGCCCTGCGGGCGGCGGGGCGGCCGGCCGCGCGGCGCGAGGCGGCGTGCGCGGCCTTCGAGCAGGACTGGAACGATGCGGTCGAACTCGAGACCGCGGCCCGGGCGGCGCTGGATCGGTTGGAGGCGGCGCGGTAGGCGGGATACTGGCTTGCCGGTCTTCGGCGCGGCCTCGCACACTCGCGCCGCGTGTCGAAGAGCCTAAAAAACATCGGGATCGTGTCGTCGTTGACGATGGTCTCGCGCGTGCTGGGTCTCGTGCGCGAGAGCCTGACGGCGGCGGTGTTCGGCACGAGCGGCCTGCTCTCGTCGTTCGTGACGGGCCAGACGCTGCCGAACATGTTTCGCCGGCTGCTCGCGGAGGGTGCGCTGACGGCGGCGTTCGTGCCGGCGTTGCACGATGAGATGGAGGCGCGGCAGCGCGAAGGCGCATTTCGCCTCGTGAACCAGGTGGCGACCTGGCTGCTCGCGGTGTCGGTCGCGCTCGTGGCCGTGGCGATGCTGGTGCTCGGTCAGGACGGCGCGATCCGCTGGGCGGCCGGGCTGGTCGGCGCGGATGCGGAGACGGAGGCGCGGTGGCTGCTGGCGGCGTGGTTCGCGGTGGTGCTGTTTCCTTACCTGATCTTCGTGTCGCTGGCGGCGGCGTTCAGCGCCGCGCTCCAGACGCTGCACCGTTTCCTCGAGCCGGCGCTGTCGCCGGTGTGGCTCAATCTCGCGCAGATCGGGCTGCTCGCGATCGCGATGCGGTGGGATTATGGCAACGCGATCGTGTGGCTGAGCATCGGCGTGCTGCTGGGCGGCCTGCTCCAGATGGCGGTGCCGGCGGCGGCGTTGCGGCGGGAAGGGTGGCGGCCGGCGTTCGACTTTCAGTTGAGCGACGCGTTGCGGGCGATGCTCCGCATGATGGGACCGACGGTTTTCGCATCGTCGATTTACCTGATCAACATGAGCGTGTCGCGGCTTGTCGGGCTGTCGCTCAACGAGCAGGCGGTGGCGGTGTTGAATTTCGCACAGCGGCTGCTGGAACTGCCGATCGGGGTGTTTGCGGTGGCGGTGTCGACGGTCGTGTTTCCGTTGATCACGCGGTTTGCGGCGGCGGGCGACGGCGTGAACCTCGCGCGCTCCTACCGCCGGGGCATGCGGCTGATCCTGGTCATGAACGTGCCCGCGGCCATCGGTCTCGCGCTGCTCGCCGTGCCGATCATCCGGGTGCTGTTCCAGCGCGGGGCGTTTGCGGAAGCGGATACGCTCAGCATGACGCCGGTGCTCATCGTCAACGCGCTCGGCCTGCCGTTTCTCTCGTTCGTGAGCCTCGCGCTGCGCGCCTTCTACGCGCAGAAGGACACGCGCATTCCCGTGCGCGCGGCGCTGCTGAGCTTCGCGGTCAATCTCGGGCTGAGTCTCGTGCTGATGAAGCCGTTCTCGACGGTGGGCCTGGCGATGGCCGGCACCGTCGCGATCGCCGTGCAGGCGGCGTATCTGCAATGGCATCTCGCGCGGAAACAGGAAGGACTGGCCTTTCACCACCTCGCCGCGGATCTCGGGAAGATCGCCGGCGCGAGCTTCGCGATGGGCGCGGTGGTGGCCGCGCTCTGGTGGATCTGGACGCGGACGGTTTCCGTCACGCGGGTCACGGACGCGCTGGGGCTCGTCGTCGTGATCGGCGCCGGTGTCGCGGTCTATGTCTCGCTGTTGTGGCGGCTGCGCATCGAAGGGCGGGAAGACCTGGCCGCGATCCTCGAGAAACTGCGCGGGAAAATGAAACGCCGCGAACCCGCGCCCTGAGCCGATGAAGTTCAAGCCCGACTGGTTTCTCCTCGGCATGGTGCTGGCGACGGTGCTGGCGTGGGCTTTTCCCGGGCCGGGCGCGGCGGGCGGCTGGATGCATCCGGAGTTGGTCACGAAGGCGGGCGTCGCGCTGATTTTCTTTCTGCACGGCCTCGTGCTGTCGTTTGCCGCGCTCCGGGCCGGCGCGCTCAACTGGCGGCTGCACGCGCTGGTGCAGGGCTGCACGTTCCTGCTGTTTCCGATCATCGGATACGCACTGATGGCGGCGCTCGGGGGTCGGATCGCGCCCGACCTCGCGCTGGGGCTGTTCTTCCTCTGTGCGCTGCCGTCGACCGTGTCGTCGTCGGTCGCGATGACGGCGGCGGCGAATGGGAACGTCGCCGGCGCGGTCTTCAACGCGACGCTCTCGAGCCTCATCGGCATCGTGGTGACGCCGCTGTGGGTCGCGTGGGTGATGCAGTCGAGCGGGGAGGCGCCGCCGATCGGTCCGGTGATCGTCGACCTGCTGCAGTGGCTGGTGCTGCCACTGGTCGTCGGGCAGATGCTGCGGCCGTGGCTGGGGGCGTGGGCGCAGCGGCACAAGCCGAAGATCGGTCTCGTCGATCGCGGCACGATCCTGCTGCTCGTCTACACCTCGTTCTGTGACTCGTTCAAGCAGGGGGTGTGGACGGGGCACGGCGCCGGCGACGTCGTCCTGGTGGCGGTCGTGTGCGCAGGATTGTTCGCGCTGGTGATGGTGATCACGGGGGCGGCGTCGCGGGCGCTGGGCTTTTCGCGCGAGGATCGGATCGCGGCGATATTCTGCGGTTCGAAGAAGACCCTGGCCTCAGGGGTGCCGATGGCGAAGTTGATCTTCGGCGCTCATCCCGGCCTCGGCCTGATTCTCCTGCCGATCATGATCTATCACCCGCTGCAGTTGATCGTATGCGGCGTGCTCGCGCAGCGCTGGGGCCGGCGCGGGGACGGACCGTGAGGCGCGCGGGCGAAATCGCGGTTGGCATCCGGCGGCGGTGTGGCGAGCGTAAGGCATGAGCGCGCCTGAAGCGGAGATTGTCGTGCGGCACAACGCGGCGGAGAGCCGCTTCGAAACAGAGGTCGAGGGCCGGCTGTCGGTCGCCGACTACACGGTGAACGACGGCCGGATGACGATGACGCACACGTTTTCGCCGCCGGAGCTGCGGGGCCGCGGGATCGCGGAGAAACTGGTGCGCGCCGCGCTGGCCTACGCGCAGGCGGAGAAATTGCGCGTCGTGCCAGCGTGCTCGTATGTGGCGCGCTTCATCGAGCGACACCCCGAGTATCAGGCGCTGCTGGCGTAGGCGCGGGGTGCCGCGGACGTTTGCGGGATTGAAATCCGGCGGGAGCTGGTTGTTCGTGCTGGCAGCTTTTCCGCTCCATGCCGACGCCCATTCCTCCGCAGCAATTGATCGACGCGCTCAACTGGCGCTACGCGACGAAGAAGTTCGATCCGGCGAGACGGATCCCGGACGACGTGTGGCATGCGCTCGAGCAGTCGCTCGTGCTGGCGCCGTCGTCGATCGGGCTGCAGCCGTGGAAGTTTTACATCGTGACGGATCCGGCGACGAAGGTGCAGCTCCAGGCGGCGTCGTATCGGCAGGCGCAGGCGGCGGACTGCTCGCATTTCGTGGTGTTCGTGGTGCGGCGCGATCTCGATGCGGAGCACGTCGAGCGGCACATCGCGCGCATGATTGAGGTGACGGGGGCGGCGCCGGACTCGATGGCGAAGTTCCGCACGATGACGATGCGGAACCTGGACCGGGCGCGCGCGGAGGGAAAACTCGACACCTGGCAGGAGCACCAGATCTACATCGCGCTCGGGAAGTTCATGGCGTCGGCCGCCGTGCTGGGGATCGACACCTGCCCGATGGAGGGCATCGAGCCGGCGAAATACGATGAACTGCTCGGGCTGGCCGGGACGAATTATGCCACCGCAGTCGCGTGCGCGGCGGGTTACCGGCTGGCGGACGACAAATACGCGACGATGAAGAAAGTGCGCTTCCGGCCGGAAGATGTGATCGTGCGGATTTGAGGGCGGGGCCGGGCCGCCCGTGGGGCGGTTGACGCGGGCGTATTGGAGTTTGCGTGACGCGACGGACGAGCGGGCCGCTCGTCCCTACCGGAAGACGGCGGCGCGTTCGGCCGCGCCCAGTTCGCGCCACTTTCCGGGAGCCAGATCGCCGAGGGGGAAATCGCCGATCCGCGCGCGCAGGAGTCGCAACGTCGGGTGACCGATGGCGGCGGTCATCCGGCGGACCTGGCGGTTCTTGCCCTCGACGAGTTCGAGGGCGAGCCAGGCGTCGGGAATATTTTTGCGGAAGCGAATTGGGGGAACGCGCGGCGGCACGGGCGGCGCCGGGTCGAGCAGGCGGGCGCGGCTGGGAAGCGTCCGGTAGTCGCCGAGATCGAGGCCGCCGCGGGCGAGGCGAGCGAGGGCGGCGGGGGACGGCACGCGTTCGACCTGCGCCCAGTATTCGCGGCGGTGCGCGTTTTTCGGATCGAGGAGGCGCGAGTTGAGCCCGGGCTCATCGCTCAGCAGCAGCAGGCCCTCGGAATCGGCATCGAGCCGGCCGAGCGCGTAGACTTCCTTGGGCAGACCGAAATCGGCGAGCGTGCGCCAGCGCGAGCCGGGCTCCGGCGTGAATTGCGAGAGCACGCCGTAGGGTTTGTGGAAGGCCAAAAGCATGGGGCGAACGGGCGCGCTGGGGTTAGGACAGGAACAACGAGATGGCTTCTATTTTGGACAGGATTCACAGGATTGAAGACAGGATTTTCAGGAGCGAACCGAATACTTGAGCGCCTCGATTTCCCGTGCGACTGTCGGTGGAGGACGAGGATTTCGGTAAATCCCGGATCGGAATCCTGTCCATCCTGTCAAAAAGGCTCGGTTCGAGGATTCTCTGACGTAGGGGAGTCACCACGAGGTCAGTTCTTCTGAGCGTCCTAATCCTGTCCAAGACCCATGCGCGCCGTCCAATTTTCCGCTGTCCATCAACTCGCCGTCGCTGACGTTCCGGAGCCGAAGCCCGCGGCCGGCGAGGTCGTCGTGGCGCTGCGCGCGGCGGCGCTGAATCACCGCGACGTGTGGATCAAGGCGGGGCAATACGCGGGGCTGAAGTGGCCGTGCATCCCGGGCTCGGACGGGGCGGGCGTGGTGGTCGCGACGGGCGAGGGCGTCGATCCGGCGTGGCAGGGGCGGGAGGTCATCATCAACGCGAGCCTCGGCTGGGGCGAGGGCGAGCGGGTGCAGGGACCGCAGTTTCAGATCCTCGGGCTGCCGCGTGACGGGACGCTGGCGGAGCGGATCGCCGTGCCGGTGGAGCAACTCGCGGCCAGGCCGGCGCACCTGAGCTGGGAGGAGGCCGCGGCGCTGCCACTGGCGGGGCTGACGGCGCATCGGGCGCTCTTTGCGCGGGCCCGGCTGCAGGCGGGGGAACGCGTGCTGGTGAGCGGCATCGGCGGCGGGGTGGCGCTGTTCGCGTTGCAGTTTGCCGCCGCCGCGGGCGCGGAGGTGTGGGTGACGTCGAGCGCGCCGGAGAAGATCGCGCGGGCCGTGGAGTTGGGGGCGAAGGGCGGTTTCGATTATCGCAGCGCGAGTTGGGCGAGCGAGGCGGTGAAGCAGCCCGGGCCGTTCGACGTGGTGGTGGACAGTGCGGGGGGCGAGGGGTTCGGCCGCTTGATCGATGCGACGGCGTCGGGCGGGCGCGTGGTGTTTTACGGCGCGACCCGGGGCGATGCGCCGCTGCCGGTGCGGAAAATTTTCTGGCGGCAAATTTCGCTGCTCGGCACGACGATGGGTTCGCCGCGGGACTGGGCGGCGATGACGGCGTTCGTGGTGGAGCGGAAGATCCGGCCGGTAGTGAGCGAGGTTTTCCCGCTCGCGCGCGCCGCGGAGGCGTTTGGCCTGATGGAGCGCGGCGAACAGTTCGGGAAGATCGTCGTCACGATGGCCGGGTAGGTGAAAACCCACCGCGGAAGGATTCGGCTTGCGCGGCCGGGCGCCGACCGGAAAGAAGCTCTCGAATGAACGAAAATCCGCGGTTCTACGCGTGCATCATGGCGGGTGGCAGCGGCGAGCGCTTCTGGCCGATGAGCCGGGCGCAGACGCCGAAGCATCTGCTGAAACTGCTCTCCGAGCGCACGCTGGTCGAGGAGACCGTGCGGCGGATTGGGACGGTCGTGCCCCGCGAAAACATCTTCGTGCTGACCAACACGGTGCAGTTGCCCGGCACGCGGGCGGCGCTCGCGGGGCTGGTGCCGGAGGCGCAGATCATCGCGGAACCGGCGAAGCGCGACACGGCGCCGGCGGCGGCGCTCGCGACGGCGCTGGTGCGCGCGCGCGGCGGCGAAGACGCGGTGCTGGCGCTGCTGCCGGCGGATGCCTTCATCGCGGATGCGGCGGGCTTCGGGCGGCAACTGGCGGCGGTGCTCACGCGGGCGTCGGATGCCGGTTCGATCCTCACGATCGCGATCAAGCCAGACCATGCCGCGACGGGTTTTGGGTATCTGGAAATGGGAGACGAGCGGCTGCGGGGCGAGAGCGGGGTGGTGCGCGCGGTGAAGCGTTTCGTGGAGAAGCCGGATGCGGCGACGGCGGAGCGCTATGTCGCGAGCGGGAACTTCGCGTGGAACGCCGGCATGTTCTTCTGGCGGGTGGGCACATTTCTCGGCGAGGCCGACCGCAATGCGCCCGAACTGGCGGCGTTTGTCCGGGGGTATCCGGCTGCGTCCGATCCGGCCGCTCACGCGGCGGGCTACCTCGCGGAGAAGTTTCCGGGGCTGCCGAAGATCTCGGTCGACTACGCCATCATGGAGAAGGCGGGCAACGTCGAGACGCTGCTCGCCCAATTCGACTGGGACGACGTGGGGCTCTGGACGGCGCTGCCGAAGCATCTCGCGCGCGACGCCGCCGGAAATGCCACGCGCGGCGCCGTCGTGGCAATCGATGCGGCGAACAATATCGCCGTGAGCAACGGCCGCACGATCGCGCTCTGCGGCGTGAAGGACCTCGTCGTGGTCGAGACCGCGGACGCGATCCTTGTGTGTCACCGCGACGCCGTGCAGGACATCAAGAAGATCTGCGGCAAGCTGCCGAAGGAACTGCTGTAAGGGCGGTGGAGCCCGTTGTCCCCAACGGGCGGTTCGGGCGAGGCAAAAAGGAAAAGCCCGATGGGGGACATCGGGCTCCACCTTTCGGAAAGACAGGCAGAGTCGCCTCAGTCGTTCTGCTGCTTCTGCGACTTCGCGGCCTTCTGGCGGGCGCCGTTGCTGAGGATGCGTTTCCGCAGGCGGAGGCTCTTCGGCGTGACCTCGACGAACTCGTCGGCGGCGATGTATTCGATCGCGCGCTCGAGCGAGAGCTTCGTGGCGGGCGTGAGGCCGGCGGCGACACCTTCGCCCTGCGAGCGGAAGTTGGTGAGCTTCTTTTCGCGGACGGCGTTGCAGGCGATGTCCTCGTTGCGCGGATTTTCGCCGACGATCATGCCCTCGTAGACCTGCTCGCCGGGGCTCACGAAGAGCTTGCCGCGTTCCTGCACCATCACGAGCGCGTAGGAGGTGGTCTCGCCCGCCTCGGTCGCGATGAGCGTGCCGGTGATGCGGGTGAGCACGTCGCCCGCGTAGGGGCCGTATTCCTTGAACAAATGGCTGAGCACGCCGCGGCCGCTAGTGGCGTTGACGACGTCGATTTCCATGCCGATGAGGCCGCGGGTCGTGATCGTGGCCTCGATCATGGTGGAGTGCGGGTGCTTCTCCATGTTCGTGAGGAGGCCCTTGCGGTTGGCGAGATTCTGCATGATCGAGCCGACGCACTCGTCGGGCACCTCGATCCAGACGGTCTCGTAGGGCTCGAGGCGCTTGCCGTCGGGGGAGATCTTTTCGATCACGGTCGGGCGGGAGACGAGGAGCTCGAAGCCCTCGCGGCGCATGGTCTCGACGAGCACGGCGACCTGCATGGCGCCGCGGGCCTTGACGTTGAACACGCCGGCCTTGTCGGAGTCCTCGATGTTGATCGAGACGTTGGTCTTGAGCTCGCGCATCAGGCGCTCGCGGAGCTGGCGCGAGGTGACGAGCTTGCCTTCCTGACCGACGAGCGGGCCGTCGTTGACGCAGAACTGCATCTCGAGCGTCGGCGGATCGATCTGGGTGAAGGGGAGGGCGTGGCCGGCTTCGTCGGCATGCAGCGTGTCGCCGATGTCGACGTCCTCGAAGCCGGAGATGCCGACGATGTTGCCGGCGACGGCGCTCTCGGTCTCGCGGGTGCCGAGGCCGGTGAACTCGAAGACCTTGGTGATCTTGGCGCGGATGCGCTTGCCGTCGGAGTGGCGGATGACGAACACCGGATCGCCAACCTTGGCGACACCACCGAGGATCTTGCCGACCGCGATCCGGCCGACGTAGTCGCTCCAATCGATGTTGGAGACGAGCATGTGGAATGGCTCGTTCGGCTTGGCGAACGGCGGCGGAATGTGATCGAGGATCGTTTGGAAGAGGGGCGACATGTCCTTCTTCTCCTCGCCGAGGTGATACATCATGTAGCCGTCGCGGCCGGAACCGTAGACGACGGGGGCGTCGAACTGCTCCTCGGTCGCGTTGAGCTCCATCAGGAGCTCAAGGACCTTGTCATACATCTTGGCGGGCTCGGCGTTCTCGCGGTCGATCTTGTTGATGACGATGACGACCTTGAGGCCGTGATGGAGGGCCTTGCGGAGCACGAAACGGGTCTGGGCCTGGGGCCCGTCGTAGGCGTCGATGACGAGCAGCACGCCGTCGACCATGCGGAGGGCGCGCTCGACCTCGCCGCCGAAGTCGGCGTGGCCGGGGGTGTCGACGATGTTGATGATTTTGTCCTTCCAGTGGACGGACGTGTTCTTCGCCTTGATCGTGATGCCCTTCTCC
>CAZENI010000353.1:0-8931 GCA_964513055.1 uncultured Opitutus sp.
ATGATGTGCGAATCCCGGCCGAACTGATCCGTGATCGCCGTCATGATGTCGTTGACCTTCGGCAGCGTGAGGTCGGCGCCGCCCATGATGTTCACGAGCAGCCGTTCGGCCTTCCGCGAGAAGTCCGGGGTGTGCAGCAACGGACACAGCTTCAGGCTCGCGATCGCATCCGCCACGGCGTTCTCGCCCTGGCCGTTGCCGAGGCCGAAGAGCGTCTTGCCGCCGCGCTGCTGGAAGGCCTGGCGCAGCGTCGCGAAGTCCAGGTTGATCAGCCCGGTCTTGGAGAGCATCGCCCAGATCGATTTCACGCCGCGGCCCATCCAGCGGTCGGCGCGGGCGAACGAGTCCAGCACCGTTTCGCCCTCCTCCGCCTCCTGCAGCAGCACGTCGTTGGGCAGCGGGATCACCGCGTCGCACACCTGGCGCAGCGCGCGCAGGCCTTCCTCCGCCTGCTTCAGCCGCCGGCCGCCCTCGAAGCTGAACGGCATCGTGACAAACGCGATCACGAGCGCGCCGCCCTCGGCCGCGATCTCCGCGACGACGGGCGCGGCGCCGCTGCCGGTGCCGCCGCCTTCGCCGGCAATGAGGAACACCAGGTCGCAGTCCTTCACCACCTTCGCGATCTTCTCGCGATCGGCCTCCGCCGCCTCGCGGCCGAGATCCGGATCGCCGCCGGCGCCGAGGCCGCGCGTGACGCCCATGCCGATCAGGATCTTGTCCTGCACGGGCGAGCTCGAGAGCGCCTGATGGTCGGTGTTGATCACCGCCATCTGCAGACGATCGAGATTCTCCAGCTTGAGGCGATCAACGGCGTTGGCGCCGGCGCCGCCGACGCCGACCAGCTTGATGGCGATGTTGCGATCAGTGAGCAGCGAGTGCTCGAGGGGCAGTTCGTTGAGATTCATGGTCCGGGCGCGATCAGGTCTGGCTGAAGAGGCGTTTCATGCCGGTGAGGAAGGCGTTGCCGCGGCGGGCGGGCCCGGACTTCTCCGCGTGCGCGCTGACGCCGCAATAGAGCAGGCCGAGGGCGGTGTGGTAGCCGGGGTCGCGCAGGTTCTCGTTGACCCAGGTCGGGGCCTCGCCGAGGTGCGCCGGCACGCCGAAGACCTTGGCGGCCGTGTCGGCGATGCCGGCAATCTTGGCCGTGCCACCGGTAAGGACGACGCCGGAGGCGCAGGTCTCCGGCGAGAACGCGCTGCCGAGCTTCTTCTTCACGACCTCGAGCAGTTCCCAGATGCGCGCCGAGGTGATCTGCTCGATCGCGAGTTGCGGGAACTGCCGGTCGCCGATCGCGAAATTGCCGTCGAGCCAGACCTTCTGCGCCTTGTCCTTGGTCAGCACGTTGGCGCGGCCGAAGCGCAGCTTCAGTTTCTCCGCCTGGCCCTCGAGCAGCCGCAGCCCGATGCTGAGATCGTTGGTGAGGTGCGTGCCGCCGACCGGCACCACGCCGGTGGTGTGCGGCGCGCCGTCGCGGTAGAGCACGAAGTCCGTCGTCCCCGCGCCGATGTCGATCGCGAGCACGCCGTGCTGCCGCTCCTCGGCGCTCGTGACCATGTGGCCCGAGGCGAGGCTTGCGAGCACGAGCTCGCGGACCTCGAGGTTGAAGCCGCGGATCACGTGGAGATTGTCGGCGAGCCGCTGCTCCTGGCCGTGCACCGTCCAGTAACCGACCTCGAGCCGCTGGCCGACGAGGTTCTCCGGCGAGCCCGGGATGAGGCGGCCGTCGACGCGGAACGGCCGGCGGATGTGGTGCACCACCATCCGGCCCGCGGGCAGCTCCTTGGACTTCGCGAGATCGCAGACCGTGCGGACATCGCCCGGCTCGACCATGTTGTCGGAGGCCTTCACATTGACCGACGCCTCGTTGTAGAAACCCTCGAGGTGTCCGCCGGTCTGCGCGAGGAAGACGCCGTCGATGCGCTCGCCCGCGTCGCGCTCCGCCTGCTCGAGCGCGCTGTGCGTGCAGTCGCTGGCGGCTTTGTAGTCGACGACCGTGCCCTTGATCATGCCGCGCGAGGAACACTCGCCGCGGCCGATGATGGCGAGTTCGCGGCCGTTGTGCTCGGCCACGAGCACGGTGATTTTCGAGGTGCCGATTTCGACGGCGCCGATGTAGGTGGTTCTAGAGCTCACGGGTGGTAAACGACGGCAGACGGGGGAAGAGCGGGGAAATCGCAGTGACCGCCGGCTTGACCGCCGCCGGCTTCACCTCGGCGGTCTCCTCCAGCGGCGTGATCATCACGGGCACTTCGCGGCCCAGCGTCAGATCGATCCGCGCGCGGGTCGCCGGCAGCTTCAGCCGGCGCTCCATGATGTAGTCGAGATTCGAGAGCTGGACGAAGAACGCGCCCTTCGCGCTGAACACGATCGTCGTGTGATCGCGCGTCGTCACCTCGATCTCCTGGTCCGTGTCGAGCCGCGCCAGCGACACAATCTGCCAGGTCCGGTAAAGATGCCCGGCCGCGAGCTGTGCATCCGTCAGCAGCCGCGCCACCACTCCCATCCGCGCCACCGGGCGAAAGCCGGCGCCCTCGGGCACCAGCGTGAGCCCGCCCAGCCACGGCAGCGTCGCCACCATGTCCGCATCGAAACCCGAGCCGGCGAACACGACGCCGTCGCGCGCCACCAGCAGGTCGCGGGCCCCACCCTCCGGCTCCACCCGCACGCGCGCGACCGGCGTGCGCTCCGTCACCTGCACGATCAGCCGGTCCGGAAACAGCCGCGTCAGCGTCGCGCTCGTCACCTGGTCGTCCGCCAGCACGCGCCCGCGCAGCTTTTCGAGGTCGAGTTCCAGCAGCGACACGCGCGGCGGCAGCGCGAGCGTGCGCGCCAGCCAGGCGTCGTCGAGGACGCCATCCCGCGTCGTGCGCAGCTCCGGCGGCTTCATCGGCACCGTGCGCGCGACCGCGGGGATCTGCGGAGAACTCGTCCGCAGCGATTGCGCGATGTTCCAGCCGCCCCAGCCGAGGCCACCGACCAGAGCGAACAGCCCGACCGCACGGGCGGTCTCGATCACCCGGCGCCAGCGTCCGCCGCGCGACATGGCGCGCGGTTTCACCGGCTGGGAGATGTCTCTCCAGCTCCGGGCGGGCGGGATGGGTTCGAGTTCAGGGTTCACGCGATTACTTGGAAATGGCAGGTGCCGCCGCGGCGTGAAAACGCTCCCGCGCGGGCGCAACCAGTTCCCGAACCAAAGCCGTGAAATCCAGCCCCGCGCAGCGCGCGCTCATCGGCAGCAGACTGGTTTCCTTCATGCCGGGGAGGGTGTTTATTTCCAGCAAATAAAGGCCGTCCGGCGGCGAGAGGATGAAATCCACACGCGCGTAGTCGCGACAGCCGCACGCCGAGAACGCCGTCTCCGCCGCGGCCTGCGCCGCGAGCGTCACCGCCGGCTCCAGCGGCGCCGGTGCGAAATACTCCGTCATGCCCTTCGTGTATTTGCTCGTGAAATCGTAGACACCCGACTTCGGCCGGATCTCGACGACGCCCATCGCCTTCCCCCGCAGCACGCCGATCGACAGCTCCCGGCCCACGATGCGCTGCTCGATCAGCCACGCGCCGCCCGTGATCGACTCGAGCTTCGCCGCGAGCTCCGCGCGGCTGGCCACCAGCGCGAGGCCCACGCTGCTGCCTTCGTTGTTCGGCTTCACCACCAGGCTCTCGCCGAGCTGCGCGACGACCGCGTCGGCCGTCGGTTTCGCCGTCGCCGTGAACGACACCCCGGCGGCGATGCGCACGCCGCGCGCGGCCACGGCCTGCTTCGTGCGCGTCTTGTCCATCGTCAGCCGGCTGCTCGCGGCATCGCACCCCGCGTAGTGGATGCCCGCGGCGTCGAGCAGCGACTGCATCCCGCCATCCTCGCCGAAGGTGCCGTGCAGCGTGGAGAAGACGACATGGCGCGCGGGATCGATCCCGGCCGGGATCGCGTCGGCGTTCACCTCGAACAGCCGCGTGGGAAACGACCGCGCCATCGCGAGCGCCGCGGCGCGACCGGAACCGAGGGAAACTTCGCGCTCCGCGGACGTGCCGCCGGCCAGGACGGCGATGATCGGTGAAACGGAACTCATAGAAAATCCTCCCACGCGCGGCCGTAGAGCAACACCTCGGGCTGCAGGTCCACGCCCTTCGCCTGCCGCACGCGCGCGCGCACGCGGCGCACTAGCTCGAGCACGTCGCTGCCCGTGGCCTGGCCGCGGTTCACGATGAAATTCGCATGCACCGGCGAGACCTCGGCGTCGCCCACGCGCTCGCCCTTCAGGCCGCACGCGTCGATCAGGCGGCCGGCGGAGTCGCCCGGCGGGTTCTTGAACATGCAGCCCGCGCTCGGCTCGCGCGGCTGCGACTCGTGCCGCTTTTTCCGATACACGTCGATCTGCCGGCCGATCGCCCCGGCCTCGGCCTGCGCCGCCGGCCGCAACACCGCGCCGAGCGCGATTGCGTGGTGCAGCTCCGCGCAATGCCGGTAGTCCACGTGCAGGGCCGAGCGGGCCAGCGTCGCGACCTCGCCCTCGAGGGACATCACCTCCACCTCCTCGACCACATCGAACATCCAGCCGCCCATCGCGCCGGCGTTCATGCGCAACGCGCCGCCGACACTGCCCGGGATGCCTTCCAGAAATTCGAAGCCCACCAGCCCGGCCTTGGCCGCGAGGCCGCAGAGATTCTTCAACCGCAACCCGGCGCCGACCCGGACACGTCCGTCCGCGAGCGGCTCGAAGCCCGACCAGGCGTCGGCGTTGAGCGCGATCACCAGGCCGTCCACGCCCTCGTCCGGCACCAGCAGGTTGGAACCGCGGCCCAGCAGCAGCACCGCAAGGCCGCGGTCCTTCGCCTCGCGCAGCAGCGCCTGCAGATCGGCGATCGACGCCGGCTCGGCGTAGAGTCGCGCCGCGCCGCCGACGCGCAGCGTGGTCTTCGCCGCGAGTGGCTCCTCGCGTTTCACCCGCGTCCCCTCGCCCACGCGGGCCTTCAGCGCCGCGGCATGTTCGTCCCAGCGCCGGGCGGTGGCGGCCGCGACTTCCTGGAGCGCGAGCCACTCGCGCGCCCGGCGATCGATGTCACCCGCGCCGACGAACGCGACCAGATCGCCGCGCTGCACATCGCGCGACAGCGCACGGAACAGCCCGTCGTCGCTGCCGGGAAGATAACTCACGCGCAGGCTCGGCGCGTTTTTCTTCAGCTCCGCGTAGATGTCCGCCGTGGTGCCGCCCGCAATCGGCGCCTCGCCGGCCGCATAGACATCCAGCAGGTGCACCGCATCGGCACCCGATAGGGCCGCGGCAAACTCCGCCTTGAACTGCGCCGTCCGGCTGAAGCGGTGCGGCTGAAACACCGCGATCACGCGGCCGCGACCCGCGACGCGCGTCCGCAGGCTCGCGAACAGCGCGCGAATCTCCGCCGGATGATGCGCGTAGTCCTCGAGGACCGTAACGCCGTCCGCCGTCGCCAGCACCGTCTGCCGGCGGCGCACGCCCGGGTAGTCCGTGAGCAGGTTCCGCGCGAGCCCGGCCCCCATGAGCTGCGCCGCGGCCAGCGCCGCCGTGGCGTTGGCCGCGTTGAACTCGCCGCGCGCGCGCACGACGGCCTCGCCTGCGCCCGCGAACTTTCCGCCGAGCCGCAGCGTCATGCGCTCGCCCGTCCCGGCAGCGACCTCGCCGCGAAAATCCCCGGTGCGGCCAAAGGTGAGGCATGGGCGCGCCTCCCCGCCCACGGTCGCCGCCACCCGCGCGCTCAGCGCGCAGGCATCGCTCAACAACACGACCCCGCGCGTGCGGCGAAAGAGCGCGGCAAACGCCGCCTCCAGATCGGAGGCCTGCCGGTAGTAGTCCGCGTGATCCCAATCGAGATTCACCGCCAGCGTGATCTCCGGCGAGAATCCGTCGATCGTGCCATCGCTCTCGTCGATCTCGGCGACGATCCAGTCGCTGGCACCGGCGCGCGCCGGCGGCGTGTCGTCGGCGAACAACCCGCCCAGCACGTAGCCCGCCGGAAAGCCCGCGGCCCGCAGCGCCGCGACGAGCAGCGCGGTCGTCGTCGTCTTCCCGTGCGAGCCGCACACGGCGACGAGCCGGCGCCCGCGCACGACCTCGGCCAGCAACTCGCCGCGCCGCGCCACCGGCACCTGGCGCGCGCTCGCGGCCCGGCAGGCCGGATGCGTCGGCGCGATCGCCGAAGACTGCACGAGCAGCTCCGTCGCTTCCGGCATCGGTCCGAGCACGACACCCTCACGCGTGAGGACGGCGCGCATGCCGTCGCCGAGCGCGTCGTCCTCGCCGCTCACGGCGAACCCGAGCTGCGCGAGGTAGACAGCCAGCGGGCCGACGCCCATGCCGCCCACGCCGACGCAGTGAACGTGGCGGACGTCGCGTCCGAACAGGAGGGGTCGCGCGGTGGGTCGCATGACGGCGGGCGGGGCTTCCGGGCGCTCAGGCGGCGGCCACCTGCACGGCGGCGGCGCGTTCGCCGCGCGCGATGTCCTCGAGATCCGAGAGCATGAGCGCGAGCGAGTTCGCCCGGTCCATGCGCTGGAGATTGCCGCGGAATTTCCGCAGCAGCCAGTCGTTGAAAATCACGTCGAGCACCTCGGCGCGGAGCTGGCCGAGCTGCGGCTGCGCGACGACGATGCCGCCGCCCTGCCGCTCGAAGTAGGCGGCGTTGGCGCGCTGGTGATCGTCCGCAGCCTGCGGATACGGCACCAGGATCGCCGGGGTCTCGCAGCGGATCAGTTCCGCCAGCGTGCCCGCCCCGGCGCGCGAGACGACGAGGTCGGCCGCCGACATCAGCTCGGCCATGCGATCGCTGAACGGCACGAACACCGCCCGGATCGGCGCGCCCGTCTTGGTCTTCAGCTCGACGGCGCCCTCGCGGCCCTTGCCCAGACCCGTGACGACGTAGACCTGGATGCCCTCGAGCGCGAAGGTCGCGAGCTGCTCGCGCGCCCAGTCGTTCAGCGAGGACGCGCCCTGGCTGCCGCCGAGCACGACGAGCAGGCGCTGGTGGGGATCGAGCCCGAGCGCGGCGCGCGCGGCGGCCTGGGGCTGCCGGACAATCTCGCGGCGGACGGGCAGGCCCACGTGCCGTGTCGCCGCCGCCCGGATACTGCGGATCCGGATGCCGGGCGGCAGGTAGACGCGGCGGGCCAGCCGGCCCAGCGTGCGGATGGCGAGGCCCGGCACGCGGTTGGATTCATGCAGCGCCGCGGGCACGCCCGCCACCGCCGCGGCCAGCACCACGGGGGCCGAAGTGAAGCCGCCGAAGCCGACCACGGCCTCCGGCCGCGTGCGTCGCAGGAGCCGCCAGCAGAACCAGAACGCCTGCGTCTGGGAGACGATGCACCGCAGCAGCGCCAGCGGCCGCCACGAAAATCCGGTGCCCGGCATGCGTTCGAAGCGGAGCTGCGGGTATTTCTCGCTCAGCCGCGCATCCACTTTCTTGAGACTGATGAGCAGCACCGACTCGTGCCCCTGCGCGCGCAGGCCCTCGGCCAGCGCGATTCCGGGCGAGAGGTGGCCGCCGGTGCCGCCGCAACTGATGAGGAAGCGGCTCACGCGAGGACCTCCCGCAGCGTGCCCGCGTCGCGCGGCAGGGCGGCGCGGCTCCAGTTGCGCTGCGTGTTGAGGATGATCCCGAGGAGGATGCCCATCAGGAGCAGGTTCGAGAGGCCCGCGCTGATGAACGGCAGCGACATGCCCTTGGTCGGCAGCACCGCCGTCACGACGCCGAGGTTGATGATCGCCTGGATGCAGATCAGCAGCAGGCAGCCGAGCACGAGGAGGAAGTGAAACAGGTTCGGCGCGCGCCGCAGGTGCGCCAGGCCCGCGACCAGGATCGTGGTGAACGCGAGCACCACCGCGAGGGTGAAGAAGAGGCCGAGCTCCTCGCCGACGACGGAGAAGATGTAGTCGGTGTGCGCCTCGGGCAGGTAGCTGAGCTGCTGGCGGCCGTTGCCCAGCCCGGCGCCCTCGACGCCCCCGGCCGCGAAGGCCGCGAGGCCCTGCTTGAGCTGGTAGGGTTTGTCGTCGCTCAGGAACTCCGTCATCCGGCGCAGGCGGTTCGGGTTGTTCAGCACCGCCACCGTGAAGAGCCCCGCGATGACCAGGATGCCCGGCAGGATGTAGCGCCACTTCGCGCCCGCGAGAAAGAGCAGCACCAGGCCGACCGCGACCATCAGCGCCGCCACGCCGAAATCCGGCTCGAGGATCGTGAGGCCGGCAAACGCGCCGATGATGCCCACGGGATAGAGGAAGCCGCGCTTCAATTCGCCGATGCGCGTCTGGTTGAGCGCCAGGTAGTGCGCGAGGCAGAACACCAGGCCGAGCTTGGCGAACTCCGACACCTGCAGCCGCGCCGAGCCGAAGCCGAGCCGAAGCCGAGCCAGCGCCGGCTGCCATTCACGCTGATGCCCGCGACCAGCACGAGCGCCAGCAGCACGAGACAGCCACCCGCGATCCACCACGCGTAGCGGCGCAGGTAGTCGAGGTTCATGCGGCTCACGACGAAGCAGAGCACGCCCGCCGCCACGACGCCGATGATCTGCTTGTTGAGATAGAAATACGGGCCCTTCTTGAACCACGCGCTCGCGCTGAAGAGGATCGAGAGCCCGAGGAACGTCAGGCCGATCGCGCACACGAGGATGATCGTGGCGGGATTGACGAGGGAACTGGACGGCGCGGAGTCGGCCGCGCGGGCGCTGCGCATGGACATCGGAGGCGGTCGAAGCTCAGGGCCGGGGCGCGGGCGAGATCGGGCTGTCGAAGATCGGAATCACCGGCACGGCGGGGGCAGTGGCCGGAGCCTCGACCTTGGTGTCGCCGGCCTTCGCGGCGCCGCCGGCCTTGGTGGCGTTCTTGCCGGCCTTGCCCTTCGGCGCCTGCCAGCCCGGGATGATCAGCTCGGCGCCCAGTTTGATCTTCGCGGGATCGGCGATGTTGT
>CAZENI010000354.1:0-8882 GCA_964513055.1 uncultured Opitutus sp.
GTCGTTCGAGGCGGCAAGAGCGGCGTGTGCCAGCCTCAAGGCTTCCGCTCGCCCGTCCGGGTCGTCGCCGGTGTCCGCCTGCAGGTGCTGGAGGCACAGGGCGCGAAGCGCGAGGACGCGGGCGAAGTGAGTCATTCGGACCGGGCGGCGGTGGAGGTTGAGCCGGCCTTCGCGAGCTCGACGGCGTAGGCGTGCGTGACGGCGCGGTCGTTGACGCGGGGGCTGTGGAAGTTGCCGCTGAAAATCAGCCATTTCCCGTCGGGCGTGAAGTGGAGGTTGGGCTCCACGCCGCGGTCCTTGCTGTAGTCGTGGTTCGACATGTCCACGAGGCGCTCGGACTGGAGATAACCCACGTCGATCAGCTCGCGCTGGCCGGGGAAGGATTTGCCGCGCGCCATCACCGGGCGGAAGAGATACATCCACTGGCCGTTGGCACCGGGCAGGCGCGTGCCGTCCATCTGCGACGCGGCCACGCTGGTCGGGCCGCCGCCGTCGCCGGCGAAGAGTTTGCCGTCATAGGAAACGGTGTAGTGCACGCTCCACTCGCTGCGTTCGTGGTGATACCAGGTGCGGCGGCCGGTCGCGAGTTCGACGCCGGCGAGCCAGAACACGCCGCTCTTCGGTGTCTGCAAATCATACCAGACCATCCGGCCGTCCTGGCTGAAGAACTCGTGGCCCTGGATCTCCATGTTCATCGTGCGTTCGTGGAGCAGGCGGGCGGGGCCGCCGTCGGCGCGGATGGTCCAGGTGCGATCGACCCAATGCCACGGGCCCTCGTGGCAAAACAGGATCTGCTGCGGATCGGTGGGCGAGCACTGGAGATGGTTGGTCCAGTCGTTCTCGCGGTGGAGCACCTTGAATTCGCCGGTCTTCACGTTGACCGTGTAGAGCATCTTGGGCGTGCCGGCGGCCCATTGGTTGAGCAGCGTGCCGCCCGTGCCGGGATCGCCGGGCGGCGGCGTGCGCGGCACGACTTTGCCGTCAGGATCCGGGCCGATGCCGACGAGGAGCGACTCGTCGCAGTTGATGGCGAATTGCGCGCCGCGCGCCTGCGCGGGGAGTTTCACGACGAGGCGACGGGCCTTGGTGTCGAGGTGTATCGCCATGAGCGAACTCGTCGCGCGGTCGAGGGTGTAGGCCTCGCGCGAGCGCCAGGCGAGGGCGATGGGCGCGGTGTCGGCGATGAGTTCGCGCTTCACCGGCTCGGTGCCGAGTTTCGTGAGATCGACGATCACGAGACCCTGGCGCGAACGCAGAATGACCTTGTCGCCCTCGGACGTGACGCTGCGCTGGTGAAAATACAGGCTGCCCGCGCCCTCATCGGGCGAGAGGCGGATGACGCGGTGACCGGTCTTCGGATCGATCCAGTCGCGCGGGAGTGGCGGGGATGCGGGCGCGTCAGCGGCGCGGGCGACCAAGGCAAGCGTGGCGACGACCGCAAGCAGTCGGGCGGGGTGGGGCATGGGGCGGGAGTGTGCGCGGCCCGACGCGGCGCGCCAGCGTGCGATGCGGGGCAAGTGGCTGGACAGTCCGAGGGGAGCGGAGTCGCGGATGGGATACGCGGTTCGAACTGGCCTCTGACTCGGCCCACATGACTTTCGCGAGTCCCTGAAGGCCCGTTCACGCTCACGGCTGAATCCTCAGAATCAACAGACATCGCAGTGACCCGAATGGCGCAAGATGGCGCAGAGCATCGATGACTCGACCCTCGTTCTTCGCAATCGTTCTTGTGCTCACGTGGCCGACGAGACGCCCTCGAGAGAACGATTGCGACAATGAGGAACGAGAACGAACGACCTGTTCGCTTGAAGAAGCTCTGAACAATTCGGCGGCGAACGTGGCCTTTGGCCTCGACCGGAAATTTCTTTTTTTGGGACAGGATTTACAGGATTCAAACCGAGGATTCTCAGGACAAGCGATCGAGCATCCCAGGGGGGGAAATCAACCGCGCCTTACACGACCTCACCTCCTGTCAATCCCGGTTTGAAATCCTGTAAGTCCTGTCGAACCCCAAAACCTCTCGTGGTCGCGTGAAGGCGAAGTTGCGAGTCATTCTCCACGCGCGCGCCCCCGGGCAGCAGATCCGCGCCGGAAATTTCGGCGGGGTCGGTAAGATCGAGGGCGTCTCGATCTGCACCTTCAGCGACCGGTGGCAGACAGGGAATCTTTCCCTTCGGTCAGCCACTCGAGATTGAAACGTGCGATGGAGATGAAGCCTCCGTCGGCGCCGGATGGCTTCTTGGTGCTGATGCGTTCGTAAAGACAGAGAATTGTCCCGTCGCGCAGCACGGCCAAGTCGCTATAGCTACTGAGGCCGGGCTCGAGCACCCGGTTGACCGCCCAAGTGGTCCCCTCGTCGTAGCTGAGTTTGAGGGACAGATTCTGGCGCTCGCGCCTGTCCCCGGGTAGCTTCTTACCTTGCGCCTTTGCGATTGAGTCGGGATTGGCAAAGAGGATTCGGTCTTTGTCGCCATGGGTGGTCGCGGACAGCCGAAGTATGCTGGCCATGCAAATCGGCTCGAGGAGAGCCTGATCGAACTTGGGCGCGGTCCATTGAGTGGCACCATCGGGGCTGGTGGTCACCAGCCGTCGGTGCGCCGGTGACTCGGTGCGCACGTTCAACATGACGCGGCCATCGACGAGCTGCACCGCGATCGTTTCATTGGGATAAACCCATTCGGCCGTGTCGGGAACGGCGATCTCGCCGCGCTTCCAGGTCTTCCCCAAATCGTCGCTATAGATCGTGGCCGTCACGGAAGGGCGGTGCGCATTCCTGCCGGTGGCCAGCGAGAGCCACACCGGGACCAACAATCGCCCGTTGGCGAGCTGCAAGCCGTGGGCCGGGCCGGTAGCGATGACCTTCCAGTCGTAATCCTTCCGGAAGGCTTCGAACGTAGAGGTGATTTCCACCGGCGTGCTGAACGTGACGCCCTCGTCATCGCTCCGCATGTAGAAGCAGCGGTAGTATTCGAGGCAGAAAACGGCGTGAACCGGGCCCGCGCGGTCGGCGATCAGGACGAAGTTGTGGTAGGTAACGGTGGTGGGATCCACCGTCGGAAGGGCCAGCGCCAGGGGATTCTTGAGCTTGGGACCGGGAACGTTCGCGATCGCCCGACGCGCGCCCCACGTCCGGCCGCCGTCGGTCGAGCGCCGGAGCAATATATCGATCTGGTCCCAGTCTTTGCCGCTCGTGCGGCGAGCTTCGCACGTCGCCAGCACGGTGCCGTTGGCGGTGACGAGCAGGCCTGGAATCCGGTAGTTTTTGTAACCATCGGCATCGTTCTCGAAGAGGTTGATTTTCTCGAGGAAGGGAGCCGCGCCCCGGGCGACGGACAACCCCGTCAACGCAAGGCAGAGAACCAGACAAAGAGGAAGGGTGCGCATGGATCGCTCGCGAGGGGTTGGCCGGAACGCAACGGATCGACGGGGAGCGTGCGATTGAGATCAGGAGGTTCTATCGTCGGACCACGGTTGGCGTCGGGGCTGCGGCGTGACCGCGATGGGATCTAGCGAGCTTGCGACCGTGCGCGTCGAGTGTGCAGGCGACCGAAGTGACGGTTGTGATGGTCGATTCCCGTGCAGTTCATGGCGCCTCAAGATAGTCAGCGGCACCTGCGGCGCATCCTTGCCCGGGCGACAACGTGCAACGGTCGACCCCTTTGCCGCCGCTCGCCCGGGGGAGAATTCAACGGCGTCTCCCGAGTGGTTGAGGTTCAGATTGCCATGTTTGCCGGCGCACCCACGTTCGTCGGCTCCGATGGTTCCCGCCTCACCTCATTCCGGTGTGTCTGCACGCTCGCAACGCGTCCGGGATCTTCTCGTCGGGGGCGTGATCATGACGGCCGTGATCGTCTCGCGGCACGCGGGCATCCACTGCGCGTCGGAGTTGAGCGCCGACGAGAGTGAATTGCTGGTGCAAGTCGGGCGTTACGGGCACGACCTGGTGCCGTGGCGCTCCGTGGACGGGAGCACGATCGGGCCCGGCAATCCCTGGTTTCTCCTGGCCGCACAGCAGGTCGGCTGGCCGATGACCTATCAGGGGCTGCATCTGCTGGCCGCGGCGCTGCTGGGTTTGATTGCCGTGATCGGGTTTGCCACCGTCCGCCTTTTTCTGCCGTTGGCGGAGGCCGGTCTCGTCGGCCTGGCCGGCACCCTGGTGCTGGGGTGCACGGCCACGGTGAACTACCTGTATTTCGCGACGGAGTTGGTGCCGGCGCTCGCGCTCAGTCTGGCCGCATTCTGCCTGATCTGGGCGTGGCAAAGGCGACGGGCGGCCACCGCGATGCTCGCGCTCTCCGGCGGGTTGGCCGGATTCGCCCCCTGGGCCAAACTGCAGGCGGCGCCCATTGCGTTGCTGTTGGTTGGCTTCGCCATGTGGGCGGGCTGGTGGCATTTTGCCGCCACGCCATCTTCCGGAAAGAGGCTCGCCCTCGTAGCCCGGGTGATCGCGTGTGCGCTGTTGCCGGCCGCCGTCATCGTGACATCGGTCGCGTTGGGCGGGGCCTTTCCGGATTTCTGGGCCTCCTATATCGTCGCCAATCTCGGTTATGCGGAACGATTCGCCTTGGGCGACCTGGCGGTGCGCCTCGGTCACCTGCTGCAACGCAGCGAACTCAACGGACTGATGGCGGCGATCGCGGTCGTGGGCGTGCTCCGGCTCGTCTGGCGGCGCTCCGGGCGGCACCCGGCCGACCGTGCGTCGGCGGGCGTGCTGCCCTTCAGCCTGCTCTATCTGGGAGCCGCCGTCTTCGCGTGCATCCGACCGCCCCACGAATTCGAACACTACCACGTCTTTCTCATCGGCCCCCTGTTCGTTGTAGTGGGCGCGATGTTACACGGGGCGGGGGAAAGCCGGGCGACGGAAGCCGGAGCGGACCTGCCCCGCCGGCTCCGGTGGGTGGTGGCGGCGGGGGTGCTGGCGCCCGCCGCGTTCCTTTCGGCCGGTCACTATCGGGACGGAGCCCCGTTGCGGGAGCATCTGGCCGCGTTGCAGCGCGACCCGGAACGGCGGTTTCCCACGCTCGTCGCCCAACACATCCTGCAGATCGCCCCGCAGGCAAAATCGATGGTCGTCTGGGGCTGGATGCCCGCGCTCTACGTCAAGACCGGCCTCGCCAGCGCCACCCGGCACGCCATCAGCCATTTTCTGATCGATGAGGGACCGAGCCGCGATTTCCTCCGCCGGCAATTCATGAACGACATCCGTTCGTCCGCGCCCGACGTGATCGTCGATGCCGTGGCCTCCGGTTGTTTCCTCTGGTTCTGGCAAATCGAGGCCGCGCGGCTGGAGTCGTTTCCCGAACTCGCGGCGTATGTGAAGGACAACTACACCCTGGTCCTCAGCGTGGTGTCCGAGCCGGAGGGCACGCCCCTGCGCGTTTTCGTGCGCAAGCCGCCCGGTGCGCCCCGGCCCGGCGGCTGAATCACGGCGACCAATCCGTGCGGGTTCGAACCGGCGGGAGAGGTGACAAGCAGTCCGGGAGGAACGGAGCCGGATGGAGCCCCCACCGTGACCCCGTCCGGCTGGGTCTCTGCCCGCGCCTCCGTCGGCGCCGTCTCCGCCCTCAACGCTGATAACCACCCGCGCAACTACCGCGTAGAATCCGAGGGCACCGCTCCCTGCACCAGCGCCGCGCTCGAGGGGAAATTCTGGGCGTCTCCCTGACCATCGCGCGGTAGCGCCCCGCTGCGTTTCACCGCGAGGCAACGTCTTCCCAGCTCCGTCGCCGCAGCATCCGTCACCCCGGTTCACCCGTAGAATTCCCATCGACCATGCGTTCCCTTACACGTTGTGTCCTGCTTTTCGTTCTCCTGATCGCACCCGCCATGGCCACTGAACAGGCATTTCCGTCGACCGCGCCTGGCGTCATCGAAGTGAAAACCCTGCCCGCGGGGGTGCTACTCAAGTCGACGGGCCGGGGGAACTACTTTGAACAGTCCGACGGGCTGTTCATGCCGCTCTTTCGCTACATTTCGCGGCACAACATCGCGATGACCACGCCGGTCGAGGCGCGGATCGACGATGCCGCGATGTATTTCTGGGTGGCTGAGAGCCAGCACGCCAAGGTCCCGGGCAGCGAGGGAGCGGTGGAGGTGCAGCGCCTCCCCGAGCGGCGCGTCGCCAGCCTCGGGGCCAAAGGCAGCTACTCGCGCGGCAACTTCGAAGAAACCCGCGACAAGCTGATGACATGGATCGCAAAGCAAACGGACATCGAAACGGCTGGGGAGCCGTATGGCGTGTTCTGGCATGGGCCCTTCACGCCGTGGTTTGCCAAGCGTTCCGAGGTGCACGTGCCGGTGCGCTCCAAGCCGGCGCCGGCCGGTGAGAAGTAAGGGTATGACTAGGACGTGGTGACGAGGCCGGCCGCTCGGTGATAAGCTGAGCAATGGAAAAAAACGAACGGGGAAGGGACGGAGAAGCGCGCGCGGTGTCGTCGGCAGACGCGAACGGACAGCATTGGCGGACCAGCAGAGGATGGATTCTACGCTCGGCGAGGTGAAACCGTTAACCGACTGGGTCCGGATGAAGGTGCGAGGGGAGCGGTCAGACGCACCGCCGGGGAAAAACGCGTGGAATCAGTTCGGCGCGAGGACGGGTGTGCCATTTTTCCAGTCGATGCGCTGGCGCGCGATGGACCAGGTTTTTCCCTTGGTGTTGTTGCCTTGGTAGAAGAGGTGCGTGGAGCCGTCCTCGTCGACGAAGATGCCGGGATGGCCGGACTCGGAGGAGTTCCACGAGCCGGGCGGGCCGTGGCGGAGGAACGGCTCGGTGGAGAGGCGCTCCCATTTCACGCCGTCGGTGCTGGTGGCGACGCCGATTTGCTGGGGCGCGTTGTTGTAGGCGCCGGCGTAAAACATCACGAGGCGGCCGTCGCGCACGCAGATGCTGGCAGCTTCGATGCATTTCTGTTCCCACAAGAGCGTGGGTGCGAGGATCGGACCGTCGAGACTGAGGTCAGTCCACGTGCGGCGTGAAAAATCCGAGTCGGCGGGGGCGGCCGCGACGCCGAGCAATTGGCGCTCCATCTGCGGGTCGCGCGTGGCGTAGTAGAGCAGGGCGCGCCCGCGCCAGAGCACGACCTCGGCGTCGATGGCGCGCCCGGCGTTCCAGGCGCCGGTGGGGTGAAAGATCGGATTGCTGGGGTCGCGCGTGAACGTGACGCCGTCGCCGGAGACGGCGTGGCAGATCGCGTCGTTCCGACCGTTGCCATAGGTTTGGTAGAAGAGGTGGACCTGACCGCGGATGACAATGGCGCCCGGGGCGGCGATGCCTTTGCTTTCGGCGCCGGGAGCCGGGAGCAGTTCGCCGACCTTGCGCCACGTTTGCAGATCGCGACTTTCGGCGATGCCGACCGACCAGAGTTTGTCGGGCGATTTGGGAATGGCGGGAATCGAGTAATACATCAGGTAGCGCCCGCCGTATTTGATCACGCTGGGGTCCTTGGTGAACGGCTGGCCGAAGCGCGAGGTGTCTTCGAAGACGACGGGTGAGGATGCCATCGCTCTCGTGGCAGCAAGGAACGGGAAGAGGGCGAGTGCGGTCAGGGCAAAGGTGGCGTGCATGAGGGAGCGGCGAGGCGCGTGGCGACCGGTGGTCGTGGCGGTGGAGGTAACGCAGGAATGACTCATGGGGCGAGGTCGAAGCGGAGCGGAAGGTGGAGATTGAGGGGGACCCCGAAAACTGGACAGCGGGGATCGTTAAATCCAAACGCGAACCCGAACGATCCGCCTGTCGAGGAAACGCCGTCAGCATAACCCCGAATTGAAAACGAAGGTCGCGCTCGAAGCCCTGAAGGGCCTCGAGCCAGTGCACGCCATCGCGGCGAAGCGCGAGATTCACCCGGTGCAGTTGACCCAGTGGAAGAAGGAGCAGGCCGAGCGGTTGCCGGAGGTGTTCGCGCGCAAGTCTGACGCCGCGCGCTCGACGCCAAGGCGCGCGAAGACTCGTTCCAACAGGGCGCAGGGGGAATGCCCTGGGGGGAGATGGGCACGTTCGCAGGAGTGATTCGAGGGGTTTTGCGAGGAGGGAGCAGCGCGCGATGCGGGGCACGTGGGGAAGTGGTTGGGGAGGGCGGACGAGGATGAGGAAGCGCCTTGGGGACAAGTCGCTCCACCTCAGAAACAGCGGATTGGGGACAAGCCGCGCCACCTCAGGACGGGTTGGGGGCGGGGGCGAGGTGGCTGGCGGTCGACGACGCTGCGGATCAGAGGCAGAGGTCGTGCATGCTGCTTCGCTCGCTCGGCACGGGCACCACGGAGCCAGTGATCGCTCGCGAGGGAATTGTGTTTTCCCTGGGAGTCTCGCCCATGGGTAACCCGTCTCTTCGGCTCGCACGGGGTTGGCTGAGCTCCTTCCGGCCCGCCTCTAAACTCACGTGGATCCGGGAGAGGTCGGCCTGCGGCGGGACGTGGGGTGCGACAATTCTCGCTTGAGCGGGACTTCAGGCGTCGCCAAACTCCGCCCCGCTTCAAGTTCGACTTCTTCCCCCTTCGGTCCACGCAGGAATTCAATCCCTATGAAAAAACTCTGCTCGATTGTCGTCGCTTTGCTCGTGCTCGCCCAGACCGCGTTGGCGGCTACGCCGCCAAGAACTCCTCAGCAGGTCGCTGCATTCATGGCCAATCCGGCGGTAGTGCTGGCCGCGAACCCGGACGGTGGACCGGGGTTGGTGGCGGAGATCGCGGCCCTGCTGCAGTCAGATCCGGCGACCTTGCCGGTCATTACGGCGCTCCTCAGCCAAGCCAATGCCGCGCAGCAGGCATCCTTGGGAGCCGGCATGGGCACTGCGGCGCTCGGTTTCGTGGCCGCGAATCCGACGTTGGCCAATAGTATTCAAGAGGCAGTCGCGGCCTCCGGAGCACAGACGGCGATCGCCAGTTTT
>CAZENI010000355.1:0-8860 GCA_964513055.1 uncultured Opitutus sp.
TGGCCCAGCGCGCCGACTACTCCCACTTCGCCGTCGTGCGCACGAAGCTGAAATGGAGCGGCGGCTTTGTGGAGAAGCGCTGACGGCCGGACACAAAAAAGCCCCGGCGCGATCGCCGGGGCCAAACTTAATCGGAAGCGGCAGGATTACTTCCCGTCCTTCTTCTTCTCCGCCTTCTTCTTCGCGACGTCGGCATCGAGAGCGGCCTTCTCGTCCGGGTCGAGCTTACCGTTGGCGTTCTTGTCGTATTTCTTCAGGTCGGCTTCTTCCTTCTTCTTCTTCTTCGCTGCCTTTTCGGCATCGTCAGCGGCCTGGACCGCGGGAACCGTGAACATGCAGGCCACGGCGAACATGCTGGCAATCAGGAGTAGTTTTGAGGCTGGTTTTTTCATGGGCAGGCGCAGGTTGGGGAATCTCGGGGCCAAAAGCCAGCCACTTTAGAGCAGGGCAATCACTTCGTCGCGCACCGCCTCCAGCCGCTTGTAACCAATCAGTTCCGCCGGCATCGTGGCCAGCGCCCGCCGCAAACCGGCCCCGGCCGGGCGCCCCGCCAGCGTGTCCAGCCGGTGCAGCGCGATGCGGATGCCGAACACGATGCCCCGGCTCGCGGGCAGCATCCACAAGGCCTGGTGCTCGACCCGCAGCCACAGGCGATCGAGCGCCGCCGGTGACGCCGGCGGCGGCACCCGACGCGCCGGGTGCAGATTCAATTCGTCGGTCGCAGCCAGGCCCCAGTTGTCGCGCAGAAACGCGGGGCCCGGCTTCAGCTTCGCCAGAAACTGGTGAATCGCCCCACCCAGCGCCGGGTTGAGTCCCGGCACCACGCCGTGGATGTGTTCGAGCGTGTGGCCGAGCTTTTCCTCGAGTGCCCAGCCGGTCGGAAAACACAGCGCGCCGCCGCGCAGCCGAAAGCGCCCCTCGGCGTCGGCCGTCAGGAACAGCAGGTCCGGTTCGTAGCCGGACCCCACCTCCCGCAGCGCCTCATCCATGCGCGCGCTCGGCGTCACCCCGGCAAACTCCGCCAACGCCCCCTCGCCCTCCGGTCGCAAGGCCGCGTAGCGCGCCGGGTCCGCGGCAAGCCAGCGCGCCCGCTCCGCACACACGCGGCCGGTCGGGTCGCGCGGCGCGAGGAACGCCGCCGGCTCCCCGCGCCGCAGCGTCAGGTGAAAGCGATGATCGCCGTCGGGAAACAGCTCCGTCAGCGCATCGTTCACGGCGCTACGGCCGCACGACCAACTGCGTCCGCTGGCCGCGCGTGAAACGACGCTGCGCAAACGCCGCCAGGTCCGCGACCGTGATGGCATCGATCCGCCCGTCGTAGTTTTTCCAGTCGTTGATCGGCTGCCCCTGCAGCGCGTTGAGCCCCGCCTGCAGCGCTCGCGCCGAATTCGTCTGCAGCGCCTGGCGTCGCGCCGCCTTCAACCGCACCTGGCAGCGCGCCAGCTCGGCGGGCTCGATCGCCCCTGCCTGCACCCGCGCGATCTCCGCCTCGATCTCGGCCAGCACCTCGGCCTCGCGGCCCGGTTGGGTGCCCGCAAGGAAATAAAACATGCCCGCGTCGAGTCCGATGACGCGACCGGAGCGGACGAAATACGCGAGTCCCTTCTCCTCCCGCACGCGCTCGAACAGGCGCGACGCCATGCCGCTGAACAACTCGTCGGCCACTTCGCTGGCGTAGAAGTCGTCGCCGTTGACCCACGGTCCCGGGAAGGCCTGCAACACCACGGCCTGTTCGCGCGGCTGCTGCTCGACGAAGTCGCCGGGCTGGGCCGGCAACGACCGCCCCGCCGGCGCGGCGGGCAGCGCCGGGGCCGCGCCGCGCGGAATCCGGGCGAGAAACGCCTTCAGTTTCGGCACGAGCTGGCGCGGCTGGAAATCGCCGGCAATCGCCAGCACGACGTTGGGCCCCACGCACAGCCGCCGGTGCAGCGCGGCCAGATCGCGCGGCGTGAGTGCCTTCACCCCGGCCTGCGTCCCGTGGGCGTCGACGGCGAGCGGATGCGCGCCGAAGAATTTTTCCCGCAGGCGCTTCCGGGCCAGCGACACCACGTCATCATCGTCCTGCTGCAGGGCGGCGATCTGCGCGTCGCGCTCGAGCGCAAACGACGCCGGCTTGAACGCCGGCGCGAGCACGGCGTCGGCGATCACCTTTAGGGCGCGATCAAAATCGGGCGGCAGGACCTCGGCGGCGAGCCCGACGCTGTTGTTGCCTGACACCGGATAGAACGAGCCGCCGATCTCCTCGATGAACTGTGCCACCGCCGCCGCGCTGCGCGTGCGCGTGTCCTTCGTCAGCAGGGTGGCGAGCAACGCCGTGGCGCCGCGCTTCGCCGGATCCTCGAAGAGCGGCCCGCCCTGCATAAGGAACCGCAGGTGCAGATTGGGCAGCCGGTGATCCGGCTGCAGCAGCAGGCGCGCGCCGTTCGGCAGCTTGATCTCGGAAAACTCGGCGGCGCCACCTGTCACCGTTGTGGCCGCGACCGCCGGGGCGGCGGGAACGGGGGGATTGAGCGACACCTCGCTGAGCCGTCCGGCCTGCAGGTAGCGTTGCAACGCCGATCGGACCTCGGCCGGCGTGACCGCGCTGAGGTGCGCGAAAAAAGTCCGGCTGTGATCCAGATCGCCCACGACCACTTCCGCGACGCCGAGCCGCGACGCCTGGCCGCTCATCGTCTTGCGCGAATTGATCTCGCTCACCACGAGCTGGCGGATCGCCTTCTTCAGCTGGCCGGCGGTGAAACCGCGCTCGGCGCACCGGGCGAGCACGCGATGGATCGCGGCCGTCGCCGCCTCGCGCTTGCCGGCGTCGCAGGTGAATGAGACACAGAAAAGTCCGGTCGTGCCCGGATTCCAGGAGGAGGCGTCGATTGAATGCACGAGACCCGTCTTCTCGCGAATCTCCTGCCACAGCACCGAGCTGTCGCCGCTCCCCAGCACCATCGCGAGCAGATCGAGCACCGGCGCATCCTCGTGCGCCAGTCCCGGAATCGGCCAGGCCAGCACGCCGCGCGTCACCTCGACCGCCTCGAACCGATGCTCCGCCCGCGGCGCGAGCTGCGCCGGCTCCTCCGGCACGAGCACCGGCGCCAGCCGCACGCGGGGCGCCGCACCGAAGTGCTGCTCGACCGCCGCCCGCGTCGCCGCCAGGTCGATGTCGCCGACCACCACCACGACGAGGTTGTTCGGCACATAACGCGCGCGGTAGTAGCCGTGCAGATCCTCGCGCGTGACCGCGGAAAACACATCCTGATGCCCGATGATCGGCTGCCGGTAGGGATGCTCGCGAAACGTCGTCGCGAACAGCGCGTCCCAGAGCCGGTTGTCCGGATCGTCCTTCGTCATCGCGATCTCGCGCAGGATCACGTCCTTCTCCTTCGCCACCTCGTCCGCCGGCAGCGTCGAGTGCAGCACGGCGTCCGCCAGGAGATCGATCGCCGTGCCGGTGTGCTCGCTCGGCAGATCGATGTAGTAGACCGTGCGGTCGAAGGTGGTGTAGGCGTTGATGTAGCCGCCATGCGCCTGCACCGTGGCGCTGATCTCACGTCCCGCGCGGCGCTCCGTGCCTTTGAAGAGCATGTGCTCGAGGTAGTGCGAGAGGCCGGCGCCGAGGTGCGCGCCTTCGTGGATGCTGCCCGTCTTGACCCAGACCTGCACGGAGGCCAGGGCCGCCGAGGTGTCCCGCTTGAGGATCAGCGTGAGGCCGTTCGGCAGCACGCTGCGCTCGACCGGCTCGCGCCAGAACGAATCCAACAAACGAAGATCAGCGGAGACGGAGGACAATTTCGGCATGAGTGGGAAACCAGTAGCCACGAGCCGGCGCGCGGGGACAAGCCTCCACTTGGCCGCCGCTACCGGACGAAGCCGAGGCGATCAGGCCGCGCCGAACGCCTCGGCCGCCGACGCGCCCCGCGGCCGGCGGGCCGGCTGGAACGGTTTCACGAACGCCTCGTCGAAGTCGAAGATGTCGGAGAAGTCCTCGCGCCGGTCGTTCTCGGTTTTCGAGAACACGTTATACTCGATCAGGTTGAACACGATGTCCCCGAAGTCCCGGCAGCGCCGCACGCCCCAGGTGTTGAGCACCGTCTTGGCCAGCGGTCCGAACTGGTCGAGCGCGTAGACTTTCAGCCCCTCCAGCAACTCCGGCCCGGTGACGTGCCGCGACCGTTCCGCCCGCGTCGCGTCCTTCTTGCGCAACTCCTTCACCGTATGGTCCAGGCCCAGCCGCACGAAGTCGTAGGCCCGGCGGTCGAAACGCGTGTCTTCCTTGCAGATCAGGGTGACGATTTCGCTGAAATCCGGGTTTTGCATGAGGGACGGGCGCGGAGCGTGGCACACCCTGGGTCCCCGCGCAACCTCGGGGTCCGCCGGCCCGCGTATGTAGTATTGCTACCGGTTATTAACTGGAAAATTCCCTAGGTGATGTCAAAACGCTGCAAAAAATGATCGCCTCAACCCAGACAAATCACCCCCTGTCAGGTAACGGCAAGAGTGGCGGCCGCAACCCCACGGCGGTGGAGCTGGCCACGGCGAAACTGAAGTCGGCCGGCCTGCGGATCACGCAGCCCCGGCTCGCGATTCTCGAGGCCCTGAGCAAGCGCGCGCAGCCCACCAGCATCGAGCAGTTGCATGAGGATGTCGGAGCCGACAATTGCGATCTCGTGACGGTGTATCGGTGCATGGCCGCGTTCGAGGAAATCTCCCTGGTGCGCCGCGCCTTCTTTCACAACGGCACCGCGCTCTACGAAATCAACCTCGGCCAGCCGACCCGCTATCACGTCGTCTGCAAGGCGACCAACCGGGTCGAGGAACTCGATGCCGATACCGCCGATGAACTCCGCCGCACCATCGTCGGCGTGCAGGAAAAACTGCGCGCCCGTGGCTACGCCGAAGTCGGCCACATCGTGGAATTTTTCGGCATCGCCCCGCCCCCGGCCCGGACCGCAGCCACTGCGGCTCCGGCGATGCCGGCGGTGCGCTGACGCCAGCCAAGACTTGCCAGGTCCAGGGAGGCGCGGGTTTGACCCGCGCCTTTTTCGTGTCCGCCGCCGGCCGATTATCTGGCGGCCTGGTGATTGGCCGCGACCTGCTCCCAATTCACGACGTTCCAGAACGCCGCGATGTAGTCCGCCCGCCGGTTCTGATACTTCA
The DNA here is from genome assembly GCA_964513055.1 of uncultured Opitutus sp. Classification (GTDB taxonomy): domain Bacteria; phylum Verrucomicrobiota; class Verrucomicrobiia; order Opitutales; family Opitutaceae; genus ER46. Next base: position 5,149 of record CAZENI010000355.1, read on the forward strand.
GGTAGTAGGCGTGCTCCCACACATCGAGCCCGAGCAGCGGCGTCGCGCCGTCGCTCAGCGGCGTGTCCTGGTTCGCGGTCGAGGTGATCGCGAGCTTGCCGTCCTTGAACGTCAGCCAGGCCCAGCCGCTGCCGAACCGCCGCGTCGCGGCGTCGCCAAATTGGGTCTTGAAGGCCTCGAAGGTGCCGAAGCTCTTCACGAGCGCGTCACCGAGCGGGCCCCGCGGCGCGCCCCCGGCCTTCGGCCCGATCGTGCGCCAGAAGAACGCGTGGTTCACGTGACCGCCGACGTTGTTGCGGAGCACGGTCCGCACCGACTCGGGCAGGCCGCCGAGGTTCTTGAGCATCTCCTCCGCGGACATCTTCTGCAGCGACGCCTGGCCCGCGAGGGCGTTGTTCGCGTTGGTGATGTAGGCCTGGTGATGCTTCGAGTGGTGAATCTCCATCGTCTTCGCGTCGAAGTGCGGTTCGAGCGCATCGTAGGCGTAGGCGAGCTTGGGGAGTGTGAACGGCTGGGTCGTCGCGCCCGCCGCCGCGGAGGCCGTTGCCGCGGGCGCCGCCGCCGCGCCCAGCCCGAGAAGCGCCGCGCCGGCGCCAAGGGTTTTCAGGGCTTCGCGACGCGTGAGGGAATCGTGGGGTGTCATGCGCGGCACCGTAGCGGGAGCGTCGCCGCGTGCAAGCTGCCGCTCACGAAGCGGCCGCGCCCAGCCGGATGCGCGGGTCGAGCCAGAGCAGCAGCAAATCGCTCACGAGCGTGCCCACCACGCCGAGCAGGCTCAGCAGCATCAGCATCGAACCCGCCAGGTAGACATCCTCGGCGATCAGGGCGTCGAGCAGTGTCGGCCCGATCATCGGCAGGCTGAGGACCATCGCGACGATTGCGCCGCCCGACACGAGATGCGGGAACAGGCTCCCGATGCTCGAGATGAACGGATTCAACGCGAGTCGCACCGGATACTTCAGCAGGAGCCGCAGCGGCCGCACGCCCTTCGCGCGCGCCGTCGTCACGTAGGGCTGCTTGAGTTCGTCGAGCAGGTTCGCGCGCATCATGCGGATCATCCCCGCGGCCGACCCGAACCCGAGCACGATCACCGGCAGCCAGATGTGTTTCAGCAGGTCCACGAACTTGCCCCAGTTCCAGCCGACCATCGTCGCATACTCCGGCGAGAACAGCCCCGCGATGTTCAGCCCCAGCCAGCGCTTCGCCAGATACATGATCACCACCGCCAGCAGGAACGACGGCACCGACACGCCGAGGAAGCCGATGAACGTCAGCGCGTAGTCGCCCGCCGAATACTGCCGCACCGCCGAGTAAATGCCCGTGGGCAGCGCGAAGGCCCACGCGAACACCACCGCCGCCAGCGATACCAGCACCGTCAGCACGATACGGTCCCCGATCACCTCGCTCGCCGGTTTCTCGTGCTCCATCGAGAGCCCGAGGTTGCCCTGCAGCAGGCCCGAGTCCGCGGCCGAAAAGCTCGTGAACCACTTGAAGCCCATCCAGCGCAGGTAGCGCTGCCACATCGGCTCATCGAGCCGGAAGTTCCGCCGCAGCTCGGCCGCCAGCTCCTCCGTCGCGGACGTGCCCTCCATCTCGAGGCGGGTCACGCGCATCTCCGCAAAATCCCCCGGAGGCAGTTGCACCAGCGTGAACACGATCACCGACACCACCAGCATCGTCGGCACCATCAGCAGCAGCCGGCGCGAGATGAGCGGGTGGCGGACGGCAATCAGCAGCAGTCCCGCTCCCACCGCGGCGATGATCAGGAAACGCAGCGCTCCGGCCAGGAAGCCGGCGCCGTCGCCCGCCGCGTCCGCCGCCGCCACCGATCGCGGCCACGGCGTGATCGTCGTGATCGCCCGCTTCGTCTGCGCCGCGATCGCGGGATCGTCAACGGGGTTGGCCCAGAAATAGGTCTCGATGCCGGCGTTGGCGGGCGACTGGAAATTGGCGCCGAACAGCGCGGTGCGCGGCACGTTCTTGAAGCCGTGCTTTACGATCACGAGCTGCGGCGGCGGCGTCGCGATGCTGATCGACCACACCTGATCCGCCGCGATCTCCTGCACGGCGTTGAAATGCGCGATCCGGTCGGCCTCGCGCGTCATCACGCTGGTTTCGTCGAGCAGTTCCATCGCCCGCCGCAGCGGATGACCGCGGGGCGGCTCGAGGGCGTTGGGCCGGTTGGCCGCAGGATCGCCGTGCAGCCCGCCATACTGATACCACCAGCCAAACGCCGGCGCGTAGAAGGATTCAAAATACGTCGGCACGAAGTTGCGCGGCTCCACCAGCGGGTAGAACTCGCTCTCGCCCGTCCACACCGTGAAGTCGTGCTCGTAGGTGAGCTTCTCCTGCTCGAAAAGCCGGCGCGCGCGCGAGCGGAACAGCCCGCGCACCCCCACCCTCGCCCAGTCGTCGATCACGAACTGCGCCGGCCCGTCCGTCGTGTAATCGGTGGCATTGAGCGTGAACGTCATCCGCGTGCCGTCCGGAAAGGTCCGGAACCCCTCGCCGTCGCGCCGCGTCAGCCCGAGTTCGTCGAGGAGCGCGTCGGCGCGCGCCGGATCGAAATCGGTGAACGAATGCAGCAGCCGCGCGTTGTGGTAGGGCGAGTCCGGCGGCGGCGCGATCTGCGCGGGCTCCGCCTGGCCGTTGAACTCCGCATTGATGATGTCGCGCCGGTTGATCGCCAGCGACAGGGCTTGGCGGAAGCGCGCCTCGTTCAGGAGCTGATGCTTCCACTTCGTCTCCGGCCGCTGCGGATCGACGCGGCGGTTCAGGTTCGGAAACACCGTGAACAGCGACTGCGTGCTCGGTTTCCAGTGGTAGACATCGTAGTCGTGCTGCGCGGCACCGCCGACGAGCAGGATGTGATCGTCGTAGCGGATGTGCCGATCCTGCATCGACAGCTCCCCGTTCGCGGCCGCGGCGGCGATGAGGTTGTTCGTCCGGATGTCGAGCACCAGGCGGTCAAGGTAGGGCAGCTGGTTGCCATGCGTATCCACGACCCAGTAGTAGGGATTGCGCACGAGAATCTGCGGCGTCGTCGGATTGTAGGTCTGCAGCACCCACGGCCACAGCCGCGGATGCTCCGGGTTGAGGTAGTGCTTGATCCGCTTGTAGACGGCGACCGGGCTCGCGAGCTCGAAGGCCTCCATCGTGCGGCGCACCACCTCGGGGTCGCCGAGCGCCGGATGGAATTTCCGCAGGTAATGCGACGGCACGATGTGCTCCGTGTGGTCCTCGTAGTTCATGCCGGTCGAGGCGAGGCGCTCGAGGAAGAGCGGATTCGGCTGCCCGAACTCGAAGCGCACGTGCCGCTCGTCGATCTTCGACACCTGGCCCTGTGTCGCGCCGGCGCGCAGGAACTTGGGCTGCACGTTGAAATATTTTATCTCCTGCTCATACCAATAAAGGATGTCGTCGCTCGTCACGGGCTGCCCGTCGGACCAGCGCATGCCACGCCGCAGCTCGAAGGTGTAGACGCGGTGGTCCGGCGAGACGGTCCACGACTTGGCGACATGCGGCACGAGCGGGTAACCCTGCGGGGACCAGCGCACGAGATTGGAGCCCGAGAGCCGCCAGTAGATCGTCTTGAGGTCGTCGTAGGAGTTGGCGAGACGCTGCCAGGTGCCGCCATAACGGCCGATGCCGTCGACGCCCTCCATCACCACCGGCTCGGGTCCGGTCCGACGGGCGACGGGCGGGAGGCGCC
>CAZENI010000356.1:0-8852 GCA_964513055.1 uncultured Opitutus sp.
TGATCGGCGTGACGCTCCTCGGCGAGGGCCTGCACTTCCACATTCCGAAAGGCTACATCTACTTCTCCATGGCCTTCGCCTTCGGCGTCGAGATGCTGAACCTGAAGCTCCGCTCGAAGCAGTCGAAGCCGAAGCCGGTCGAACTGCACCAGCCGTATCGGTAAATGGGATGCCGCCCGCCGCGGTCCGCCTCGCGACGCGCGGACCGGCGGCGGCCCGCGCTAGGCCAGCAGGCCGGTTTCGCGCAGCGCGGTTTCCACGATCCGGCGCTCGGTCTCGTCGAGCGGCTTGAGGGGCGGCCGGACCTGGTCGAGTTGCATCCGGCCGAGGAGCGTCAGCGCATATTTCATGCGCGTATGCGGATTCTGCCCGGGGCGGTAGAAGGCCCGCACCAACGGCAGCATCCGCGCATGGACGGCCCGGGCCGCGGACAGATCGGAACGCCAGACCGCCTCCGCGAGCGCCACGTGCCAGTCGGCGGTGACGCTGCCCATGCCGGAGAGAATGCCGTCCGCGCCGACGGCCAAGTCTGCCAGCAGCCAGCGGCTGTTGGTTGACCAGATCGCGAGGTCGGCCCGCGCGCCGCGGAGGGCGAGCAGGTTGTGCGCGAACGCCGCCGCATCGCCCCCGCCTTCCTTGATCGCGAACACCGGCGAGAGGCCGGCGAACTGCACCAGCGTTTCCGTCGCATAGTTCACGTGATAGATCGCCACGGGAAGACTGGCCGCCGCGAAGACGCGCTCGCACCGCCGGCGCGCGTGCTCCCAGAGCAGGTCGTCCTTGTTGGGTGGCGGCATGAGCATCAGCGCGTGCGCGCCTTCCGTGGCGGCGTCCTTCGCCAGCTGGCCAAGATCGGCGTCGCCCTTGAGCTCGCGCACCGCGGCGATGATCGGGGTGCGATCGCCCACCGCCGCGACGGCCTCGGCGATCTGCGCGCGGCGTTCGTCCCGAGAGAGTGCGGCGTCCTCGCCGGCGGCGCCATTCACCATGATCGCGGTGACGCCGCGCACGTCTGCCAGCGCGCCGAGGTGGCGCCGGAAATCCCGCCGGGAAATCGCGAGGTCGGCGCCAAAGGGGGTGAGGGCCGCGGGAATCACGCTGCGCGCCGGGATCGGACGGCGGGTGGCGGCCGGAGCCGCGACGGCGGAGCGCAAGGAGGCCGCGGCGATTCCCGCGCCCGTCGAGAGAAGAAATGATCTGCGCGTCAGGTCCATGAGTCGGTCACCGGTCCGGCCGGCGACGAAGCCTGGCGCAGACGCTTGAGTCTCGCCTGCCGCGCACAAGCGCAAACCGGTCCTCCCATCACGGGGGTTGTGACCGGCGACGTTTCGGGATTGGCTGCGTTGGAATCGGGGGCCGTCCTGCCGCGGGCACGACGCCGGTGGCGGGCGGTGATTCTCCCTTTCCGCTTACGCTCATGCTCCTCGCGCGCGCTTTCGTTGCCCTGCGCCTCATCGGATGGATCGCGACCGGACTCGCCGGCGGGGCGGGATCCATGCACGCCGGGGTGGAGACGATGCCCACCGACGGACGCACGGTCTATCGCCTCGGCCTGGCGCAGGTGGCCGGGGCAAGGCTCATCGTCGGCTCGACCTACGACAACCGGCTGTGTGCGTGGGACGAGGCGGGGCGGCATCGTTGGGACGCGTCGCTGGGGGGCTTTGGCTACGATGTCGTCTGCGCGGATCTCGATGGCGACGGCACGGACGAGATCCTCGTCGCGGGCGCCGATGGCGGGATCACGTGCATTTCGGCGGCAGGCCGCGAGCGGTGGCGGCATGTGCTGGCGGCGCCGGTGTTGCAGGTTACCGTCGCCCGGCTCGACGGCAAGACGCCGGTCGTGATCGCGGGCGGCGTCTCCCGGGAACTGGTCGTGCTGGCGGCCAGCGGCGCGGTGGTGCGCACCGTCGCACTCGACAGCGCCACGACCACGGGTTCCGTGCGCGTGCTGCGGGCCGGCGATTTTGACGGTGACCGCCGGGATGAGGTTGCGCTGCTGACCGTGCGCGGGCGCCGGGCCGGGGAAGTGGTTTTCGTCAAAGGTGAGGAAATGAAACCGCTGCCGATGCGCGTGGCGGTGGACGACCTGGATCGCGCCAACACGCTCGCGGTCGATCTAGAGGGCGATGGCCGCAGCGAACTCCTGACCGGCGAACGGGCCGTTGGGCTGACGGAGGGCAAGGCGCGCGTTTTGTTCGAACTGCCACCGGCGCCGCAGCCGCTGAGCTACGATCACTCGTATCGGATGCGCAATGTCGCGGTGGGAAATTTCACCGGCGGACCCGGGCTGGAGATCGTCACGGTCGACGGCCCCGAGGTGATCCTCCATGACGCCGCGGGCAAGGTGATCGCGGCCGCGCACGGCCCGCTCGGCTTCACGGATGTGGTGCTGCTGCCGGGCTCGCCGCACAGCAGCGTGATCCTCGGTTCCGGCACGGGCGGCGACGACAATCTCTATCGCGTCCGCTTTGACGCGGACTGGAAGGCGCAGCTCGAAAAACTCCCGCGCCGCGGCCGGCTGGAGCGCATCAGCACGGGCATCGAGCAACTGGCGGCGAAGGCGGCGGCCTGGCAGGGCGAGCCGATGCGCGGCGCCGGCGGGCCGTTCGACGTCATCGTGCCGGGGCACATGATGGGGCCGCGCGTCACGCCGAAGTCCGTCGCCACCTGGATCGAGGAGGTCCGCTTTTTTGAGAAGCAGTTTCCGTATTCGAAGCTCCGATTCGCGGCGTGTTTCTGGCCCGGAGAGAAGCGGCCGCTGCTCCGGCCCGATGGCGCGACGTGGAGCCACGACCGCCGGCTGGGCCATCAGCTCTCGCGGGAGGATCTCGCCGGCATGGCGCGCGAGTTCGAGGCCGCGGGGGTTCATTTCTGGGTGCAGGTCGGCCATGGTTGTTCGCCGCATCTCTCGGTGGAGGGCGTGAAGGCGATGCTCCAGGCCGCGCCCAAGACCTGTCTCGGGTTCGTGAGCGCGGAGGATGAACAGGCCGGGGAGATGGTCTATTACCTGCGGCATTTCATCCAGCCGATCCTCGAGTTGTGCCGGCAGCAGGGGAAGAAATTCATCCTGCGCAACAAGAACATCTGGTGGCTGCACTGGCCGGCCGATCCCGAGGTGCGCGAGCTGATCTTCAACGGCCGGTATCGCTCGGTCATCCTGCCGGCAGTGGAGGACAGCAACTCCCGCACGTCGGACGCGCAGCTCGCCGCGCGCGTGGGTCTGTGGCTGAACGGCGACTTCGATGACTGGGCCGTGCGCGCCTGCGCCGACTGGTTCAACTTCGCGCGCACGTGGGAATGGGAGAGCGTGATGACGGGGCATCCGCAGCTCCGCTACTACGTGTCGCAGGCGATGCTCGGCGCGCGGGTCTTCATGCTCGGGAGCGGTGAACTGGAGCGACGCTCCCACGCGATGACCCGCGTCGGGCGCGAGGGGGCCGCGCCGTTTCTCCATCTGCTGGGCCGGGGCGCACTGACGCCACCCACGCGCGCGCAGATGGCATCCGTTTCGCCCGTGGTGCTGCACGTGCCGCAGGCGAGCGAGCGCTTCGCCCGGCGCGGGGCCAACGGCCACGGACATCACAAATGGAATGAAGACGGAAGCGACACGCAGCGCTGGGCGTTGGAGCGGCTGGACTGCTACTGGGGCATGGCGCCGCTGCCGGCGACGGATCTCTCCACTTATCTATGGGGACGCACGCGTCGTTCGGCCGATCACATTCCCGTCACGGCGCCGCACGGGTTTGTCAGCGTGGTCTCGGGTTCGAAGCCGCGGCTGGACGGACCGTGGAAAACGATCTGGACGACGGACGGCGACACGCTGGTGCGGGACGGAAAGAAGCATTCCCTCGAGGCGGCGCGCGAGCTGATGCAGCGCGATCTCGCGGCGGGGATGGCGGAGATGCCGCTGGACGTGGAAGGGACGGTTTTTCACCAGGTGATCGCGCAGTCGGCGGATCACTACGTGATCGCGCTGGTCGATCCCGGCTGGGTCGATCCGGCGGAGCGGCGGGTGAGGCTCAAAGCCCGGCAGCCGGGCCGATGGACGGTGCGGGATCGCGTCACCGGACAAACCTTCGGAACCCTCAGCCCCTCGCTTGAGATCGTCGTCCCGGCGGGGGCGTTTCGCCTGCTCGACTGCCGGCGGGAGTGATCGGCGGCGTGAGGCGGGCCGGGCGCGGGCGGCCGGTGCGCCCTATTTCTTCTTGTTCAACGCGGCGCTGAACCAGTCGTTGGTGAGTGTCTGCGGTGCGCGCGGGGCGGCCGGAGCGCCGCCGGGCCGCGGGCCGTTGAAGCCGCCGGGCCGCTGGCCCGGACTCGTGCGCGGACCGCCGCCGGCGCCGGGCGGCGTCTTCGGCCCGATCTCGGGCTTGCTCCGCATCGAGAGCGCGATCCGCTGCCGTGCGAGATCGATCTCGGTCACGGTCACCATGACCTTTTGCTGCGGCCGCACGACGCTCGCGGGCTCCTTCACAAAGGTGTCGGCGAGCTGGCTCACGTGCACGAGACCGTCCTGGTGCACGCCGATGTCCACGAACGCGCCGAACGCCGTCACGTTCGTCACGATGCCGGGCAGCTTCATGCCGGGCTTCAAATCCTCGGGCTTGTTGATGCCCTCGGTGAAACTAAACGCCTCGAAACCCTTGCGCGGATCGCGGCCGGGCTTGGCGAGCTCGGCCATGATGTCGGTGAGCGTGGGCAGACCGACGTCGGCGGTGACGTAGTTCTCGAGTTTGATCTTCGCGCGGAGCTTTCCGTCGCGGATCAGATCGGCGACGGTCACGCCGAGGTCGGCGGCCATCTTCTCGACGAGCGGGTAACGCTCCGGATGCACGGCGCTGGCGTCGAGCGGGTGCACACTGTCGCGGATGCGGAGGAAGCCGGCGGCCTGCTCGAAGGCCTTCGGCCCCAGGCGCGGCACTTCCTTGAGGTCGGCGCGCGACTTGAACGGGCCGTGCTCGTTGCGGCGCGCGACGATCGCGGCGGCGGTCGCGGCGTTGAGGCCGGAGACGTAGCTGAGGAGCTGTTTCGACGCGGTGTTGAGCTCGACGCCGACGCCGTTCACGGCGCTGACCACGGTGTCGTCGAGCGAGCGCTTGAGCGCGGACTGATCGACGTCGTGCTGGTATTGGCCGACGCCGATCGATTTCGGATCGAGCTTCACCAGCTCGGCGAGCGGATCCATCAGCCGGCGGCCGATCGAGACGGCGCCGCGCACGGTGAGATCGTGATCGGGAAATTCTTCGCGGGCGACCTCGCTCGCGGAATAGATCGATGCGCCGGATTCGTTGACCATCACGATCGGAATCGTCGCGGGGAGTCCGAGCGCGCGGACGAACGACTCCGTCTCGCGGCCGGCGGTGCCGTTGCCGATGGCGATGGCCTCGACCTTGAAGAACTTCACGAAGCCGAGCAGCTTCTCCTTCGCCTCCTCGGCCTGGCGATCGGGGAAGATGACGTCGTTGTGCAGCAGCTTGCCCTGGCGATCGAGGAGCACGGTCTTGCAGCCGGTGCGGAAGCCCGGGTCGATCGCCATGACGGCGCGCTGGCCGAGCGGGGCCGAGAGGAGGAGATCGCGGGCGTTGTCGGTGAAGACCTTGATCGCGGCCTCGTCGGCGCGCTTCTTCGACTCGAGCCGCATCTCGGTCTCCATCGCGGGCGCGAGGAGGCGTTTGCAGGCGTCCTGCACGGCGAGCATGACCTGATCGGCCGCGGGACACTTCGCCTTCACGAAGAGCGACTGCACGGTGGCGAACGCCGTCGCGTCGTCCGGGAGCTGGACGCGCATCATGAGGAACATCTCCTTCTCGCCGCGGCGCATCGCGAGGATGCGGTGCGAGGGGGCCTTGGCCAGCGGCTCGCTCCACTCGAAGTAGTCCTTGAACTTCGAGGCCTCGGCGTCGGCCTCCTTGCCGGGCATGACCTTCGAGGAGACGACGGCGTCCTTCTGGAAGACGGCGCGGAGCTTGGCGCGGGCGTCCTTGTCGTCGCTCACGCGCTCGGCGATGATGTCGCGCGCGCCGGCGAGCGCCTCGTCGAGCGAAGCGATCTGCGATTTCACGTTCTTGCCGTCGTCGGCGACGTATTCCTTGCCGACATAGGCGGTCGCCGCGGCGGTGACATCGGTCGCGGGATCCTGCGCGAAGAGGAGATCGGCGAGCGGCTCGAGGCCCTTCTCTTTCGCGATGGTGGCGCGGGTGCGCTTCTTCGGGCGGAAGGGAAGGTAGATGTCCTCGAGGACGGTGACGGAGTCGGCGGCGTTGATCGCTTTCTCGAGCGCAGGCGTGAGCAGGTTGCGCTCCTTGAGCGAGGCGAGGATGGAGGTGCGGCGCTCGTCGATGGCGCGGAGCTGCTCGAGCCGGTCGCGGATGGCGGTGATCTGGACCTCGTCGAGCTCGCCGGTGACCTCCTTGCGGTAGCGCGCGATGAAGGGGACGGTCGCGCCCTCGGCGAAGAGCTGCGCGGTGGCGGCGATCTGGAACACCTTCACGTTCAGCTCGGTCGCGAGGCGGAGAACGTGTTCGGGATTCGGTTGCGGGGAGGTGGCCGGAGAGGCGACAGCGGACATGCGGGAGGGAGTCGCCGAGAACAGCGCGCGCGGCGGGGCGCGCAACCTCGAAAATGACGCGTCGCGCGATTGCCTGCGGAACTCGCTGCCCTACGCTGCGCGCATGAGATCGCTGATTTTATTTCTCGCGCTGATCGCCGCCCCGATTGCGGCGCGGGCGGCCGAATGGCTGCCGATCGAGCGTCAGGTGGAAGAGCTGACGAAATCGCCCGCGGTCACGATCGTGCATTTCTGGGCGCCGTGGTGCCCCAACTGCCATGCGGAACTCAAGAGCGGCGGCTGGAAGAAGTTCACCGAGGCCAATCCGAAGGTGAAGGTCGTGTTCGTCACCGTGCGCGACGAACGCGACGGCGCGAAGGAGCTTTTGAAGTTCGGCCTCGGGCCGCAGAAGAATTTTCTCCACCTCCAGCACCCGAACCCGTCGCGGCGGCCGGATGAGGAGATGACGTCGTTCATGGGCCTGCGCGTCGGCTGGGTGCCCGCGACGTGGATCTATCGCAACGGCCGCCTGCGCTACGCGCTCAATTACGGCCAGATTCGGTTCAACATCCTCCAGCAGCTCGTCGACGACACGGACCCGAAGTGGGATTGAGGGAGGAGGGGAGGTTGAGAGTTGCGGGTTGAAAGTTGAGAGATCGGGCCTTCGCGATGCGCACACGACTGGCCTTTGGGTTCGGTGGCCGGTGTTTCAGTTTTCACCCTTCAACTTTCACCTTCGCTGATGCCGAACGGTCCGTCCAAGGACGCGTGTCGTAATCGGCAGCGCAGCCTTGTCACTCGCTGGGGAATGTGAGCCACTTCAGGCCTCTCGTCCCGTCTCATGTCCGCCATCAATCGTTTCCTGCTCGAGCACAATCTGCGCATTGCCACGAACCCGTGCGTGAGCCCCGACTTCTGCCTCGACTGGCACGCGCTGAGCGAGCACCTGCGGGCGGGCAAGCTGCTCAAGGTGTATCCAAAGAGCCGGTTCGAGACGGCGGAGGGTGCCTGGACGCTCCTCGAGAGCCCCCTGGGCGACTGCGCGTGGCGGCTGCAGGGCCGCACGGAGGCGCTGCACGACGGGATCGATCTGGCCGATGGCACGCAGGCGTTTCCGGCGACGTTCGAGAATCTCCTGCGGCTGAAGAATCTCGTCCAGCAGCATAACCCGAAGAGCACGATCTTCGCGACGGCGGGCGAGAAGCTCGGCCAGAGCACGCTCGGCATCGGCGCGCGGTTCACGACGCTGCACTGGCCGGCGGTCGACTGGGCGATGAGCGCGCTCAGCCTCGGCGTGACGGCGAACCAGAACTCGATCCCGCGCGAGCTGGTCTACGACGTCGACGTGATGCTGGCGGGCAAACTGGACTCGGTGCCGTTTCCGTTCATCGGCACCAACGTCCCGGAGGGGCACCAGGGGCAGAGCGTCGAGGGCATGAGCCACGGGTGCGTGCTGGCAAAGCTGAAGACCGGTTTTCACCGGCGGGGCATCGCCTGGAGCTTCAATGCCGATCACCAGCCGATCGGCGGCAAGTTCGACTCGCGCGAAGACGCGCTGGTGACCGGCTGTGTGCTCGCGAGCTACATCACCTTCGACCTCTCGCCGGAGCTCGCACAGACCAAGGTGCCGGAGGATGCGGCCGGGTGGGTCGCGGCCAGCGTGCCGGCGGAGCTCATCGCAAAAGTGAAGGCGCGCGTGGCCGCGGTCGGGCTGGCGCTCAACGAGGCCGACTTCGCCAAGCTCCTGGCCTACGTCTGGCCGTCGCTGCAGAAGATGAAGCGGCGCGATGAGAAATACACCGCGGCCCGCGCGAAACGGTTCACGACGGACGTCGGCCGCGCTTATCTCCGCGAGCTTTCGATCGACGAGCTGCCCGGACTCACGACGCCGGAGACGACCGCGATCATGCTGGCGCTCTGCGAGGCGCTGGGGATGACGATCCACTTCGTCGCGCCCGCGTTCGGTTTCCAGAAGAACATGCCGTATCCCGACAACGCGGCGTTGCGGGAGCTGATTGAGAAACAGTGGGGCGTGTGCCGGCAGTTCGGCGCGAGCATCGGTTTCCATTCCGGTTCGGGCAAATCCGCCGAGAACTACCAGGTGATGGGCCAGATGACGGGCGGCCGGCTCGAGATCAAGACGAGCGGGCGCTACACCTACGAGATGGGCCGCGCGCTCTTCGCCTCGAAGCACGCGAGCGATCAGGCGCTCTGGCGCGACTGGTATCAGTTCACGCTCAACCTCGCGGTGGCGGGGGCGTTCAGCCTCGACGCGACGGAGCAGAAGATGGCGCGCGTGTTCATC
>CAZENI010000357.1:0-8849 GCA_964513055.1 uncultured Opitutus sp.
CAGATCCCAACGCGCCACCGACTCGCCGTTGATCCGCGTCACCAGATCTCCCGCCTGCACGCCCGCGGCCTCGGCCGGTGATTTCGGCACCACGCCGGCCACCCGCCAATACGCGGGCGTCTTGCTGAAACTGAGCCCCGCGCTGCGCAACGCCGGCGTCGCGATCGGCTCGCGCGCGTCGCGATGAAAGGTCACGCGATCGCGCAGTTGATCGAACGTCACCGAAAAGTGCTTCAGCATTCCGCCTCCGATCGCGGACAGCTCGTCGGTGAGTTCCACGATCGGCTGGCGAAACGTCCGGTCGCCCAGCGTCAGCGCGCCTCCGAGCCGCCCGATCATCTGCGTGCGATCGCCGCTCATCGTGCCCACGGTGGCGCCGATGATCGGTCCGAAGGCAAACTCCGGCGTCACGCCCACGGGATTGAGCGTGAACAGCGCGTCGCTACCGGAATCGATCAGCGCCACGAGCGAGCGCTCGCCGAGGCGCACGGTCACGAGCGGGGTCTTGCGCGCATCGTCGAAGGCAATGGTCGTGCCCGGCACCAGCGGGGCGTTGCGCGCCGGCTGCAGCAGCACGCGGCTCCCGGGGTAATCGAGCGTCAGCAGGGTTTCGCGGAACAGCGGAAAGCCCAGCACGCCGTCGACCCGCACGCCGAGATGCGCCGACAGCGCCGCGCAGTCGTAGAGCAGCACGTCCACCTCGGCAAAGCGCGCGCCCCCGAGATCGAGGCGGCGCAACGAGCCGCGCGCCAGTTCCATCACCTTTCCCTCGGCGCCGCGCACGCGGACCGTCGGCGACAGCCCCGGCGTCGGCGCGCGCCCCGCGTAGCGCTTGGCCAGCGCCGGCGTCACGAGCGTCACCGACGATCCCGTGTCGATCAGGAAATGATACGGCCCGTAGCGATCCCACTTCGCCTCGACCAGGAGGAAGTTGCCGATCGCCTGCGCCGGCAGGATGACGAGCGGCGAATTCAGGGTCGTCTGGCCCGGCTGGGGCGGCCGGCGCGGCGCCGTCGCCGTGCAGCCGGCCTGGAGCAGCAGACCGGTGACGAGCACCAGGAGACCGGCGAGCGGGAACCGCGGGCGGCCGATCCGCCGCCGCTTTCCGTCCCCCGTCTCGTGGGTCTCCGGCCGGTTCATTTCACCGGTTTGGGCAGGCGCGTGCTCAGGATCAGGGCCGCCGCCGACAGCACCGCGCCGGCCACGAAGACGCTCGTGCCGCCGTAGCGCCAGAAGACGATGCCCGCGAGCACCGGCGTGAACGCCCGCGCCAGCGCGCTCAGCGAGCGGAAAATCCCCAGCACGCGCCCCTGCTCCTCCGCGCCTGCATACAGCGAGATCAGCCCGGTCGTCGACGGGTTGACGAAGCCCGAGCCCAGTGCGAGCAGCGCGATGCCCACGTAGAGCATCCACGGCTGCACGGCGAAACCGATCACGAGGAGCCCGACCACCGTGAAGCCCAGCCCCGCCGTCAGCACGCGCACTTCATCCACCACGCGCAGCAGCCGGCGCACGATGAAACCCTGCGTGACCACCGCGCAAAAACCGAGAAAGCCGAGCAGGATGCCGTTCTGCCGCGCGGTGTAGTGGAAGCGCTCGAACGAGAGAAACGTCAGCGCCGCCTCCATCGCGACGAACGCGACCGAGAACACGAAGGCCACCAGGTTGGTCTGCCGCACCGCCGGATTCTCGAGTCCGAGGATCGCGCGGATCGGATTGCGCAACCGCGGCGCGGCCGCGCCCGCGCGGGCGGCGGGCGTGAGCGTTTCCTTGAAGCGCGCCGCGATCCAGCCGAGGTTGATCAGGCAGAGCCCCAGCGCGAGGAGCGCGGGCACCGAGAACGGATTGAGGCCGAAGCGCGCCAGCGCCGGGAATTTCGCGACGAGATCGATGTTCACCGTGAGCGCCCCGAGCGTCGGTCCGGTGACCAGCCCGAGGCCGAACGCCGCGCCGACCAGGCCCATCGCCTTCGAGCGTTCCCCGCGCGACGTCACGTCGGCGACCGCGGCGGTCGCGACCGAGAGGTTGCCGCTGAATGCCCCGCTGACGACGCGCGACAGAAGGAACAGCCAGAACGATCCGCTGCACACCCAGATCAGATAACCGAGCGCCGTGCCCGTCACCGTCAGCAGCAGCACGCCGCGCCGCCCGCGCCGGTCGCTCACCGCGCCCCAGAACGGCGCGAACACAAACTGCAGGATCGAGAACACCGAGCTGAGCACGCCGCCGAACAGGACCGGCGCGTAGTTGCCGATGCCGAAGGCCTGCGCCAGCGCGTCCGTCTGCGCCACCATCCAGCCGAGCACGCCCGTCCGCCCTTCGAGCTTGAGATAATAATCGAGCAGGTCCGGCCCCAGCGGGAAGATGATCGAGAACCCGATGAGATCGATGTAGAGGGTGAGGAAGATGACGCCGAGCGAGAGGGGACGCTGGGGAGGGGACGCGGCGGCAGGCTGGGAGTCGGTGTTGGACACGAAGGAAGCCGACAACCAAAGCGGGTCGGCGTGCCAACGCCAAGCCCGGAGCGCGGTTTCGCGCGAACGACCGGTGCCCCCGCCCTCACCCCGTCTTCAGCGTCGCCTGCGTTTTCTTCGGCAGCTTGGCGACGACGAGGTCGTAGCTGTGCCGGATGCGGCGCTCGAGCTCGGCGCCGGGCAGCGCGGCGAGGTCGCCGACGCGCACCCAGTGGCGCTTCGCGCAATAGGGCGCCTGCGTGATGCCGTCGATGTCCGTCAGATCGTCGAACTCCTCCGGCGTGCACTTGAACACGACGCCGTCGATCACTTCGCCATCGAGCGCGATGATCAAAAACATCTTGGCCGCGACCTTGAACACGAGGCACTCGCCCCACTGTTTCACGACCGTCGTGTGCGGCAGGGAGAGGGCGAACTGGCGCAGGGCGGGCAGGCGCATGGCAACCCTCAGTTCGTCACTTCGCGGAGGATTTTCAAGAGCACCGGCAGCTCGAACGGCTTGGCGATGAAGCCGCTGACGCCGAGCCGTGCGCAGCGCTCCCGGGTGTCGCCGTCGCTGTAGCCGCTCATCACGATGACGCGCTGCTCACGGTTCACCGCCCGCAGCGCGCGCAGGGTGTCCTCGCCCGACCACCCGGGCATCGTCAGGTCGAGCAGCACGACATCCACGCGGTTCCCCTGCGCCGCATAGAGCTGGAGCCCCGCCTCGCCGCTCGCGGCCAGCAGGGGCGACATTCCGCTGCGCCGCAGGGTCGCGCCGAGCACGTCGCGCACGAAATCCTCGTCGTCGATCACCAGCACGGTCCCCCGCAGCGGCGGCGCCTCCGCCGCCGGCGGCGCGGGCGCCGCCGCGGCCTCCGGCAGCGCCTGCAGCAGCAGGCGGAAGGTCGAGCCGCGGCCCGGGGCCGTCTCGACGAAGAGCGCGCCGCGGTGGCTCTGCACGATGCCGAGGACCGCCGCCAGCCCGAGGCCGCGGCCGGAGAACTTCGTGGTGAAGAACGGCTCGAAGATCCGCGCCAGCGTATCCGGAGTCATGCCACAGCCGTCATCGCGCACCTCGAGCCCGACGTAGGTGCCGGGCGGCAGCTCCGGCCCGAGCAGCGCAGTCCGCAGGAACGCCGCGTCGGCCTCGCGGCGGAACGTCGCGACCACGATCCGCCCCGGCCGCTCGCCGATCGCGTCGGCCGCGTTGATCACGAGGTTCATCACGATCTGCTGGAGTTGCGCCGGATCCGCCCGCACCGCCGGGAGATGCTCGCCGAGCTGCAGTTCGAGCCGCGTGTTGCGGCGGATCGAGACGCGCAGGAGCGCGGTGGTCGAGCGCACGAGCTCGCCCACGTCCAGCCGCTGCGCCCGCAGCTCGTTCCGGCCGGCATACGCCAGCATCTGCTGGCAGAGATCCGCCGCCCGCCGCGCCGCCTCCTCGATGTGGCGCAGGTGCTCGGCCCCCGCTCCGCCCGGCGGCAGGGCCTCGCGCGCCAGCGTGGCGTTGCCGAGCATCGCGGTCAGCAGGTTGTTGAAGTCGTGGGCGACGCCGCCCGCCAGCACCCCGAGGCTCTCCAGCCGCTGCGTCTCGAGCAGCTTGCGCTCGAACGACAGCTTCTCCGCCTCCGCCGCCTTCAACGGCGTGACGTCGATCGCCAGCCCCTCGAGGAAACGCAGCGCGCCGTCGTCCGCGAACACCGGCCGGCCGCGCACCAGCAGCCACCGCAGGCGGTCCGCGCGATCCCGGATGCGCACCTCGAACTCGAAGCCCGACCGCGCCCGCACGCACTGCGTCAGCCCCCGCCGCACCCGCCGCCGATCCTCCGCCAGCGTAAGCTCGCCGATGGCGATGCGCCCGCTGACGAAGTCCTCCGCCGTGTATCCAGTAAGCTGAGCCATCCCGTCGCTCGCGAACTGCGCGGTCAGGCGCGCGTCGAAATTGCAGCGGAACACCGCGCCGGGCAGGTGGCTGACGACGTTGCTCAGTTGCCGTTCCGCCTCGCGGCGCCGGCGGACGTCCGCTTCCAGCTCGGCCTGCGTCGCGCGCAGCTCGGCCGTCCGCTCGTCCACCAGCCGCCCGACCACCCGCTCGCGCTGGATCGCCCCGAAGATGTAGAAGCCGGCGAAGCCCGTCATCGCCAGGCCGAGCGCCAGCGCCAGCCAGCTCCCGCGCTGCGAATGGCCGCGCGCCCACGCCGGGTCCGGCCGGAACCACAGCTCCCACTGCCGCCCGGCGTGGTCGAACGGCACGCGCAGATGCAGCGCCGCGGCGAACTCCGCCGCCCCCGGCGCCGCCGCCGGATCGCGGCCGGATCGGCCGCGCGACTGAAAATACAGCAGCTCCTGTTCGGGCCGCGTCGCCGACCGGTCGAGGAAGAGCACCTCGAGCGAATCCTCCCCGCGCTGGGCGAAGAGCGCCTCGAGCGTTTGCGCGATGTGGAAAATCCCCAGCACAAAGCCGCGCAACTGCGCGCGCCGCTCCTCCGGCGTTCTTGCGGTGCCCGGCCGGGCGTAGACCGGCAGCTCCATGATGTAGCCCCAGTCGGGTCCCGCCCCCGTGGTGATCAAGGGCAGCCGGCCCGAGGCCGAGATCCGATCGACGGCGGCGATCTTCTCCATCGACGGCCACGTGATGCCCGAGCGCAGGTCGAATCCGAGAGCCGGCTCGTTGCCCGCCAGCGGCTCGATCATGGCGACGGGAAAATACTCCTCGCGCTCCGGCGCCCGCCGCAGCGTGTTGCCGCTGACCCGCTCGCGGATCTCGAAATCCGCGGCGCCCGCCGCCCGCCGCCGCGCCTCGAACGCGCCGCGCCCGGCCCCCGGCACCCGCTCCACCCACTCCAGCGCGCGCACGCCCGTCTGGCGCTGCATCAGCTCCCGCGCCGCGGACGCGAACGCCTCGTCCGTCACCTCCGGGGCAAAATGAAACAGCGTGCGCAGCGCAAAGAGCGCATCCTGGTGGCGCTGCAGCCCGTCGGTCACCTCCAGCGCGGCCAGCTGCGCCCGCTGCTGGAAGTCCACCCGCAGCCGCGTGTCCTCCAGCCGCCGCACAAACAGGCACGCCGCCACGCTCGCGGCCAGGCCCAGCACCACGACGGCGATGCCCAGCGCGGCCCGCCGGGGTCGTGCGTGCGCCCGCTCCTGTTTCTGGCCGGTGGACGAAATCGTGTCAGACATGGCGGCCCGAAGGCGCGTGTTCTTCCGCCCGGCTTGAGCCCAAATCGACGCGCTGGCAAGGATTGCGCCGCCGCGCTCCCCTCGCTCAGCCGAGCAGTTCGCGCAACTTTCGCTCCAGGCTGTCGCGCGTGAAGGGCTTCGCGAGAAACGCCAGCGGCCCGCCTCCGCCCAGCCGCCCGAGGATGTCGCCTTCGCTGTAGCCGCTCACCAGCAGCACGGGCACGTCCGCACGGAGCGCGCGCATTTCCTTGAGCGTCTGCTCGCCATTCATCCGGGGCATCAGGAGGTCGAGCACCACCGCCTCGAAACTCTCCGGCTTTTCCCGGAACGCCTCCAGGGCCTCGAAGCCGTCCGCCGCGACCGTCGGCGTGAAGCCGAAGGTCCTCGCCATCTCCGCCAGCACGAATCGCACCGCGTCCACATCGTCCACCACCAGGATCCGGCCCGCCCGCTGCCACCGGCTCGCGGCGACGGGTCCCGCCTTCGCCGGCACCGGGGCCTCGCGCACCGGCGGCAGCAGCAGGCGGAACGTCGAGCCGACGCCCGGCGCGCTCTGCACGTGCAGCGCGCCGTGATGCCCCCGCACGATGCCGAGCACCGCCGCGAGGCCGAGCCCGCGCCCGGCGAATTTCGTCGTGAAGAAGGGATCGAAGATTTTCGCCAGCACCTGCGCGCTCATGCCGGAACCGGTGTCGCGCACTTCGAGGAAAACGTAGTCGCCCGGCGTCAGTCCCGCGCCCGCGACACAGGTTTCGAGCAAGGCCGGATCCGCGCTCATCACGCCGGTCGTCAGGTGGATCTCGCCGCCGCGCTCGCCGATGGCGTCGACGGCATTGAGCACGAGGTTCATCACGATCTGCCGCAGTTGCGTGGCATCCGCCATGACGGCGGGCAGGCCCCGCGCGAGACTGAGCTTCAACACCGCCTGGTGCGCCACCGAGATCCGGAGGAGCGGCAGGAGATCCTCGGTCAGCAGCGTGAGATCGGTGGGCTCGATCACGAAGCGCCCCTTGCCCGCGTAGGCGAGCATCTGCCGGCACAGCTCCGCCGCGCGCAGCGACGCCGTCTCGATCGCCTGCAGTTGCCCCACCGCCGCGTGGCCGTCGGGCAGCGCGAGGCGCACCATGCCGGCGTTGCCGAGGACGGCGCTGAGGAGGTTGTTGAAATCGTGCGCGATGCCGCCCGCCAGCAGCCCAAGACTCTCCAGTTTCTGGCCCTCGAGCAGCTTGCGCTCGAGCGCGAGCCGCGCGGCCTCCGCCTCCTTCTGCGCCGTGATGTCGATCGCGAGCCCCTCGAAGATGTCGAGCGAACCGTCCGTCCCGTAGACGCCGCGCCCGCGCGAGAGCACCCACTTCTCGGCCCCGGCCTTCGTCCGGATCCGGTATTCCACCTCGATGTCGGTGCGCCCTTCCAGCGCCGTGCGCGTCGCGTCCCGCACCCGGCCGAGATCCTCCGGGTGGATGCAGTCGCGAAAATGCGCCGCCCCGCTCGTGAACTCCTCCGCCGTCCAGCCCGTGAGCTCCCGCGCGCCCTCGCTCAGGAACAGCACTGTGAGCTGGTCGTCGTAGCTGCACCGATACGCCATGCCGGGCAGCGCGTGCAGCAGGTGCGCGAAGTGCCGGCGGCTCTCCGCCAGCTCCGCCGTCCGCTCCCGGACCTCGCGGCGGATCGTCTCCGTGCGGCGCCCGATCAGGAGCACCAGGCCGGCGACGAGCCCGGACAGCAGGAGCAGGCTGCAGGAGCGCAGCAACGGCATCGTCGTCCGCTGCGCCTCGAGCCAGCCAGCCCGCGGCCGGAAGCTCACCCGCCAGTCGCGCCGGCCGACGGGCAGGCGGAATTCCGTGCTCACCCCGCGCCGGAACTCCTCCACCGCCACCGGCGAGCGCGGCGCCGCGTCGTCCGCGGGACGGTGATACAGGATGCGCCGCGCCGGATCGGGCTCCGAGGCGTCGTAGAACAGCATGTCGAGCATCGTGTCGGGTTGCCGGCTGTGCGCCGTCTCCAGCAGATCGTGCACGCGAAAGACGCACTGCAGGAAACCGATGAACGGATCGGCCGCGCGATCCTCCGAGAGCAACTGGCCGTTCGGCGCCCGCCGCGCCTGGAAGACCGGCCACACCATCACGACGCCCATCTGATCCGCCCGCTCCTGCACGAGCCGGATTTGCGGCGTCACGCGCATCTCGCGCGACGCCCGCGCCTCCTCGAGCGTCGCGCGCGTCGGGCCGGCCATCAGATCGTAGCCGAGCGCGGCCTCGTTGCCCGCCACCGGTTGCACGTAGACGATGGGATAATGCCACGGCCGGACCGCCGCCGCCCGCGTCTGCCCCGCCTCGTCGAACTCGATCAGCCCGGCGGGGCGCCGCGGATCGACCCGCTGCAGCATCGCCTCGGTCGCCGCGCGCTGCTCGTGCGGCACGAGCGGCACCCACTCGATCGCCTGGGCTCCGGCGATGCGCCCCTCGAGCCGGCTGGTCGCCCGGGCGAACTCGAGCCGCGTCACGCTGGTGTCGAGCGTGAACAGCGTCGACAACCCGAACAGCGTGTCCTCGAACCGGCTCAGGATCTCCCGCGCGATCACGTGCCGCAGCGACGCGCGGTGCGCAAACTCCGCCTCCGCCTTTTCCCGCTCCCCGTCCCGGCCCAACTGATACGACACCACCGCGATGGCGGCCCCGAGCACCAGCACCCCCGCGACGACCGAGCGGTGGGAGAAAAGGAACGACGGACGCGACTCGGTCATGGCTGGTGGCGCGGAGGATGTCCGGTCCACCGGTGCCCGCAACGAAAAGCCGGCCCGCGGCCCGGCCTTACAGCCGGTAGGGCAGCGGATGCCGGCCGGTCAGCGCGGTGACCCGGCCCCTGACGGCCTCCAGCGCCGCGGCCTCGCCCGGCGTGCCGATGGCCGCGAGCACCGTGTCGATGCAGCCGGCGATCTCCTCCATCTCCGCCTCGGTGAAGCCGCGCGTCGTGATCGCAGGCGTGCCGAGCCGGATGCCCGAGGCCTGGAACGGGCTGCGGGTCTCGAACGGGACGGTGTTCTTGTTGCAGGTGATGTGGGCCAGATCGAGCGTCTCCTGCGCCTTCTTCGCGGTCAGCTCCGGGAACTTTGGCCGCAGATCCACCAGCATCAGGTGATTGTCGGTGCCACCGGAGACGATCTTGTAGCCGCGCTGCGTCATCGCCGCCGCCAGCGCGCGGGAATTCTTCACG
>CAZENI010000358.1:0-8830 GCA_964513055.1 uncultured Opitutus sp.
CTCGATCTCCGTCCCGCTATATCATAATTTGACCCACGGAGAGCCCCGAAGAACCCAATTCCAGTGTTCGATGAACGCATTACCTCGTCGCTGAGAATCATCATTGCATTCTGAGTGCGAACCAAGGAGTCGCGTAAAGCCTTTGGGTTGCCTCTCAGTTTACGAGGGGCGAGGTCCTTGATTTCCTCATTGATGTCCGTGCGCATCTGCTCGAACGCCGAGCTCAGACCGGGTTGTTTTCGCACGACTACCCCGATCACGGCCCCTTCCTGAAGCGTCAACACCGGGCCACCGGAGTTTCCGACGTTGACGCTGCCCTCCAGTTGCATCGTTTCAACTCCGTCGCTAGCCCAAACTCTTGAGATGCGTGCGTGGTGTCCGGTCAGCTCCGGATCTCCAAACGGATAGCCCAGAACGGCGACCTCGTCGAATACCCGCACGGGCCGGACTTGCGGGACCGTAAAACTAAGTTCGTGGGCCCTGGGAAAAAACGACGCATCATAAACCGCGAGGTCTTTCTTGTCTCTTGGCGAGTGTGCGACGAGGCGGTCCGCCATCTCTTCGACTGCAAACTTCGTTTCAACCGAACCGAAGGCGCCGAATTTGATGCGCACCTTGCCGTTGGGAGCTGCGCCGTGGGCGACATGGCAACACGTGACGAGCTTCCCATTGAAAAGAAAGCCGGTGCCGGTCGATAGCCGACGACCATCATGAGCCTCGTAGACGAGTTGGCAGACTCCGGGCTTCGATCGGTTGAAAACATTTTCGAACATGGAAAGCCTCGTTCACTGTCCAGTGGATTTGCGAACGTCGTCGTCAGCAGTAGAAAACGTGAAACGCTCCCGATAGAACGACTCATACACCACGACGAAGTCGATGTCCTTGAGACTTCCGCTGATCTCGATTTCCTGCGGTCGTTTCAGGCCAGGGAAGAAAACTTCCGCGACGCACAATTCCTGCCCCGCGGGAATGATGGAGCCTATCCCCGGCAGGCTGTGATGGCGGACTTGGTGCGGGACGCGGTTGGCGAAGCACCGCGTCGCCAATTCCTCCACCACGTCGCCGTGCGTAGCCATGGCCGAACCATTGAACAAGAAGACCCGGGAGCGAATGATGGCCGGACCGATTCCCGAATTTTTCAGGAGGAACCGCACCACGACGCCTTCATTGTTCCGCGTGATTTCACGATTCCAATCCAGGTGGGGCATCACAGAGAGCCGATTGTGCCGGCGCGTGAGCCACGCTTGATACAAGGTCAGGCCGAGCGCGCAGAGCGCGATGATCATCTCCGGTTTCAGGGTCATGACGGGCCCACCGTATCGAGTTTTTCAAATCCCATGAGGCTCTCCAGGCTCATGTCGCCGTATTGAAACAGCCAACCCAGCTGACCAGGTTGTTTTTCGCTCCAAGCGCTGAATTTTGTTTCCAATTCCGCCTTGTTCGCCACGTCCAAAGCAGCGGCGATCTTCTTGAACCAGCGCTTTTCCTCCGCGCGGAGAAACAGCTCCAGCGTGCCAAGGTATTCGGCGTAGATGATCGTCAGGGGCGGCCACGTGGCGATCTCCGCGGGGTGAAGGATCGCCCGCAGGCAGCACAACAGGTCCGACTGCATCAGCATCATCATGGGATAGGCTGGCAGCGTGGCCCGCCGATGCACGAGGTCGGCCTCCATACTGAGCCGTTGTTGCTGCGATTTCTCGTTCAGGTGGGCGAAAAGTTTCGAGTGAAAGCGAAAGACGTCGATGCCCCGTGCCCGCACCCGACCGCGCGCGTTCTCGGGCATGATGAATCGCCGGCCGAGCAGCACAGCCAACCCGTCGAACTGTTTGAAGCGCACGTGGGCCGCGACCGCATAAATGAACAACTCGTAGACAAAGAAACCAAAATTATCGAACCACCAATCGTTGTGAGAACCGAGGTTAACCGGGGGAAATTTGAAAGGCAGCAATCGCTCCGGCAAGTCGCCGACGACCTCCGCCGCCTCCGCGGACGGCAACGCGGTCAACATGAGGCCGAAGAATTCGACCAGTTCGTTTCGCAGCGGCAGCATGGCTTCCACTGCCGAATACACTTTTTCGGTATAGTCTTCCGCCGAGATCGGCGGCGTCGGCAGGCGGTGTTCCTCCATCTGCATGACCACCGCATCGACGTAGTCTGCGATCCACATCCGGACGTTTGGCCGGCCCTTTTGGATGGCATCCTTCAACATCGCAAACTTGCTGGCCGTAAAGCTCGCCGGCGCGTTTCCGGCCTCCAGATAGCTCGGCGGCTTTCCCAGCCGCGGTTTGGTGATGGCCGGTTTGTTGTAGATCCGGCGCACGAGCTTCTCCCAATTTTCGTTCGCGGCCTCGGGAGTCGAAAAATTGAAGTAGATACGTCCCCGCAGAAAGACCGGGACACACGGTTCTCTCCGTTCGTCGAATTCGCAGACGATGGGCAGGAATTTTTCCTGAGTGGTTCGGCCGTAGATTTCCGATGAAATGATCTGGGATTCAGTGCCCACGCCTGTGGCGCGTTCATCCGCCTTCTGGGCGTAGCGGGAATCGGAAAAGATCAACACATGCGTGATCGATGAATCGCTCACCATTTTCTCCATATAGGCGAACTTGTCGTGTCCTTCGTTCAGGCTCCAACGATCGATCTCAACGTCGATAGCATTTGCGACAAGTTGCTCGCACCACGCCAAAATCCGATCCACATGCTCCTGGCTGGTCCAGCTGTAAGAGACGAACACCTTGGGTTTCTTCTCTGTGGTGTCCTCTTGGCTCATTTCGACAGCAAGGGCAAACGGCGTCTCAACGTCAATTGGCCGGAATCGTGCCGCAAACCATGCACCGGGCCACACCGGCGACCACGGAGACAGTTCCGTTCCTCCTTGGTTATCACGAGCGATCTTCATCCATGCGTCTCAAGGCTATCTGAGGCGCCATCGTCCCGGCCGGACGCCACGTCCGGTAGTCGGGCTCGATCCAGATCGCAGACCGCAGCGCAGCGGGGAGGAGCTTGACGGACATGACACGACTTGGCGGTGCGCCGAGAGATCTCCGACGTCCACCGTTGAATCGATTCCGTCGCGTCCGCCCGCGTCTCCGTAGACAACGGCATGCCAAACGCCCTATTGTCGCCGACCATGAGCCACGGCGATCATGGAACCTTCGGTCGATCTTCGGAGATTGATGAAAAGGCGACTGCGTATCTTCGCGCCAAGCTGTGCCTCCCGTTTTTCATGATCCGACGATGGGCCCCGGACCCTTTTTTAGACTACCAGGTGGAGGTGGTCGAAAAGCGCGAACCCACGGCCCGGTTCACTTTCGTGCAGCTCAAGGGGCAGGAGAAAGTTTCCCGCTCCGGCAACGAAGTCACCTACGCACTGCCGACAAAGCATCTCCGCTATTATCAGGAAAAAGTGCGGGAGCCCGTGTGGCTGGTGCTTGTCGACGTGACCAGCGGCATCGGTTACTTCCTCTTTCTGCAAGAATGGATTGACCGGAACACCACGAATGAAACGCTCGCGCAGCAGCAATCGTTGACCGTGAAGATTCCGGAGAGCAACCGGCTGGACGTCACGCCGTTGTTCCGGGACCGCCTCACTTACGCGATTCGTTACATGCAGGCGAAGCACCCTGGCACCGTGGACGACGCCATCGCGGCGGAGGTCAAACGGCTCTCCGCCATCGATCCCCGGTTTAGTGCCAGCGTGCACGTGATGGGTCCGATGCGCCGACTCCTGTTTCAGGCGAAGGAACCCGTCCGGGTTGACATCAAACTGGCGCTGCCCAACGAACCGGCCGCGTCGGCCAAACTCGAAAAGCTCGTGGGTTTGGGCCAACGAGCGACGTTTGCGCCCGGCGAAATCAGCATCGACGGAACACCCTTGCTCGCGGCGATGGCGCAAGCGCCGGTGGCGTTGGAGCCGGCGCAGTCAGCGCCGAGCGAGTTGATCGTTACCGACAAAACGCATGGCCTCCTCTTTGTTGCGACCGGCCGTTCGGCTGTCGGCACTCAGGGAATGACATTTGAAGGCGGCTTGCCAGAGTCCCCGCTGACGCTGCGGATGACGGTGACCCGCGACTGCGAAAAAGGAACCGACATGGGAGAGGTGCGCCTCGCGTGGGATTTCGCTGCATGGGTTGGGCGTCCGGCCGCGAGCCTTGGTTATGCGGAAGTGCTGCGAAATTTCGCGATCGCTGTGGTGGAGCAACAGCCAATCGACGCCGAGTTGAGGATCAATGGAGAGAGAACGACGATGGGATCGTTCAAGCCTGGACCGCCATCGCTGCATGATCTTGGCGTCAGAGATATGCTGGGCCTGTTAAACGAAGCACGCGCCATCGCGTTGGCGATCCGGAAGGAACTTCGCGTGCCGGAGATGAAGGCCATCAATGATGGTGATCGCGACGACATCGAAACTTGTTTCGATCTCTTGAAATCCGGCGTGCACGTGACGATGGCGAAAGAAATCTCAATTCGCGCGACTTACCGGGCTCGGCTGGAAGAAGAGCTTCCAGCCTTGTTGCGCGGCGACTCCGTGGCGCGTCCATTGGAGGTCACATTTCCCGGACATCAATTCCGGATTTTTGGGGAAACGTTCGACCTCGGACGGATCACGTTTCGGTTCGCGTCGGCCACAATCGAAATCGGGGAGGAGAATCTCACGCAATTTCAGACAGGGATCACCGACGAGATTGCCGCCGTGTTTCGCTCGTCGCCGGACACGACGTTGGAGATTCGCCGGGACGGCGCGCAGGTCTGACCAGCTCCGGCTACAATGCTGAGGTCGGTTTCGCAATCCTCGGTCCGCAGGTTCGCCAGTCGGCCAAATGCGGGCAGTGCCACGCTTCAAGACTACCCGAGGGAACACGCCAGAGTTCCACCTGCCCAGAACAGCCGCCCTCCGACTCGGCGGTCAAGGTGGAGGCGACGCAGGAGCACGACCTTGACGGCCGAAGTCACAATGGGGCGGCGGGCAGGTGAATCGACTCCATGCCAGCAACGAAGATTCGTTCATTGCCGTTCACGCCACGCTGTCGCCCGGCCGCCCCAAGCATGCCCGATCAACGAGCGACCGGTGAATCCCCGTGTATCTGTTGCCGAAGCGCCGGCGAACTGGTGGCGGGCGCAGCGCAGCGAGAGCAGTTTGACGGTCGTGACACAATCGGGGGCCGGGCAGGTGGAGGTCCCGCCGTCGCGCATTGTCGGTTTAGGGGCGTTGTTTGCCGAGCATGGCGCGCAGCTCACCAACTGCCTCCGGCTCAAGATCAACATTCGCCCTAAGCGAACCCGATCTGGATAGCTCCAAAACAACAGGACGCCGGTTTATGGTTACGCTGAGCTTGGCTTTTGAAACCGCCGTCGCACGCCGCCCAAGAAAATCCACCGCGTCGTCCAACACGTTTCCCGCGCCGTAGAAATTAACGTCGGCGGCAAGATTTGAAGAAATGCTGATGTCGCCAAAGTGGCCCTCGGTAACGGACACCTTGCCCCAGGCACGTGAAATCGCATCGATCCACTGGCGAAGATCGATTTCAAAGGGAGCGACCGCGAACGACTCCCCGGTGATCTCGCCGAGAAAGAGGATGAGTCGTTTCGGCGAGCGAGTCGGGTTAACCAATTCAATCTGGGGCCTGTCCGCCGAGAATCGAAACTGAACGACATCGTAGTTCACAAACGGAAGCTCGACGCGATTTCCAAACGGATCTAAAATCTCCCTTTTGCCGGCAATCTTCTCGATAAACTTTCCGGCAACCACGCCCGCGCGGACGCGAGTGACAAAAAACCCCCGGTCGGAGTTGGGGGTGAAGGCTCTTTCGGCGACCGCCGCCGATAGCTTCTTTAGGAGAGAGCCGCTAAACTCTTCGCTCAGAAGCCATCTAACTTTTGTTTCCATCGGGGTTTTTTTCCTCCGTTGCGGTCAGTTCCGCGTAGAGTGAGAACGCCTTTTTTTCGAGGGCTTTCATCAGGGCCAGCCGATCAAACTTACTCAACGGCGATTTGTTCTTGCGGAGCTTTCCTCCGTCATCGCGCGCGTATTTCCCCGTCGCCGCATAGTTCAGATTGGTCGGAGACTCCGGATCATCAAAGGCCGCGGTGAACTCATAGTGCTCGTTGTTGTCGTCCTTCATTTCGGCAACCCACGTCATCGCGCTGATAAAAAAGCCCCGCTTCTCGAGTTCCACGTATTCCGGGCAATGCATAATGTCGGTGCCTGACAGAAATATTTTTTTGATGCTGGCGGACACCTGCTCGTCGGCCTCATCGCCATCTTCTTCGCCGTCCGCCGCACCGGCTTTGGCGGATAACCTGAAAACCCGGAGCGTGGGCACATCACGAAGCGTGAAATCCGGCATGTCGTAGGCCAGGTCGCGGAAGAATTTCGTCCGCTTTTTGGGATCGCGAATGCCGACGAAGCTCATCGCCTTGACCGACTTCAACTTGATCTCGTCCGGGATCAGTTTTTTCAGGATCGAATCCGCGATTTCCGCGCCCTTTTCGTTACTGTGGTGGCGGACAACCAGCCGCTCCTTGTCGCGTTCGATTACAATTTTGACCTCCTTCTCCCGCATCTGCATGGCCTCGGCCTTCGAGAGATCCGGATCGATGTAGTTCACCGAAATCTCCATCGAATCATCGCCGTTTTGCCGGACGACGTATGTTTCATGATGGTCCGTCGTGCGTTCGTCCTTCACCGAATTGGCCGCCGCCTTGATCTGATCCATCGCAATGTCGTCCGGCACGACCTTGTTCGAATATTTTTCTTCCCGATCCTGCGAGCTGTTCATCTCAAAAAGTTGCAGGAGCTTGGCGCGATCAACCGGCAAGCGGGCAACGTAGCTCCGAACGTTCTGGATGTCCTCCACGTCGGGCGAAATGATGATACCGAAGCCACGCGCATAGGACCACAATTTATCCACGGGCGTTCCGCAACTATCCAGCATGTCGTAAAGGTTTTTGTCGTCCGGGACAAAATACCGGTCGAGGTGAAAGTGAGCCATTATTTGTCTCCCAATTCGATGGTTGAAAAATTTGGACGAACCATGTCCATCCGTTCATAACTCACCGTGTCCAGCAGTTTCCGGAACATCGGCAGATCGTGGTAGTATTGGACGAAATCGTCCTTCGCTTTCTTGAAGACGAGCGCCCCATTAGGCGCCGCGTGCATCATCCTGATAGTGATCTTGTCTTCGCTGGTGAGCAGCCGCCGTTTCAGGAGAGATTCAAAAATAAAGATGAACTCATCGGACTCGCTGCCCGGACCGTCGTAGTAAAGAACATAGCCTTGGCCTTTCTTGGCGTCGGTGAACCGATACCTGATGGTCAACAGCGGG
Source organism: uncultured Opitutus sp. (assembly GCA_964513055.1). Taxonomy (GTDB): domain Bacteria; phylum Verrucomicrobiota; class Verrucomicrobiia; order Opitutales; family Opitutaceae; genus ER46. The sequence continues at coordinate 7,326 of CAZENI010000358.1, forward strand.
GCGAGAAGCGCCTCGGCCGTCGCGTAGGAAAGCAGGTTGCTCTGGGGTTTATACCTTACGCCGTAGGAGTAAAAGAACGATGTTTCACCTTCGTCGGTTCTCGGCAGGAGCGACTTGCCGCGCAGAACATCCATGTCGGACACAATGGAGTTGAGATAGATAATGCGTGCCGGTGTGAAAACAAAAACACGCTTGCCGCGCGCGAGTTTTACCGAAGCGAACGTGAGCTTGCCCAAATAGGTGTTGAACCGTTCCAGTGCTTTCTCGTCGTGATTGTGAACGAACAGGGCGCCGTGAATGTTGTAGTTTCCTTTTTCCGGCGAGAATTTCTTGCACCAATCCTCGCTTGTATCGGCGATGGACACCACATCCGCGAGGCGCTGGAGATCTTTTGATAGGGTCCGGGGTTTGATCGTGCTTTCAGCGTATGACTTGAAATCGAAGTGGATGAAGGTGGTCTGCGGATAGTAGGGGTCGGGATAATAGTAAACCGCATCAGCGGGGTAATTTTGCATCTTGGCGACAACACTGGCCTGGGCTGTTTCGGCAGGTGGTGAATCGACCTTGTCGGAAACGTCCGCAGATTCCTCGGTATCCGTAGCGTCATTGTTTTTATCCTCTCCCCGATGGATGGCAGCGCCGAGAAAGTTGTGATCCGTTGTCCCCGTGCGAGTCCATCCAAACGCCGGGAAAATTTTTGCCGCCAACTCGATTGCAATTTGGGCAATTTGCGTTCGTTCGCCGCCACTCATGTTTAATGGAAAATGGAAAATTGAGCCGTCAGAAATTCGATGCCAACGGGATTTGTCACACAAAGCTTTGTCCTGCCAGCCTTTGTTTATGCAGTGGCGGGAGCGCCCGAGAGCTTGCGGTGCCATGCTCGCAAAGACATCCGGTCATTTTTTTCGCGTATTGATGATCGCTTCCAACGCCCGCAACCGTGCCACGGTTTCCTCCCACGGCCGCATTTCCCCGAAAAACATTTCCCCCATATCGCGGTAGTCCTGCGCGAGCACATGCAAGCGCGCCTCGCCCGGCACGAGCCGGAAACTGCCCGGCACCGCCGTTTCGTAGATCGCCCACGTCGACGCGAAAAACACCTGCTTGTGCGCGACAACCCGTTCCCGCAAATCGCCCCGATCCACCGCGGCCTTCGCCGCCGCATGATCCGCCAGCGCCGCCAAGTCGGCGTAGTGCCGAGAAAATCTTGGCGGCGTGGCCTTCGTTTCCTCCCGATGCGCCTCCGCGTGCAGAATCGTAGCCTTCTCCCAATACGTCCGCTCGATCGCCAGCACCTTCACCGCAACCTCGGCGTCGGCGACCACATCCGCCGCGCGATCTCTGCCATGGCCGTCAACTGCGCCCCCTTCATCCGCCCTATGCCTTTGATTCGCCGGTAGTCCGTCGCCGCCCATGCGGCCAACCCCCGGATCGATCCCGCCTCGGCGATCAGCCGTGACGCCGTCTCGACCGCCCATTCCGCCGCCGTGCCGCTGCCCTGCAGC
>CAZENI010000359.1:0-8829 GCA_964513055.1 uncultured Opitutus sp.
CGTGTCGCCCTGGTTCGATGAGATCGACTGGCGTTCCCACGAGGCGGTGATCGAGGTCTGGGGCGAGACGACGTAGGTGAGGCCGGCGGAGTAGAGGTCCTTCTCGTTGTAGAAATACTGGAGGTCGCTGTCGGTGTAGTCGTGGGCATAGACGGCGAAACCGTAGAGCTTGCCCTTCACGAGCGGGCCGGTGGCGTCGGCGGCAAAGCGCTTGAAGCCGTAGTCGTCGCCGACGGTGCCGGTGAGCGAGAGGCGCGGCGTGCGCTTGGCGCGCTTGGAGACGTAGTTGATCAGGCCGCCGGGGCTCGACTGTCCGTAAAGGGTCGAGACAGGGCCGCGGATGACCTCGACGCGGTCGACGGTGGCGCGGTTGGGCGGGTTGGCGCGGGAGAAGCCGTCGCGCAGGACGGGCGGCGAGAAGCCGCGGAGGGTGCGGCCGTTGTTCGCGCCGGTGTCCTCGGCGCCGGAGAACGCGCCGGCGATGTAGCGGAGCTGGTCGGCCATCTCGAACAACTGGAAGTCGTTCATGAACTCGTTGGTGAGGACCTGCACGGAGAAGGGCGTCTCGGTGAGCTTGGCGCCGGTGCGCGTGCCGGCGGTGGACTCGGTGGCGAGGTAGCCGGTGCGATCGCGTTCGGCCGAGACCTGAAACTCGCGCAGGGTGACGACATCCTCCGGCTCGACCGGGGCGGACTGGGCGAATGCTGACGCAGTGAACGCGAGCGCGAGGGTGAAGGTGAAGCGAAGGGGTGGATTGGGGTTCATGAAGAGAGGGGGAAGCAGGAAACCAGGAGGCCAGGAAACGAAACAAGGCCGGGATGAATTCAGAAGCCAGGAAACCAGAAAACGGATACAGAGCGCGGCGCGGATCGATTCATGGCTTTCTGGCTTCTGAGTTCATCTTTCTCGGCTCGTTTCCTGGTTGCCTGGTTTCCTGCTGCAGAATTTCAGGGCTTCCCGCTTACCGGCAGGAACTGCACGGCGTCGACGATCACGTATTTGCCGTCGGTGCCGTCATTGCCGATGCGCACGTGGCCGGCGCGGCCGGCGGCGAAGCGGAAGGTGCCGAGGGTGCGCCAGAGGCGGGCGTGCGGCGGTTCCTCCTGCTGGTTGATGCGGACCACGGTCTCGCCGTCGGCGTGGCGGATGGTGACGGGCGTGTTGGTGGCGCGGCGGACGTTGTAGCAGTGGGCGAGGCGGACCTCATACCAGCCGGCGCGCGGGAGGTCGGGCGTGAGGGTGGCGGACTTGGCGCCCTTGCCCTCGCGCTGGTCGTGGAGGTAACCGACTCCCACATACGGAGGAGTGTGCGTGGAATACGCCCACCGGCCTTCGAGCTTCGCGGCGGTCTCGTCGACGACGATGCCGGGGAGCGACGCGGGATCGGCGACGATGAAGGGCACGAGCTCGGGGCGGTCGACCTCGCCGGGCGCGTGGGTGTTGGGCACGGCGTCGGGATGGGGCTGGAGTTTCACGGCGGGCGGAGCGGCCAGGAGGAGCGACGCGGCCGCGGCCGCGAGGACGCAGCGCAGGATGGGATTGGGACGCGTGGGGCGGCGCGCGGGGTTCATCGTCAGTCACCCAGCCAGAGCCAGCGCACGGTGTCGATCTGGACGTAGCCGTCGACGCCGGCGTTGGTGATGACCACGGACGCGGGCTCGCCGGCCTTGAAGCGGTAGTCGCCGACGGGGACGAAGGCGAAGGGCGAGTCCTTCTTGCGCTGGTTGACCTTCACGGTCGCGGTGCCGTCGGCGTGCGCGATCTGCACGGGCGTGTTGGTCGCGCGGTTGCCGACGGTGGCGTAGGCGACGGCGACGCGGTAGCGGCCGGACTTCGGGAGCGTGGTGGTGAACTCGGCGCGGGATTTTCCGTCGCGTTTGTTTTCATCGAGGAGGCCGACGCGGAAACGGTATTCGACCTCCTGGCCGCGCGAGCGCGACCAGCGGCCGACGGTGGTGGCGTGCGTGTAGTGGACCTCGCGGTTGAGCGAGTCGCCGCTGCCGATGGTGACGTCGAGCGTGGCGGGCAGCGCGAAGTTCTTGTCGCCCTCCCACGCGAGGAGCATGACGGAATATTTCCCCGGGTGCGGAAACGTGAAGCGGGCCTTGTTGCCCGTGCCCTGCACGGCGCCGCTGCCGTCGAACGACCACGCGAAACGCGTGAGCGGGGCGCGCACGTCTTTTTCGACGACCTCGAAATCGATGGGCGCGCCAGGCTGGTAGGGGCCGTTTTGCACGGCGCGGATCTCGACCCACGGGCGGTAGGGGGCTTTGAGCGGCATGCCGGAGGCGGTGAGGCCGGCTTGGAGTTTTGCGATTGAGATGTCCTGCACGGCGGTTCTGCCGGCGAGGGCGAGCTGCGCGGCGAGACCGCCGGCGTGGCCGAGCATCATGAAGACGGGCTCCATGCGCACGCTGGAGTAGGCGACGTGCGAGGCGGACATCGCGGCGACCACGAGGAGGTTTTTCACGCCGTAGGGCGTGATGCTGCGGTAGGGGATTTCGTAGGGATCGGCGGCGCCGTTGAAGTCGCCTTCGAGCTTAAGGCCGGCGTCGGTCTGGATCATCTGGATGCCGTGGCAGTCGGTGCCGTAGCTGCCCATGCAGATGGTGTCGGGCTTGAAGCGGTCGCGCTGCACGTCGTGTTGCGTGAGAAAATAGCGACCCTGCATGCGGCGAGCGACGCGCACGTAGATCTGCGGCGTGATGTGGTTGCTTTCCAGATACTCGTCCTTGGGGAGGCCGTAGGTGCGGGCATCGGCCTTGAAGTCCTCGGGGATTTCCGGGTCGTTCTGGAGCATCCACCAGAGACTGAGCCAGTAGTCCTGCACGCGTGCGGTGATGCGGGCGCGCTGCTCGTAGTCGCCCTCGCTGTAGCCGAGATTCGTGCCGATGAAATCGGCTTTGTTGGGGTCCATCTTGCCGTTGATTTCGGCCCAGCGATCGCGGTCGGGGTAGAGCTCGACGAGGCGCTTGAGGCCGTGGGCCTTGATCGTGGCGATGTGGTGGGCGTGGGCGTCGCGGAAATATTGCTTCGGCTTCGGGATCGGCACGCGGTTGGCGGGATCGACGGTGATCGTGCTGCGGACGTTGTAGGATTGGACGCGGTGATCGCCGGTCCCGAGATACTCGGCGGGGCCCTCGGTGAGGCCGGCGTAGGATTCGCTGTATTCGGCGCGCGCCTCGCGGCCGACGCGGTAGAGCACGCCGGCCTGCGCCATGAGGTCGCCCTCGTAGGAGCCGTCGACAAAGATGGTGCCCGTGTAACGCGTCTCGGCGCCGGTCGCGGTGTGGCGCGTGACGAGGCTGCGGATCTGGCCGGCGATGGCGTCGACGGATTGCAGCTCCTCCTTGGTGCGGACGGTGACGCCGGCCTCGGCGAGCATCTCGCGGAAGATCTGCAGCGCGATCTTCGGCTCGAAATAGTAACCGCTGCGCGTCTTCGGGTCCTGGGTGTAGTCGAGGGCCTTCACCTGCGGGGAATTGGCGCCGTAGGTCTTCGTGTAGAACTCCATCACGCGTTTGAAAAACTCGGCGGAGAGGCCGCCGATGGTTTCGCGTTTGCCGATGTCCGTTTTGTGGAGACCGCCGCTCATCAGGCCGCCGATGAGGTAGCTGGGCTCGATCATCACGACCTTCGCGCCGGCGCGCCCGGCGGCGACGGCGGACATGATGCCGGCGGGTGTGCCGCCGAAGACGATGATGTCGGATTTGACCTCGGGCACGGGCGCTGTCGCGGCGTGGGTGCGGGCGGGCGCCAGGCCGGCGAGGAGCGAGAGGCAGAGCAGGACGAGGGAGCGTGGGGAGGAGCGGGGTTGCATCAGGGAAGGGGATTCGAAGTCAGAGGGGTTTGGCGGCGATGCCATACATCCAGAGCGGACTGCCGGGAGTTTCGCCGGCGGTGTCGCGCGGCGGACCGAGCGTGAGTGAGCCGCCCTCGGGCAGGCGGCGGCGCCACACGGCGAACGGCGCCATGTTGCCGATGCCCGGGCCCTGGCCGACGGCCTTGCCGCTCCCGAGGAGCGGGGCGTTTTCCAGGCCGAGGCGGGAGCCGGTGTCGGTGAAGGTCTCCGCGAGCCACGCGGGCGGGGCGTGGCGGCTGTCGATCAGGACGTAGATCGCGGCGGGCCGCGAGACGGTGACGACGATCTCGAGCGCGGTGTTGGAGCGATCGTTGGGAAAGGTCTGCACGAGGTCGGCGCCGCGCAATTCGGCGGGAAGGCCGGAGGCGTCGAGGCCGTTCCATTCGTGGCGCTTGGCGACGAAGGCCGGGGCGTCCTCGCGCAGACCGCCGGCGAGGATGCGGTAGTAGTAAAGTTCGGCGGGGTCGCGGAGATTGTCGCGCACGGACGCGATGACGGCGCCGGTCTCGTCGCCGCGGGTCGACCAGGCGTCGGCGCGCGGGCCGGAGGTCACGTTCATGATGCGGCTCAACTGGCGCTGCGCGTCGACGCGCACGGCCTCGCCCTCGACGAGCCGCGTCAACGGCGCGTCTGACGCGCGGCGCGCCTTGTGATCGAAGAGCTCCACCTCGCCCTGAAACACGACGACGTCGGTCTGCCCGGCGTTCGGCACGGCGACGCCGAACTTCGTGCCGAGGTCGACGATCTGGGTCTGGGCGGTGTCGACGACGAAGCCCTTGCCGCGGTCGCCGACGTCGGCGGTGACCTGGCCGAGCGAGACGCGCACATGCATGGCGGTGACGAACTGCAGCTCGGCCGGCGCGACCACTTCGAGCCGCACGCCGGACGGGAGGAGAAACTCCACCTGGCCGCGCGGGAGCGAGAGACGGTGGAGCCGCACCTTGCGGCCGGTCTGCCATGCGTTGCCGGTGGCGACGTCCGCGGTGCGAAGGACCTCGAGCTCCACGCCGCGCCGGGACCACGCGAGGGCGCCGAGGCCGAGCATCAGGAGCGCCGCGGTGGCGAGCAGGAGACGAAACGTCGGAGAACGAAAACGCCGCGGCGCCGCGAGCGCCGCGGGGCGGGCGGGCGCGGGGGCGCGCGTGACGGTGCCGCCGGTGAAGTGCAGCAGCGCATCGAGGCGGAGCTGCTGCACGTAGTCGGCGCGGAGCCGGGCGTCGGTGCGGAGCGCGTCCGCCAGCCGCTCGTGCTGTTCCGGCGTCGCGGTGCCGTCGAGGACGGCCTGCACGAGGCGGGGAAACGCGGGATCCGTTTCGCTCATGCGGGTTCGTCCTGCGCGAGGGTGTGATCCACGCAGGCCGCGAGCAGGGCGCGGATGCGGTAGAGGAGGGCCGAGACGGCGTTGGCCGCGCGGCCCTGGCGCAGAGCGATGTCGTTCACCGACTCGCCGCGCAGGTAGCGTTGATCGACGAGTTCGCGCTGGGCGGGTGCGAGTTTTTGCAGGCACTGCTCCAGCGCCTGGAGGGCGCCGCCGCGGCCGGCCTGGCGCTCGTATTCCTCCGCGATCTGCGCGAGGAGGTCGTCGTCGAAGACGAGGCGGTCGCGGGACTGGCGCTTGCGATGGGCGAGCACCTCGAAGCGCGCGACCGTGAGCGCCCACGGCAGAAACGGCCGCGTGGGATCGTAGGTCGCGGCCTTCCGCCACAGCACGCGGTTCGTCTCCTGCAGGACGTCGGCGGCATCGGTGGCGCCCGCGAGGAGCGTGTGAATGGACCCATAGAGCGCGCTTTGCGCCGCGGTGAGGCGCTCGACGAACTGGCCAGTCTGCTCCGGGGTCATGGCAGCCATTTTCGCAGTATCAGCCGGGAACGCGGAAATCTGACGGAAAAAGATCCGTTCCCGTTCGGCCGGGCGGTTCGGGGCGCGGTCGGCGGGGAAAGCGCGGCGTGGCGTGGGCGGGCGAGGGGCGCCGCCCGCCGGCGCCGGCGGGGAGCGTTACTTGGCGGCGGCTTTTGCCGCCTTGGGACGCGGGAGCGTGGGGAGGGGATTGCCCGGCACGATCAGCGGCGCGGTGAGAAACACCGCCGTCGAGGCGGGATCGACCGTGACGAGCACGGCGTGCATGTTCAGGGCGCCGAAGGTCTCCAGGCGCGTGACGTTGGGCAGCGGTGCCGATTTGGCTTCGAAACGGACGCCGACATCGAGCCGGTAGCGGTGCTCGTCGGCATGCACGAGCAGCACCGGCTTCGCGAACGCGCGCGCCTCCTCCTCGATGGTCTTGAGGAAGGTCTCGAAGCCCTCGGCGTAGCCGGCGGCGCCGCGGTCGCTGGCGAACGGATCGGCCTGGAAGAACAGCGCGACGCCGGGCGCCTGGGCGGCGCGGGCCGCGGCGAAGGTCGCGCGGATCCACGCGGCGTCGGCGGCGTCGCGCTCGCGCCACTCCTCGACTGCGCCGGGGAGGTTGGGCTGGTGGTTGTTCCGGCTGCCGACGGCGTGCACGGTGGCGAACACGACGCCCTCGTGGGTCCAGCGCGCGTTCTCGACGAACTTGGCGAACGCCGGATCGCGCCGCTGGGTCACGAGCGGGATCGGTTTCCGGCCGAGGCTGCGTTCCTCGGGAAAGTAGAGCTCGCGGATTTTCGCGAGGCGCTCGGTCGGGACGAACTTCCCGCCCTTCTCGGAGTGCGTATCCGTCCATTCATTATCGCCCGGCGTGTAGACGAGCGCGGTGGCGAAGGTGTTGAACTCGGCGCGGCGGCGCAGGAGCAGCTCGTCGCTGGCCGCCTCGGCGCTGCTCATGGTGTCGCCGAGGTGCACGGTGAACACGGGGCTGTGCCGGTTGATCTCCGCGATGATGCGGCCGAAGGCCTCGCTGGAATTGGGAGCGGCCGCGTAGGGCATGCAGCCGAGCGCGGCGAAGGTGAAGGGCGCGGCGGGTTGCTGTGTGCGCCCGGGGGCGACGAAGAGAAACAGCAGGGCGGCGAGCGACGCGTGGCGGGCGAGGGAGGCGGGGCGCAAGTCCATGCGCGGCAGTCTCGGGGCCGCGCCGGCGGCTTTCAAGTGCGCACGCCGGCGCAGTGGCTGGAGACCGCAGTGGCAGGTGGGTGAAGACCCCACTGCGGGTCGTCGCGCGTTCGCGTAGTCTCACCCCAGTCAGCCGGTCATCGCTCCCTTCCCTCCCGCCCGGGCTTCTTCGTTTCCTATGCCAACGCTCTCCCTCCTCCCCGCTCCGGGCGAAACGTCGCTCCAGTCATCCGCCTCGCCGCTGGCCGTGCCGCCGGAACGTTTCCCGACCCTGCCGCCCGAGCTGGGGCCCTCGCGGATCGGGCGGTCGGCCGCGGTCCCCGGCGCCGGCGGCGACCTGCCGCCGATTCTCGTGGCCGATGACGATGCGGACGACGTGTTTTTCGTGCAGCGGCTGATCACGAAGACCGGCATTCCGAATCCGGTGCGCGTGTTCGATGACGGCTCGGAAGTGGTGAACTTCCTCGGCGGCGCGCGGCTCGACACGCCCGAGGGCCGGGAGCGCTGCCCGCGGCTGCTGTTTCTCGATCTCAACATGCGCCGGCTCGGCGGCTTCGGATTCCTGGAGTGGGCCCGCCAGCAAAAAGGGCTTTCGGCCCTGACCATCGTCGTGCTCTCCAATTCCAACCACCCGGAGATTGTCGCCCGCGCGCTCGCGCTCGGCGCGCACCGCTACCTGGTGAAGTATCCGTGCGTGCAGACGATGACGACCATCATCCGGAGCGTGTATCCGGCGAAGGTATTCTGAGGGTGATCGGAGTTGGGCGCCGCGAGGAAAGGCGGCCTCCGTGAGGACGGTGGCGGGTGTGGTTGCGCGCCTCAGGCGGCGACCGAATCGCGGCTGGCCGCGGGCGGGGCTCCGGCTGCCGGGTGCAGGACCTTGACCAGCATGGCGCGCGACTGCTTGAGCGTGTCGTAGGCGATGACGAACGCGGGGTCCGGCGTGCGGTGGCGCTCGAGGAGCGCGAGGGCGGCGTCGAGGGAGGCGAAGAGCGTGTGGTGGTCTTGAGTGGTCACGGCCCTACTGACCGCGCGCTGGGGAAACGGCTGCGTGGGTCTTTCACTACCCCGCAGGTGGGTCCTGACCAGGGGCGAAAAACCGGAGGTGGGTCCTGCGCCCAGACTGCGCACCGCAGCGCGCCCTGCCGGTCGGGAGAACCATGCTCTCGCCCTATGCCGACGGCCGGCGCCGCCCGGCGTCCTTCGCCCCGCCCATGCACGCCCGGGAGGTGTGCGATCTGCCCCGCGGCGAAGACTGGATCCACGAGTTCCTGTGGGGCGGGGAACGCGTCCGGGCCACGAAGTGCGACGCCGATGTGCAGCTGCTGGCGCGCGACGGCCGCGACATCACGAACCGGTTTCCGGGGGTCGCGGCGGCGGTGGCGAAGGTCCACCTGGGGACGGTGATCGTCGACGGCGAGATCCTGCGGCGCGAGGCATTTTCCGCGACGGCGGGCCGCTACCTGGCGGCGGCCGCCGACGAGACGGCCCACGGTTTCGTGCTGCTCGCCTACGACCTGCTCTGCCACGAGGGGAAGGACGTCCGTCCGTTTTCCCTGCTTTGTCGCCGGCTCTTGCTGGCCTCGGTCGTGCAGGACACGCCGATCGTGCTGTCGCCGCTGCTCGACGGCAGCTCGGACGCGGCGCTCGCGGAGGCGGCCCGGCTGGGGTTTCGCGGCGTGCTGGCGCGGCGTGCCGGTTCGCCCTACCAGCCGAACTCGCTGGCGAGCGACTGGCGCAAGCTGACGTTTGCGAGCGTGTCCTCCGGATCGCCGGCATGGCGGGCGCCGCGGCCGCTTCCCGGGAACCATGGCGTGCCCACTGGGTTTGCGGGCCTCTCGCTCGCGGGCGGGTAGGGTGGTCCGGCGGACATTGCAGAAGATGAACCGAAGCGGCGAAGGTAGGGCGAGGCGTCCCCGCCGAGCCGTCGCGGCTTAAGGGAT
>CAZENI010000360.1:0-8817 GCA_964513055.1 uncultured Opitutus sp.
AGGGGCTCAGTTCGAACATCATGTCGCTCGGCGGCATCGCCATTGCCGTCGGCGCGATGGTGGACGCCGCGATCATCATGATCGAAAACGCGCACAAACACATGGAGCACGATGGGGGGAAGAAACCGCACTGGGACATCATTCGCGACGCGTCGGTGGAAGTCGGCCCCACGCTCTTCTATTCGCTGCTTGTGATTACGGTTTCATTCCTGCCGGTTTTTACGCTCCAGGCGCAGGAGGGGCGGCTGTTCAAGCCGCTCGCGTTCACGAAAACCTACGCGATGGGGACGGCGGCGCTGCTGTCGATTACGCTCGCGCCGGTGCTCATGGGTTTCTTCATCCGCGGAAAGATCCCGAAGGAAGAGAGGAATCCAGTGAACCGGTTCCTCATCTGGCTCTATCATCCGGTGCTCGATTTGATGATCAAGTTCCGCTGGTGGGTCATCACGATCGCGGCGGTGGTCGTGCTCTGGGTGTTCATGCCGTGGAATGCGATGGTCGCGAAGCTGCTGCCCGACGGCCCGGTGAAGGAATCCGCCGCAAAGCTTGGCAAGCTCTTTCCCTACCAGAATCTCGGTTCCGAGTTCATGCCGCCGCTCTACGAGGGCGATCTGCTCTACATGCCGACGACGTTCCCCGGCATTTCGCCGACCAAGGCGCGCGAAATCATTCAGCAGACGGACCAGATCATCAAATCGTTCGGCGAAGTGCACCATGTGTTCGGCAAAATCGGCCGCGCCGAGACCGCGACCGATCCCGCGCCGATGGATATGATCGAGACGACGATCATGTTGAAAGAGGACAAGCAGTGGCCGGAGGTCGACATCAAGGACGCCGACGGGAAAGTCATCGCGCACCGTCGCCGCACGGTGGATGAGCTCGTTACCGCGCTGAACAATGCCGTGCAGATTCCCGGCCTCACCAACGCGTGGACGATGCCGATCAAGACGCGCATCGACATGCTCGCGACCGGCATCAAGACGCCGGTCGGCATCAAGGTGGCTGGTCCCGATCTGCGCGAGCTCGAGCGCATCGCGGGCCAAATCGAAGGAAGAATCCGCAGTGTGCCGGGCACAGGGAGCGTGTTCGCCGAACGCGTGATGGGCGGCAACTACGTCGAGTTCGACATCGATCGCGACGCCATCGCCCGCTACGGGCTCACGCTCGGCGAAGTGCAGGAAGTGCTGCAAGTGGCGCTCGGCGGCATGCCGCTCACCACGACCGTCGAGGGTCTCGAACGCTACGGAGTCATACTCCGCTACGACCGCGATTATCGCGAGAACCTGGAAGCATTGCGCGACATCTTGATTCCGGTGAAGTCCGGCGGAAGCGGAGCCGCGATGGGCGGCGGCGGCAATAGCGCGAACGGTGGCAGCGGACTAGCGGCCCAGGTGCCGCTCAGCCAGTTGGCCAATGTGCGCGTGGTCGCTGCACCGATGGGCATCAAGAGCGAGGCCGCCGTGCCCAATGCCTGGATCTATGTCGATGTGCAGGGCGTGGACATCGGCACCTACGTGCAGACCGCGCAGAAAACGATCAACGACGCATTCAAGAGCGGCGAGATCAAGATGCCCGCCGGCTACAGCATCTTCTGGAGCGGCCAATACGAATACATGGTGCGCGCCCAACAGCGGCTGATGATCGTGGTGCCGCTGACGCTGTTCCTCATCATCTTCATCATCTATCTCAACACGCAGTCGTGGATCAAAACTTTCATCGTGATGCTCGCGGTGCCGTTCTCCCTCGTGGGCGCGTTCTGGATGCTCTACCTCGCTGGCTACAACATGAGTGTCGCGGTATGGGTGGGCATCATCGCGCTCGCGGGCCTCGATGCGGAGACGGGCGTCGTCATGCTGCTCTATCTCGACCTCGCCTATGACGACTGGAAAAAGAAAGGCAAAATGCTGACGGCGGTCGATCTGCGCGACGCCATCTACCACGGCGCGGTGAAGCGCGTGCGTCCGAAGGCGATGACGGCGGCCGTCATCATCGCCGGCCTGCTGCCGATCCTTTGGAGCAGCGGCACCGGCGCCGACGTGATGAAGCGCATCGCCATGCCGATGGTCGGCGGCGTCGTGACTTCGACGCTCATGGAGCTGCTCGTCTATCCGGCGATCTTCTTCATCTGGCGTCGCCGCAGCCTGCCGCCGCCTCCCGCCGAAACCACGGCGCTCTCTCCGCAGCCCGTTCTCGTCCCATGAAAAAGAAATCGCCGAAAAAATCCACGTCCGTGCTGGCGCGTGTTCCGCTCAAATTCCAATTCCCGAACGCCGCCTCCGTGCGCGTATCCGGTTCGTTCAACAACTGGGATCAGACTGGTCTTGCGCTCAATCCCACGAGCGACGGCGCATGGGCGCTCGACCTCGAGCTCGCGCCCGGCCGCTACGAGTATCGGCTGATCGTCGATGGCGAATGGGCCGATGTCCCGGATGCGGCCGAAGCGGTCGACAACCCTTTCGGCGGACGGAACGCCGTGCTCACGGTCGGCCCGCCGAGTTGATTTCGCCTCACCATTCGGCCGCGGGCGATACGCGACCGCCTGTATTCCCGCAAGCGCAGTTCACAATCTAATCCAAACTCCAATGAACGCCTCCGATTCCACGCAATCCGCCGACACGTGCGTCGTGTGCGGCAAAGACACCACGGGCGGGCGTGGCTTCATGACGTTGCACGTCGAAGGCCGCCCCGTGCCGCTGTGCTGTCCGATGTGCTACAAGGTCTATCAGGAGGATCCCGCACGCTATGTCGCCGGGCAGAAGATCTGCGACGCCATGCGAGATTCTGGCGTGGAGCCGCGCTGGTGAGCTCTCTCTTTTCCATCATGAAGACGCACAGAGTGATTGTTTCGATCGGTGTGCTCACGGGCACGCTGTTTCTCTCCGGCTGCATGGCCGCGATGATGCCGGCGATGATGTTGGGCGACGGCGCGCACAAGAAAGACGGCGCAGCGCACGAGCAGAGCGACAAGCCGTGCGATTGCGAGAAGCCGGTCGCCGTGAAGAGCGACGCGCCAGCCACATCGACTGCACCTGCCGCGCAATCCGAGGAAGCGGCCGCGACGGCGCCCAGCAGCACCCACAAGCACTGATCGCGGTTGCTCGTGCGCTGCGCTGATCGACAGCCGTTACGCGTTTTCGGAGTTGCGCACGAAAATTGCATCGAAAAGTCGAGGGATTTCGCCGGCTGAGGTGTATAACTTGTGAGCGCAGAACGCTCAGAAACATGCAAGATTCTCTCCGCAGCTTATTGCACGAGTGGGAGGTCAAGCCGGCTCCAGATCCAAACTTCCGAGCCGCCGTGTGGCGGCGGATAGCCGCACGGAAGCAGCGCCTCTCATTTCGTATTTGGAACCGCACCGAGGAAATCGTCGGGCATCCGGCTTGGGCCACGGTTGTCGTCGCTGGCTTGCTGTTCGCCGGCACAGCGTCCGGGAATGCCTGGCGCCAGCGCGGCGCGCAACATGAGCGAGTGGCGGGCCTCAGCGCCTACGTGCTCGCGATCAACCCGGTCGCACACGCGGCCAGCCATCGGCAATGAAACTGAAAGCCACCCTCGTGCTGCTGGTGGCGCTGGCCGGCGGGGCGGGCGCGTTCACCTGGCGCGCGCTTCGGACGGAGGGCGAATCGGCCGTGCACGAGCCCGAGTTACGCTGGCTGCAGCGTGAATTCGCGTTGAGCGACGATTCGGTGCTCCGAATCGCCGAGCTGCACCGCCGATACACCGCCGAGTGCGAGCCGATGTGCGTTACCCTGCAAACCAGCGATGCCGAGCTGACTCGGCTAATCGCGGCCCAAAAAAACGTCACCCCGGAATTGGAAGCGGCAATGAAACGGTCGAACAAGATCATCGCCGAGTGCCAGCACCGGATGGTGGACCATTTCTACGCGGTGGCGAAAGAAATGCCGCCAGCGGCAGGCGAGCGTTACCTCTCGCTGATGACTCCGATCGCCGCCCATCCGGAGCAAGGTTGGATGAAAATGACTCCATAATCCCCGCACAGAATTTCGTAGAAAATGCGCAGTAGCCACGGCGATGGCATGAATAATGCGACCGTTCCCGTCTTTGCCTCGGATGATCATCCCACGTATCATGAAATCAAAACTCGTTCGTTCGTTTCTCGCGGTCGCCGTTCTCGGCGTCATCGCTTCGCTCGCGTATGCCGGTCCCGGTCCGCAATACTGGCAGACGCTCCGCAAGCCGGATGACTTCAAGAAGCTGAAAGCCGGCGAGAAGGTCGCCTTCGTTTGCAACCAATGCAAAACGGTGTCCGAGGTGACAGTCGCATCGCCCGCCCACGCGATGGAGCAATGCAAAGAAGGCGCCACGGTCACGTGCCCTTCGTGCAATGCGAAGACGAAGGTTGTCGTAAAACGCCAGCGCAACGATCCTCCCACTCGAGAAGAGCTCGTTTATGTCAACGATAAGGGCGAGGAGTGCGCGTTCTTCGCGAAGCCGGGAGCGACGAAGTAAACGTTTGAGGTAACCGCCACGAACGCTCCGTTGGATGCGACCGTTCCCAAGTCACTCAGTCCACCAATCCACATATCATAAAAACAAAATCGATTCGTGTGTTTCTCGCCACCGCTGCGCTCGGCGTGCTCGCCTCGTTTGCGTATGCCGGTCCCGGTCCGCAATACTGGCAGACGCTTCGCAAGCCAGATGAGTTCAAGCAACTCAAGGCTAGCGACAAAATCGCTTACGTCTGCAACCAATGTCAGACCGTTTCCGAAGTGACGGTTGTCTCCCCTGCGCAGGCGATGGAGCACTGCAAGGAAGGTGCCACGCTCACGTGCCCCGCGTGTAAGGAGAAGGTCAAGGTCGTGACAAAGGGACCGCCAAAGAATCCCTCCATCGAGCGCCAAGTCACCTACGTGAACGCCAAGGGCGAGGAGTGCATGTTCGTCGCGAAGGTCCCGGAGAAGAAGTGAGCGCGGCGATGTCTCGCTGACCGTCGCGAATTCACAAACAAGGCTGTCGGCTCCACGCGAGCGACGGCCTTTTCAGTTTTCGCCCCCGCGAGCTGACGCGCCGAGCGAGCGAAGCATTTCAGCGAAAGCGATGTGCCGCCCAAGCGTTGCCGGGATTCGTCCTCGTTGGCCGTTCCGGGCTCCAGATCTGCAGTCGCCGGCATAAGGCCGAAAAAATAGTGTGAGGGTGTGAGGGATTGGCGGTGTAGTTTGCGTTTAAGGCGGCATGAGCCGGGCTGCGCCTTCCAGCAATGCAAGTCGTTTCGCCAAAACGACCGGCCGTCGACTGCTTCGTGCCACAGCCTCTGTCGTCCTTGCCGGTGCGACTGCGGAAGCGCAACCGCCGCGGAAAATCCCCGATCCGCTTAACTTGGAGACCGCGATCTCCGTTGCACTCGAAAACAATTTTGCGATTCGTCAGGCGCGCGAGCGCATCCGGGCGCAGCAGGGGATCGTCACGACAGTCTCGGCGGTGAGTTTGCCGACAGTCTCGGCGGCGGGCAGTTATCTGGAAAGCTCCACGGCCACGATTCTGAGCGTCAACTCCGCTTCGGTCAGCACGGGGACCAACTTCAACTCGACTTCGATCATCTTTGCTCCCAAGGGCCGCTTTTGGCGGCTGACATTCACGGGAGCGCAGACGCTCTATGCGGGCGGTGTGATTCGGGCGTCGATCCGTAGCGCCGAGCTGGCGCGCGATGCCGCCGTGCTCGATCTCCAGGCATCGATCAACGAGGCGCTGCTTGGCGTGCGGGTTCGTTTCTACGACGTGCTGCTCGCTCGCGAGCAGATCAAGGTGCAGGAGCAGAATCTCGAGTTGCTCCAAACACAGTCGCAATATGCGAACGCGCGCGCCGAAGCCGGCTCCGCGCCGGAGTTCGAGCGTCTGCGCGCCGAAGTCGCGATGGCCAACGCGAAGGCTCCGCTGATTCGCGCGCGCAACGACTTTCGTCTCGCATTCGAGGAGCTGCGCCGCGTGCTAGGAGTGACGACCAACGGTCAGGAATCGCTACGCAAAATTCCGGAGTTTCCCGGCACGCTCGATTTCGGACGGGAGACCTTCGATCTCGAAGCGGCCATTGCGGCGGCGCTGACCAACCGGCCCGATCTTCGGCGGCTCGCGAAATTCGCCGCTGCGCGCGGCGAAGATGTCGATGCCGCACGCGCGGGGTATTTCCCGAATCTCTCAATCTACGGCGGCGGCGACGTGCGCAAGGGACCAACGAATCGCCTCGGCGACTCGATTGACGGCTTTCGCGGTGGAGTGCAGTCGCGCTGGGTCATCGGCAGCCGGGCGACGACCGGCGCCGTCGCGCAGGCCGCTTCACAGGTTGAACAGGCGCGCCTCACCGAGACTGAAGCCCGGCTTGCCATCGAGGTCGAAGTGCGGAGGGCGTTTTCCGCGATCGAGCAGGCAAGCGAGCTCGCCGCCGCGACGCAGCAAGGTGTCGCACAAGCGGAAGAGGCCGTGCGTCTGGCGGAAGCCCGTTTCAAAGCGGGCACTTCGACGCAGCTCGATCTGCTGCGAGCGGAGGTGGAGCTGACGACCGCACGCACGAGCCGGCTTCGGGCCCATCACGGTTACAACGTCGCAGTCGCGCAACTGCGCAAGGCGGTGGGCACGGCCGAAATCGAGTATCGCGACGCTTTGCCTGCTGCGGATGGGTCGCGATGAGCCGATCTCTGTGGCGACCCGCAACTCGTCGGACGCCAGATTCGTCTTGTTGCCTCGGGGCCGAACTCTTCAACACGTCGACCAAACGTTCGGCAAATGTGCGGTGAGCGACCATGGGACTCGGCTGGCGCAGGATGTGGAGCGGGCCGCAGTGCTTTCAGCACCTGGTGGCTGTTCGCACCGATTTCCTTCCTTTAAAACCGAATCGTCGCAGTCCGCATCGCCGTGGAGTGATGCACGATCGGCGACGTCATACACGCGGGTCGCGTGCACGCAGCCCGCCGGCTGAACGCTACGCGGCAGGGTTCCTTACCCCCGAATTCCGGACGAGAATTGCCGGCCGGAAGAAAAACAACTCCAGTTGAGGGATTTGCGGGCCTGCTGCGTTAAAACGGGTGTGGAGTCTGCCGAAAGCCCCTCTCGCTATCCGCGTCGCCGCACGCCAGCTTCGCGTGCGAATCAAATCACGCTCGCACCAGCCATGGTCAGAGCGCTGACGAACGAGCACGCGCGGTTTCTGCGCTTCATTCGCAGTCGTCTCGGCGCCGATGGCGAGGCCGAGGACTTGCTGCAAAACAGCCTCCTGCGGGCGCTGCAACGCGGTGACGAGTTGCGGCGGAGTGAACGTGCCGTCGCGTGGTTTTACCGCGTCCTCCGCAATGCGATTGCCGATCATTACCGGGAGAAGAAATCCGATCACGCGGCCGTGGAGCAATTGGTAATGGAAATCAGCGCTTCGGGAGCCGATGGCGCGACTCCGCCGGCCGATTGGGAAGCCGCCGTGTGCGCGTGTTTCCGCGGACTGTTGCGCACGCTCAAGCCGCGTTACGCCGAGGTGTTACGTCGAATCGATTTGGAGGGCGAATCGAAGGCCGCGGTGGCCAAGGCGCTGAAGATTCGTGTCGCGACGATGGACGTCGTGCTGCACCGCGCGCGGCGGGCGCTGCGCGAGCGGCTAGAAATATTTTGTGGAGCGTGCAGTCGCGAGCAATGTTTGGCCTGCGCCTGTGCGCTCCGTGGGAGCGTGCAAAGAGAAAAAGTGTAAGGAATGCGCAACAACCACGTCAGCCGAGCATGAACCACCCCCAGCACAACGACGAACCGGAGCACAAAGCGCACGAACCGAAATCGGACCACGCCTGCTGCCATCACAAGCCGGACGCAGAGCATACGGGTGAACACGCCGCGTGTGAACACCACCGGCACGCTGACCGCGTGCCGGTGAAACCATCGGCGCAGGCGGCGTATTATTGCCCGATGTGTCCCGGCGTGGAGTCGGACAAACCGGGTGAGTGTCCGAAATGTGGCATGGCTCTCGAGCGCAACCCAACCGCCGCGTCGGCTCCCAAAAAGACGATCTGGACGTGCCCGATGCACCCGCAAATCGAGCAGGATCATCCGGGTGAGTGCCCCATCTGCGGCATGGCGCTCGAACCGAAAGTAGCGAGCGCGAGCGATACCGAAGAGGAAAATTCCGAACTGCGCGACATGACGAGGCGGTTGTGGATCGGCGGTGCCTTCGCGTTGCCGGTCTTTGTGCTCGCGATGGCGCACCTTGTGCCGGCGTTTGCCCATGTCGCCAACGGGACCGTCAGCCGGTGGATTCAATTTCTTCTTTCCACGCCCGTGGTCTGGTGGGCCGGCTGGCCGTTCTTCGTGCGTGGAGCGCGGTCGTTCCGTAACGCGCATTGGAACATGTTCACGTTGATCGCGCTCGGCGTGGGCTCCGCGTGGATTTACAGCGCGGGCGCATTTTTCCTGCCCGGCGCGTTCCCGCCTGCCATGCGGATGCACGGCGGCATGGTGGACGTTTATTTCGAAGCCGCCGCCGTCATTGTCGTGCTCGTGTTGCTCGGGCAGGTGCTGGAACTCCGGGCGAGGGCTCGCACCTCCAGCGCCATTAAGGCGCTGTTGAACCTCGCTCCGCCGACCGCCATCCGCGTCACTGCCACCGGCGACGCCGAGGTCGCGTTGTCAGAAGTTCAAGCCGGCGACCGCCTCCGCGTGCGTCCGGGCGGGAAGATCCCAGTCGATGGCGTCATCGAGGAAGGCGCTTCCTCCGTCGATGAATCCATGCTTACCGGCGAATCCCTGCCCGTGGAAAAAAAGTCCGGCGATCGCGTGACAGGCGGCACGGTCAATGGCACCGGCGGATTCGTCCTTAGAGCCGACAAG
>CAZENI010000361.1:0-1624 GCA_964513055.1 uncultured Opitutus sp.
GCGCTGGCGAAGGCGGAGCGCGGCACGGAAGTGTTCGCGAGCCCGACGGTGACGCGCGCCACGCTCGAGTCGCTGCCGGCCAGTCCGGAGCACATGTTCTGGTTCGAATACAACTTCCTCTTCGTGCTCGCCGGCGGCGGCCGCGCGGAGAAGACGGCGCTGGGCGACCACACGCGCGCGGGCTACGAGCAGCGCGCGCGGTTCTACAGCGTGAGCGACGAGGGCCGGCTGCACTTCGCGAAGAACATCGCGAGCTACATCGTGTTTCTCGCCGAAAACACCGGCCTCGCGCCCGCCGCGACCTGCGCCGCCGCCCGCAAGCTGCTCGAGCGCTACGCGACCCTCGAGGAGATGCTCAACGATATCTCCAAATAACTCTCCAAAACCGTTTCAATTCAGAAGTCAGGAAGCCATGAATTCCTGCTTTCCTGGCTTCTGAATTACTCCTCTCCGAAAATGGCAAAACCCTTCATCCACGACGATTTCCTCCTCGGCACCAAGCAGGCGCGCGAGCTCTACCACCGTTACGCGGAGGCGGAGCCGATCTACGACTATCACTGCCACCTGCCGCCGGACCTGATCGCGAAGAACCACCAGTTCGCCGACCTCGCCGAGCTCTGGCTCGGCGGCGATCACTACAAGTGGCGCGCGCTGCGCACCAACGGGGTGAAGGAAGAATTCGTCACGGGCGGCGCCTCGCCGCGGGAGAAGTTCCAGGCCTGGGCCGAGACCGTGCCGCACACGCTGCGCAATCCGCTCTACCACTGGAGCGCGCTGGAGTTGAAGCGCTACTTCGGCGTCAACGATCTGCTCACCGGCAAATCCGCCGAGAAGATCTGGAAGCAGGCCAATGCGAAACTTGGCAAGCTGCGCGTCCACGATCTGATCAACCTGTCGAAGGTCGCGGTGGTGTGCACGACGGACGACCCGGCCGACTCGCTCGACCAGCACAAGGCGATCGCGGCGAATCCGGGCAAGCTGAAGGCGCGCGTCTATCCGGCGTTCCGCCCCGACAAGGCGCTGGGCGTGGGCAGCCCCGCGGGGTTCAACGCCTGGCTCGACCGGCTCGCGACGGCGGCCGGCGCGGCGGCGGGCATCAAGACCTTTGACGATCTCCTCGGCGCGCTGAAGCAGCGGCACGACGATTTCCATGCGATTGGCTGCCGCGTCTCGGACCACGGTCTCGAGAGCGCGCTGGCGGAGCCGTGCACGCACGCGCAGGCGAAGATGATTTTCGACGCCGCCCGCCGCGGCCGCGCTGCCTCCGCGGAGGAGGCGGCCCGCTACGGCTCGTATCTGATGCTGGAATTCGGCAAGTGGGACGCCGCGCGCGGCTGGACCAAGCAGCTCCACCTTGGGGCGCTGCGGAACAACAACGTCCGCCTCCTCACCAAGCTCGGGCCCGACACCGGCTTCGATTCGATCGGCGACTTTCCGCAGGCGGTGGCGCTCTCGCGTTACCTCAACGCGCTCGATTCGACCGATCAGCTCCCGCGCACGATCGTCTACAACAACAACCCGAACGACAATTACGTCCTCGGCACGATGATCGGCAATTTCCAGGACGGCTCGATCCCCGGCAAGGTGCAGTTCGGCAGCGGCTGGTGGTTCCTCGACCAGAAGG
>CAZENI010000361.1:1634-8798 GCA_964513055.1 uncultured Opitutus sp.
AGGAGGGCATGGAGTGGCAGTTGAACGCGCTCTCGAACCTCGGCCTGCTCTCGCGCTTCGTCGGCATGATCACGGACTCGCGGAGCTTCGTGAGTTATCCGCGGCACGAATACTTCCGCCGCACGCTCTGCAACCTCCTCGGCGCCGACATGGCGCGCGGCGAGATCCCGTCGGACTACGCGCTGGTCGGCGGCATGGTGAAGAACATCTGCTTCGCCAACGCCCGCGACTACTTCGGCCTGGAGCTCGCGCCGGAGTTTGCGAAGCGGAAGTGACCGTCCGTCGTGCTCCGGTGGTGGGGCCGGCCCGGAGCGCCGGGCCCCGCCCTTGCGCGCGGCTCAGAAGCCGAGCGCCTTCGGCAGCGCGAGCGAGAGCGCCGGCCAGTAGGTCACCAGCATCAGCACCGCGAACATCGCGAAGAAGAACGGCAGCAGCGGGCGCCACACCTTGGCGATCGTCGTCTCGGCCACGCCGCAGCCGACGAAGAGGCAGTTGCCCACGGGCGGCGTGCACAGGCCGATGCAGAGGTTGAAAATCAGCACGAGGCCGAAGTGCAGGGGCGTCATGCCGAACTTCACCACCACCGGCAGCAGGATCGGCGTGAAGATCAGCACCGCGGGCGTCATGTCCATGAAGCACCCCACCACGAGCAGCAGCAGGTTGATGATGAGCAGCAGCACGATTTTGTTGTCGGTGAGCGACAGCAGCATTTCCGTGATCGTCTGCGGGATGTTCGCGGACGACATCACCCACGACATGCCCATCGAGGTGCCGACCAGCAGGAGCACGATCGCGGTCGTCGCGGCCGAGTCGGTCAGGAGCTGCGGGAGTTCGCGCCACTGGATTTCACGGTAGACCAGCACCGAGAGCACAAACGTATACGCCACGGCGACCGCGCTGGCCTCGGTCGGCGTGAACCAGCCGAGGACGATTCCGCCCATGACGATCGCGACCAGCAGCAGCGCCGGCAGCGCGGAGAAGAAGATCCGCACACCCTCGCCGAGCGCGACTTTCTCGCCGACCGGGTAGCGGTGGCGTCGGGCGAGCACGGCGACGACGCCCATCAGGGCGAGTCCGAGGAGGATACCGGGCACGTAGCCCGCGATGAAGAGTGCCGCGATCGAGACGCCGCCGCTCGCGAGCGAATACACCACCATGATGTTGCTCGGCGGGATGAGGAGGCCGATGGGCGCAGCGGTGATGTTCACCGCCGCGGCGAACTCGCGGTTGTAGCCCTCGCGCTTCATCAGCGGCGTCATCACGCCGCCGATCGCGGCGGCGGCGGCCACGGCCGAACCGGAGATGGAGCCGAAGAGCATGCTCCCGAGCACATTCACGTAGGCGAGTCCGCCGGGCAGCCGGCCCACGATCACCTTGGCGAGATCGATCAGGCGGCGCGCGATGCCGCCGCGGTTCATGAGCTGCCCGGAGAGGATGAAGAACGGGATCGCGAGCAGCGCGAAGCTGTCGAGGCCCGTGGCCATGCGCTGGGCGATCACGGTGGTCGCCGCCGCCGGGTCGAGTGTCACGAGCAGCGCGAGCACGGCGGCCGAGCCGATGGCGAAGGAAATGGGGACGCCGGCGAACAGCAGCACGGCGAAGACGAACGCGAGGATGAGGGCTTCGTTCATGTCAGTTCAGTCCCGACGATTGCTGCGCCGCCGCCGTCTCGCCCCGCACGGCGTCGAGCAGCGCGGTGACGCTGTAGAAAACGATGAAGGCGCCGGCGAGCGGCACGGCGAGGTAGACGTAGCCGAGTTTCCATTGCAGCGCGGCCGACTGCTGGCCGAGCGAGAGCTGAATCCACACGAGCCGGCCGCCGCCGCCGACCAGCACGCCCAGCGCGAAGAGCAGCACGACGGAGTGGATGATGATTTCGGAGGTGCGTTTGCGCGCGCCGTGGAGGTGCGCGGTGATCAGATCGAGCGCGAGGTGCGACTTCTTGCCGCTGGCGTAGGCCGATCCGAGGAGGCCGACCCAGATCATCATGTAGCGCGCCAGCTCCTCGGTGAAGCTGGAGGGATGCCGGAGGATGAAGCGGGTGAAGACCTGCCAGAGGACGTTGATCACCATGCCGGCCATGAGCAGGCAGATGGCGGAGCCGAGCAGGCGGTCGATGGTGAGGCGGAGGGCTTTCATGGCTTCACCTCCGCGATGCGCCGGTCGAGCGGCCCGATGATCGGGTCGCGGCTCGCGTTCTCGTGCAGCTCGGCGACGCGCGCGCGGAAGAGCGCCTTGTCGGGCCGGATGATTTCCACGCCGGCCTTCTCGACGGCGGCGAGTGATTCCGCGGTCGAGACGCCCCAGAGCTGGCGTTGGTGGATGGCGGATTCATCGGCGGCCTCCTGCAGCCATTTTTGCTGCTGCGCGGTGAGGCTGTTCCAGAAATGGGTGCCGATGACGACGACGTCGGGCACGCTCGTGTGGTCGTCGAGCGAGTAGAATTTGCAGACCTCGTAGTGGCGGGCGAGGTGGAAGCTCGGCGGGTTGTTCTCCGCGCCGTCGACCACGCCCTGCTGCAGCGCGGTGTAGAGTTCGCCGAAGGCGATCGGGGTGGCGGAGGCGCCGAAGGCCCGGATCAGGGCGAAGGCCATCGGGCTCTCCTGCACGCGGATCTTCAGGCCCTTCAGATCGTCGGGCGTGCGCACCGGCCGCTTGGTGTAGAAGCTGCGGCTGCCGGAGTCGTAGTAACAGAGGCCGCGCATGAACTTCGTCTGCGGCGCGGCGAGGATTTCGCGGCCGATCGGGCCGTCGAGCACCGCCGCCTTGTGGGCGTCATCGCGAAACAGATACGGGAGGCCGAAGACCTTGAATTCGGGCGCGAAGCCCTCGAGCACGCTGGCGGAGACCTTGGTCATGGCCAGCCCGCCGATCTGCACGAGCTCGAGGCACTCGCGTTCGCTGCCGAGCTGCCCGCTGGGATAGACGTCGACCCGCAGCGTGCCGCCGGATTTTTCGGCGAGGCGCGCGGCGAGGAAGACCATGCCCTTGTGCACGCTGTGCTGCGGGTCGAGGCCGTGCGCGAGCTTGATGACCTTGACGTCGCGGCGGGCGCCGCAGCCGGCGGCGAGGAGCGAAAGGAGGAGCAGGGGGAGGACGAGGCACCGATTCATGCAGGGCGGAGAAAGCGGACGCGCGACGATGCGACGCGGGACGGCGCGGTGTCGAGCGCAAGGCGCGGCATCGCGCACGACGAACGCTCACCTTTCGCCGTCGGCGTAGTTTTCTAGCCCGGCGCTCCCACGGCGGGCTGCGGAGACGCGGAGCCTGCGCACGCAGGCTCGACGGGCGGCGTGCGGCTCCGTAGTTCAACCGGGATGCGTTCCGCGATCACTCTCTGCCTCGTGCCGGAAGCCCGCAGCGGGCCGTTCGTGTTTCACGGCGGCCTCGCCGAGGGCTGCGCGCGGGCGGCGGCGCTCGGCTACGACGCCGTCGAGATTTTTCCGCCCGCCGCGGATGCGCCGGCGCTCGCGGAGTTGCCGGCGCTGCTGGGGCAGCACCGGCTCAGCGTGGCGGCCGTCGGCACGGGCGCGGGCTGGGTGGTGCGGAAACTCTCGCTCACCAGTCCCGATCCCGTGGTGCGGGCGGCGGCGCGGGAGTTCGTGCGGGCGATCGTGGATTTTGCCGGCGGCTTCCGCGCGCCCGCGATCATCGGCTCGATGCAGGGCCGCTGGGAGGGCGCGGTCAGCCGCGAGCAGGCGCTGGCCTGGCTCGGCGAGGCGCTCGACGATCTGGGCGAACACGCGGCGCGCCATCGCGTGCCGCTGCTCTATGAGCCGCTGAATCGCTACGAGACCAACCTCTTCAACCGGCAGGGCGACTCCGCGGCGTGGCTGCGCACGTTGCGCACCCGAAACGTGCGGCTGCTCTGCGACCTGTTCCACATGGCGATCGAGGAGGCCGATCTGGCGGCAGCGTTGCGCGAGGCCGGGCCGCTGGTGGGACACGTGCATTTCGCCGATTCGAACCGGCGCGCGATCGGCTTCGGCCACACGGCCGTCGCGCCGATCATCGAGGCCTTGCGCGCGATCGGCTATGCGGGCTATCTCTCGGCGGAGATCCTCCCGCTGCCCGATGACACGGGGGCGGCTCGCCAGACGATGGAGGCTTTTCGGAAATACGCCCGCTGATCCGCCATGCTCAAAACCTCGCTCACGCACCCGGAGATCCTGCGCGTCCTCGCGCGGGCCGGCCACCACTCGAAAATCCTGATCGCGGACGGCAACTACCCGGCGTCGACGAAGCGCGGGCCGAACGCCGAAGTCATCTCGCTCAATCTCGCGCCGGGCGTCGTGACCGTGGTGCAGGTGTTGCGCGCGCTGCTCAGCGCGGTGCCGGTCGATCACGTGAACACGATGGGCATCCCGCCTGACGATCCCTACGCGCAGCAGGGCGAGCCGCCGGTGTGGAACGAGTATCGCGCCGCGCTGGCCGCCGCCGGCTCGAACCTGAAACTCGAGCCGATCCTCAAGTGGGATTTCTACCAGCAGGTCGAAAGTCCCGACCATGTGCTGACGATCCAAACCGCCGACCAGGCCCTGTGGGCCAATGTGCTGCTCACGATGGGCTGCCGGACCTGAGCCTGACCAAACCGCCAATTCACGCTCACCCCCGCGGCCCCATTGCGCCGAGGAACATCAGCGAGCCTCAGCGGTTTCCCTCCCTCTTTCGATCCATGCAAACCCGCCGTCTCGGAAACACCGATCTCCAGCTTCCCATCCTCAGCTTCGGCGCGAGCTCGCTCGGGGCGGAATTCCGCAGCGTGACGCTCGACGAGGCGCTCGGCAGCGTGCGCGTGGCGCTCGAGTGCGGGCTGAACTTCATCGACACGTCGCCGTTCTATGGGCGCGGCATGAGCGAGGTGCTGCTCGGCATCGCGCTGCGCGGCGTCCCACGCGAGAACTACACGCTGTGCACGAAACTGGGTCGCTACGATCTTTCGCACTTCGATTTCTCGGCGAAGCGCGTGGCGGAGAGCGTCGACGTGTCGCTGCACCGGCTCGGCACCGACCACCTCGACATTATCCTCTGCCACGACATCGAGTTCGTGCCGATGCAGCAGATCGTCGACGAGACGATTCCGGCGCTGCGGAAAATCCAGCAGGCGGGCAAGGTGCGCTACATCGGCTTCAGCGGCTATCCGATGAAGATCTTCAAGTTCATCCTCGAGCAGACGAGCGTGGACTGCGTGCTGAGCTACAACCAATACACGCTGCAGAACACGCGCTTCGCCGACGAGATCGTGCCGTATCTGAAAACCAAGGGCGTGGGCGTGATGAACGCCGGGCCGTTCAGCGCGCGCCTGCTGACCAACGCGCCGCTGCCGGCGTGGCTGAAAGAACCCGAGACTGTGAAGGCGGCCGCGCGCCAGGCCGCGGCGCACTGCGCGAGCAAGGGCGTCGACATCGCGAAGCTCGCGTTGCAATTCTCGCTCGCGAATCCCGACATCACCACGACCGTCTCCGGCAGCGCGAACCCGGTGAACATCCGCAACTGGGCCAAGTGGGCGGCCGAGCCGATCGATCCACAGCTGCTGGAGGACGTGCAGGCGATCTTCGCGCCGGTGAAGAATCTCGGGCACAGGGAAGGCCTGCCGGAGAATAACTGACGCGCCCTCCGGGCGTGTTGAAAGTTGGAGGTCGAAAGTTGAAAGTTGAAAGCTCGGCCACCGTGGATTTCGACCTTCCGGTTCTTTCATCCTTCAACTTTCACCTTTCAACTTTGCTTCGATGAAAGCCATCCAACTCGAGAAACCGCAGTCGTTTCGTCCGCTCGACATTGCCGAGCCGGCGCCTCCCGGTCCCGGCGAGGCGTTGCTGAAGATCCACCGGATCGGGATCTGTGGCACGGACTACGGCGGGTTTCTCGGCAAGATGCCGTTCTACTCCTACCCGCGCATCCCCGGCCACGAGCTCGGCGTGGAGGTTTTGGCGGTGGGCGAAGGCGTGACCCATGTCGCGCCAGGCGACCGCTGCTCCGTCGAACCGTATATCAACTGCCAGAAATGCTACTCGTGCCGGCGCGGCCTCACGAACTGCTGCGAACACCACCAGACCCTCGGCGTGATGTGCGATGGCGGCATGTGCGAACGGATGCTGCTTCCCGCCCGCAAGCTCCACGTCTCGCGGACGCTGAGTTATGAGCAGCTCGCCCTCGTCGAGACGCTCGCGATCGGCTGCCACGCGGTGGACCGCGCCGGCGTCAATGCGGGCCATCACGTGCTCGTGATCGGCGCCGGCCCCATCGGGCTATCCGCGATCGAGTTCGTGAAAGTCGCGGGTGCGACCTGCATCGTGATGGACATCAGCGAGGCGCGGCTGGCGTTTTGCCGGGAGAAGATGGGCGTGCCGCACACGATCGTGGCGCGTGGCGATGGCAGCGAGGCGGCGGCGCTCGCGGCCATCACGCACGGCCAGCTCGCGGATGTCGTGATCGACGCGACCGGCAGCCACAAGTCGATGGCGCACGCGCTGAACTACTGCGCTTTTGGCGGCCGACTCGTCTACGTCGGCATCACGCAGCAGGAGCTCGCGTTTCCGCACGCGCCGGTGATGCACCGGCGCGAACTCAGCCTCCTCGCTTCACGCAACGCGCTCTCCGGCGATTTCGCGCGCATCATCCGCCTGATCGAGGACGGCACGATCGACACGCGCCCGTGGATCACGCACCGCACCCGCTTTGATGACATGATCAGCGAGTTCCCGACGTGGCTGAAACCGGAGTCGGGCGTGATCAAGGCCGTGGTGTCCGTCGAGTGAGTCTTCCCGGTTCGGGCCGGCGAGCGCGCGCGGTGGCTCGCCGGCGGCGATTTGCCGCCGGCGAACGCGGTCGGCTGGCGATCAGTTTGTGGCGGTCAGTCCCTGCTGGAGCGGCAGGCGCAGCGTGAGGAGGAACGACACGACGGCCTGCTGATCGGCGGGCGCAAGCCCGTTGAATGCGTCGATCACCGGGTTGGCTTCGCTGCCGTCGCTGCGGTGGAGCTGGATCGCCTCGAAGAGCGTGCGGGCGCGGCCGTCGTGCAGCCACGGGCCGGTGTCGGCGACGCCCCAGAGCGGGCGCGTGAGGAACAACCGGGGCGGCACGCTGATGCCGGGCACGTCCACGCCCTGGCTCACGGGATCCTTGAGGCCCTCGCCCATGTCGTGCGTGCGCAGATCGCTGAAG
>CAZENI010000362.1:0-8791 GCA_964513055.1 uncultured Opitutus sp.
GAGATCAGTAGGACCGACAAGCCGTCGGCGCTGAGCCTGGCGATGAGCTGCTCGATCTCGGCCTTCGCGCCGATGTCGATGCCGCGCGTGGGCTCGTCGAGGATGATCAGCTCGGGGCGCGTCGCGAGCCAGCGCGCGAGCAGGACCTTCTGCTGGTTGCCGCCGGAGAGATTGCGGATCGGCGTCTCCGCATCCGGAGTCTTGATGCGGAGGGCGGCGATGTAGTGCGCGCACAACCGGTCCTGCTCGGCGCGCACGAGCGTCCGCCAGGCGCCCTGTTTCGCCTGCAGGGCGAAGATCAGGTTTTCGCGCACGGAGAGGTTGGGCAGGATGCCCTCCGTCTTCCGATCCTCGGAGCAGAACGCGAGGCCGAGCCGCACTGCGTCGCGCGGCGAGGCGACGCGCACGGGCTGGCCGCGGAAGGCGACCGTGCCGCCGTCCGCGCGGTCGATGCCGAAGAGCAGGCGGGCCGTCTCGGTGCGCCCCGAGCCGAGCAGGCCGGCCAGACCGGAGACTTCGCCGCGCCGCAGCATGAGATCGATCGGATGCAGTGCACCGCGGCGCGCCAGCCCACGCGCCTCGAGCAGCGGCGCGGACGCAGCAACGCCGGTCCGAGGTGGAGCGCCTTGACCCCAAGGCGCTTCAGGCCCCGCCGCCGCCGGCAACAGGTCGGGGTCAACCCGTTCCACCTCAGGACGAGGCCCGCCGCCTGCGCGCCCCGCCTCGTCGCGGACCTCGCGGCCGAGCATCTTGCCGACGAGGGCGAGTCGCGGAAGCTCGGCGGTGACAAACTCGCCGACGAGGCGGCCGTTGCGCAAGACGGTGAGCCGATCGCTCACGGCGTAAACCTGCTCGAGAAAGTGCGTCACGAAGACGATGCCGAGCCCGCCGGCGCGCAGCCGGCGCATGACCTTGAACAATTCGGCGACCTCCTTCTCGTCGAGGCTCGCGGTGGGTTCGTCGAGCACGAGCAGGCGCGCGCTGAGATCCAGCGCGCGCGCGATCGCGACCATCTGCTGGAGGGCCACCGACAACGTGCCCAGCTCGGCGTCGACGTCGACATCCACCTCAAGTCGCGCGAGCGCCTCCCGCGCATGCCGGCGCATCGCGGGCCAGTGAACGAAGCCGAATCGCCCCGGCTGGCGGCCGAGCGCGATGTTCTCCGCGACCGAGAGCGCCGGGATGAGATTCACCTCCTGGTAAACGGTGCTGATGCCCGCCCGCTCCGCATCCTTGGGCGACGCCGGCGCGAGGCGCACCCCGCCGAGCGTGGCCGTGCCGGCATCGGCCGCGTAGACGCCGGTGAGGACCTTGATCAGTGTCGACTTGCCGGCCCCGTTCTCGCCCAGCAGCGCGTGGATCTCGCCGGCGCGCACGGTGAAGTCGACGGCGTCCAGCGCCGTGACGCCGAGGAAGCGCTTGGTGAGGCCGCGAAGGGCGAGGAGGGGTTCGTTGGACACGAAGAGCTGCGAGCGCGCCGGCAAAGCCGGTCACGGAGCCGTTGAGAACGCTCCGGATGCGCCGTCAATACTGCCGCGTCGGCAGCGCCTTCGCGGCGTTGGTGGCGTCGAAGAGTTCGTCCTTGTTGAACATCTTCTTCTCCACCTTCTGGCCGGCGAGCACCTTGGCGACCGTATCATAAACCTTGGGACCGAAGAGCGGGTTGCATTCGACGGTGCAGTTGATCCGGCCCGCGGCGACGGCCTTCACCGCCTCGCCGATCGCGTCGATGCTCACGATGGTGATGTCCTTGCCCGGCTTGAGCCCGGCCTCCTCGATCGCCTGGGCGGCGCCGAGCGCCATGTCGTCGTTGTGCGCGTAGACGACGTTGATCGCCTTTGCGTGCTTCTTGAGAAACGCCTCCATCACCTGCTTGCCCTTGCTCCGCTCGAACTCGCCGCTCTGCGAGTCGATGATCTTGAGGCCGGGGTGCTTCTTCAGCGCGTCGGCAAAGGCCTTGCGCCGTTCGTTGGCCGGCGCGGAACCGGGCGTGCCCTGGAGCTCGACGATGTTGCCCTTGCCGTTGGCGTGCTTCGCCAGCCAGTCGGCGGCCATGCGGCCCTCCTCGTAGAAATCGGAGCCGATGAAGCAGGTGTAGAGCGACTCGTCGGCGGTCTGGATCGTGCGGTCGGTAAGGATGACCGGGATCTTCGCGCGTTTCGCCTCGCGCAGCACCGGGTCCCAGCCGGTCTCGACGATCGGCGCGATCACGATGACATCCACGCCCTGGGTGATGAAGGAGCGCACCGCGCGGATCTGGTTCTCCTGCTTGCCCTGGGCATCGGAGAACTTGAGGTCGATGCCGCGCTTGGCGGCCTCGGATTTCATCGACTCGGAATTGGCCGTGCGCCAGGCGCTCTCGGCCCCCGTCTGGGCGAAGCCGACCTTGACGGTTTTGCCCGCGGCCGCGAACACCGGCGCGCCGCAGGCGAGGAGGAGCGCGGCACCGGCCGCGGCGAGGAAGGATTTCCGGGGGAGCAAGGGATTCTTCATAAGGGGCTGAACAGGGAGCGAAAGGCTATGCGCCCGCCGCCGCTCCCCGCAAGGCGGCGGATGGGAAAATCGCCGCACGAAAACACACCTCGGCCCGCGGCCGCCGCGGTGGATATTCATCAGCGTTGATTCCCATGGCCGGGCGGTTCACCACTGCCACGCTCACCCTCCCCGATGAAGGCCCTCCTCCTCACCGCCCCCTCGCAACTCGAACTCGTCGACTTCCCCGACCCCAAGCCCGCGGCCGACGAGGTCGTCGTCCGCATCCGCGCCTGCGGCATCTGCGGCAGCGACATCCACGGCTGGGATGGCTCGACGGGCCGGCGCCAGCCGCCGCTCATCATGGGGCACGAGGCCTCGGGCGAAGTCGTCGCAACCGGGCCGAAGGTTACGGCGTGGCGCGCCGGCGACCGCGTGACCTTCGACTCGACGATCTCGTGCGGGGCGTGCCGCTTCTGCCGGGAAGGAGCCGTCAACCTTTGCGAGAACCGCCGCGTCGTCGGCGTCTCCCCGACCGAATACAAGCAGCACGGCGCGTTCGCCGAGCAGCTCGCGATCCCGGATCGCATCCTCTACCGCCTGCCGGACAACCTCCCCTACGATCAGGCGGCGATGGTCGAGCCCGTCTCCATCGCGGTGCACGCGGTGCAGCGCACCAAGATCGCGCCCAATGCCACGGCGGTCGTCATCGGCAGCGGCATGATCGGCCTGCTCGTGATTCAGGCGCTGCGCTGGGCCGGCGCGAAACAGGTCGTGGCCGTCGATCTCGCCGACAACCGCCTCGAGCTCGCGCGCCAGCTCGGCGCGACGCACACGATCAACTCCGGCCGGGCCGACGCCGCGGCGGAGGTCGCGCGGCTCACGGCGGGCCTCGGCGCGGACGTGGCGTTTGAAGTGGTGGGCTTCACCGCGACGCTGAATCTCGCGCTCGCGGCCCTGAAGCGCGGCGGCGCCTGCGTGCTGGTCGGCAATCTCTCGCCGAAGACGCAGGACTTCCCGCTGCAGGCGGTCGTGACGAAGGAGCTCACGATCCTCGGCTCCTGCGCGAGCGCCGGCGAGTATCCGCTGTGCCTGGACCTGATCGCGAGCGGCGCGATCAACGTGCAGCCGATGATCGAGGCGGTCGTCCCCCTCGCGGACGGCGCCGGCTGGTTTGCCAAGCTCAGCGCGAAGGACGGCGGGAAATACATGAAGGTGATCCTGACGCCGTAAGGCGTCAGCGCCGGCACGCCCCGCCGCTCACGGCCCCGCCGCGAAGCCGTCCTCGGTGCCGGCCTGCACGCGGTAGCGGCCGGTGCGGACGGTGCCGGCGCGGGTGTTGTAGAGTTCGATCACGCGTGTCAGCTCGAAGAGGTCGATCATGCCGTCGCGGCCCGCGCCGGGGCCGGCGCCGCGCGTATCCGCTGAGTGGTAACGCTGAAGCAGCGCCATCGCGCCCGCCGGGCGCGGTGCGTCGGCGCCGAAGCCATCCTCGCCGGCGGGATCACGCCGGTAGGCGCCGGTGCGAACTGTGCCGTGGCGCGTGTTGTAGAGTTCGATGACGCGGGTGAGTTCGAAGAGACTGATCGCCCAGTCGTGGTCGGTGTCACTGCTGTGCGTAGTCACGCGGCCGAGCCCCAGCGGATCCGGCGCCACCACGAGGCTCACTTCCGCGGCCGAGGGCGGCCGCACCACCGCCGTCGCGCTCAGGGTGCGAGTCGTCGTTTCCGCCGGTGGCACGTTGAAGGAAGAGGCAAACACCACAGGGCTCGCCGGTGGGTTGTCCCACGTCCAGATCAGCACGCCGGTGGCGCCAGCGGCAGGTCGGCTGGAGGCGGTGCTGTCGTCGGACGCAAAGCTCCAGCCCGCCGGCAAGGTGACCGACCACGTCAGACGTGTGACCGGCGCGATGTAGTGCAGCGTGTTGCGGACGGCGGCGGTGTCGCCCGCGTGATAGCCTCCGCCCAGCACGGCGTGGGTCGCGCGATTCGCGGGCGTGACGGACAAGGTCGCCGCAGCGCTCACCGCCACGCCGCCGGGATTGGTCGCCACCACATCATAGGTCCCCGCGTCCGAGGGCAGCACCGCGGGCCAGTGCAACTGCGAGCCGGTGGCGCCGCTCAGCGGCACGCCGCCCCTGCGCCATTGCAACGCCGGGATCGGCTTGCCCAGCGCCACCACGCCCAGCCGCGCCGGCAGGCCCGCCTCCGCGGTCGTGGGTTCCGGCTGTGACACGATCGCGACCGGAATCGAAACGGCCCGGTGGGCGTCGACTTCGAAAACCTCGAGCAGCGCGATCCCCTCCGTGTTCCCCGCGCCGGTCAGCACAAAGCTGTAGCTGCCGGCCGACGTCGGCGTGAACACCAACGCGGCATCCTTGCTGCCCACGGCCAGGGGCATCGCTCCGACCGCCCCCGCCGCCGAGGCCACCGCCCCCTCGCCGCCCCAGTTGTCGTTCGTCGCCACGACGGTGTTCGTGGAAACCTCCCGCACCGTCAGCACGGGATCCTCCACGGCCTCCGGCACCCCCAACGACGGTCCGAGCGCGCGCAGCAGATAACTGCGACCCGCCATGGCCGGATTGATCGAGATACCGCCGCTGAAGCTCTGCGACCCCAGCCCGATCCGCGCGCGAAACGCGAGGTAGACCAGCCGCGGCGTCTGGTCGGCTTCGTAGACTTCCAGCAGGACGATGCCGGTTCCGCCCGAAACCCGCACGCGATAGGTGCCCGGTTCCAAGGTGGCGAGCACGACCGCGTCCTTGGAACCGCTGGCGAGCGCGAACGCGCCCGCCTGCGCCGACGCGGCCGGGATGTCGGCGGCGTTGGCCGCACCGCCCCAGTCGTTGTTGCCCGCGATGGCGGCACCGGTCGTGGCGTGGGTGATTTCCAACTGCGGATCCGCCTGAACACCGGAGACCCCAAACGAGGCGAGCGTCGGCCCGACGGCACGAATCAACATGCGCTTGGCCGCCGATCCCTCGATGGTGAACGCGCCGGTGACCGCCGCCCCGCCGGTTCCGGCGTGCGGACGGCTCGAGCCGAGGAGGAGCGCCCGGCCCGCAATTCCGAGCGACGCCGGGTCGCTCGTCCTGCTCCCGAGCGCGTTGGTCACGGTGACAGTGTAGGTGCCGGCCGCCGCCATGGTCAGGTTCGACAAGGTGAGCGTCGCGCCCGTCGCGCCCTCGATGGGCTGCCCGTTGCGCTTCCACTGGTAGGTCAGCGCGCCACCCGTCGCCCGCACAGAAAAACTGGCGCCGCCATCGAGTGCGGCCAGGACCGGCGCAGGGTGCGCTGTGATGACCGGCGTATCCAGATGCGCGAGACGCGCGACGCCCGCCTGCCGCCGGTTGCCGGTGTTGAACATCTCGCCGGCCACCAGCAGCTGTCCGTCATCGAGCATGATGATGCGCGTGAGCTTCGCGTCCGACAGGCCGGGCACCGAGAAACTTCCGTCGCGAGCGCCCGTCGAGGTCACCCGCAGGAACCCGCTGGTGACGCCGCTGCCGCTGCTGTTGATCTCCTGACCCACGAGGATCCGGCCGTCCGCCTGCCGGAACAACGCACCGACGGAGCCGTAGGTGGACGTGTCGCCGGGCAGGAAGGACGCGTCCCGGGTGCCATCCGCCAGCGTCCGGGCCAGCCGCCATTGGGAAACGCCGGCGAAGTTGTAGAAGCTGCCACCCACCACGACCTTGCCATCGGGCTCGAGCAGCAACGTGCCCAGGCCAAAGTCAGCCCCGCCTCCCGGATCGAAAGTGGTGTCCAAGGCGCCGTTCGACAGGACGCGGACAACGCCGCCACGGCTCGTGCCGTCATAGGAATTGAACCAGCCGCCCGCCAGGATCCGTCCGTCGGGCTGCAATGCGAGGTCGAACACCCAGCCGTCGGAGCCGGAGCCGGGATGGAACGACAGGTCGAGCGTGCCATCCGGATGGATCCGCGCGATGTGGTTGCGCCCGGTCCCAGCGTAGCTGGTGAACGCGCCCCCGAGAATGAGTTTTCCGTCGGGTTGCAGCGCGAGTGCGGTCACGCCGAAGTCCGGCCCGCTGCCCGGATTGAAGGTGCTGTCGAGGGAACCGTCGGGCTGGATACGCACCAGCTTCGACCGCCCTGTGCCGTTGTAGGAATTGAAGAACCCGCCGACGACAATCCTGCCGTCCGGCTGCAGCGCCATGACTTCGATGCTCCGCTCGAATCCGGTGCCCGGATCGAAGCCGGGATCAATCGCGCCGGTCGCCAGAATGCGCGCCACGTAGTTGCGCGCCGTGTTGTTGATGTAGTTGAAGAACCCCAGCAGCTGGAGCTTCCCGTCCGGCTGCTGGATCATTTCGTTCACGAAGCCCGGCACGCGCGTTTCGACGGCAAACGACCTGTCCTGGGCGCCCGAAGATTGAAACAACCGCAAGCCAGTCACGGCGGCGTTGGCGAAATTGTAGAAACTCCCGCCGATCGCGACTTGGCCGCCGGGCAGCAGCGCCGCGGCGCGGACGTTTCCCAGGAGGTCGAAGCTCGCCGGACTATAGCTGTCGAGGGTGCCATCGGAGTTGAGACGCGCGACCCGCGAACGAGGCTGGCCGTCGTAGGCCGAGAACCAGCCGCCGATCAGGATTTTTCCATCCGGCTGGACCACGATCACATCGACCTCGTTGTTGGGTCCCGTGCCGGTGGTGAAGCTGGCATCGTTGGAACCGTCGGCATGCACCCGGCCGAAAAACGTGTTCGGGTTGGTGCCGCTATAGCCCCCGATGAGAATCTTGCCGTCACTTTGCACGGCCACGGCATGGACGAACGAGTTCCCCAACGGCCCGCGATCGAAACTGGAGTCGACGCCCCCGTTGGCGTGCAAGCGAACGATTCGGTGACGGGTCGCTCCCGCAAACGTCGTGAATCCGCCGCCGACAATCAGCTTGCCGTCGCTCTGGAACGCCAGCGAGTTGACTTCAGAGTTGGGTCCGGCGCCGGGATTGAAACTGGCCAGCACTGCGCCGTCGCCACCCAGCCGGGCGAGCCGGATGCGCCCGATGCCGTTCACCATTTCGAACGCGCCGCCGATCTGCACGGTCCCGCCGGGCGCCAGCGCGATCGCGAGCACGGCGCTGTTGGCACCGACGCTCGTGTTGAACGTCACATCAAGCGAGCCGTCGGCATTGAGCCGCGCCACCCGCCCGCGACTGACGCCGTTGTAGCGGGTGAATTCTCCGCCGATCAGGATTCGCCCGTCGGGCTGCACCACCACGGCTCGCACCGGCGCGTCAGTGCCCGTGCCGGGATTAAACCCGGCGTCAATGCTCCCATCAGCGTTCAATCGCGCGATGCCATTCCACGGCGCGCCATTCACACTTCTAAAACTGCCTCCGATGAGGAGTTTTCCATCCGCCTGCGCAGCCACCGCACTGATCGTCCCGCCGATGGCCTCGATCACCGGCGAAAACTCCGGGTCGATGAACATCGCACCGGGGTAGCGCGTCGGCGCCA
Source organism: uncultured Opitutus sp. (assembly GCA_964513055.1). GTDB lineage: Bacteria > Verrucomicrobiota > Verrucomicrobiia > Opitutales > Opitutaceae > ER46. The sequence continues at coordinate 7,950 of CAZENI010000362.1, forward strand.
CGGTCAGGTGCGCGCGCTCCGAGGTCACCTGCACATCCGCCGCGGTGACCAACACATCGTAATGCCCCTCGTCCTGCCGCCGTGCCGGGCCGATGACATAGCTGGCGCCGGTCGCACCAGGAATCACCACACCCTGCCGCCGCCACTGGTAAGTGAGCGCGCCGGCCGCCGTGGCAGTCACACTCAACGTCGCGGGCTGTCCGGCGATGACACTGACCGGTTGCGGCTGCACGGTGATGGTCGACGACGTGGACGCGGCGGTGGTGTTCACGACCAGCGGCGAAGCGCCGGCCCCTCGTCGAGAGGACACCCGGATCGGCGCATCGGCCGCGTTCCGCGACTCCGGGGCCCATCTGAAACGACCCGCCGGTTGGTCGGGCCCGGCCTGGGCTACGGCGACCATGCCCGACGTCGGGAAGACCGCGGCTCCCGAGGAGCCGGCGACGGACTGTGAGGGACGGATCGGCGTCGAAGATTCTCCGCCCGCGGTCTCCCACGCCGCAGGGGTGGCGACGCGCACATGCCCGGTCGTTTCGCCGGCGGCGGCCACAGCGTCCCCGCCTCCGCCGCCTGGCGCGACGTAAGTCTCCCCGCCCCGATCCGCCAGGGCGCCGTCCCGCTTTGCCGTGTCGGATTCCGCCCCAACTGGGTTTTGCGTGGCGGGCACGAGCGCCGCGGTCGCAGCCGCCGTCCACGCGGGCAGAACGGCGGACAAAAGTCCGCGGAAGATCACCAAACGAAGGCGGGAATTTGAGTGCACAGATAAGATGATCCAATCCGCTGGGCCTCACGGCCCCGCCGCGAAGCCGTCCTCCGTGCCGTCCTGCACGCGGTAGCGGCCG
>CAZENI010000363.1:0-8736 GCA_964513055.1 uncultured Opitutus sp.
GCGGTTTTCGATCCCGCGGTCTAGCTGGGACAGCACCTCGGCCAGCGCGTCGAGTTCGGCGAGCGCCAAAACAAGCGCCCCCTGCTCCCGCTCGCGACCGCCCGCGCGCGCAAGCCGGTCTTCGATTGGGCCGCCGTCGACATCCCGCGCCCGGAATTCCTCGGCACCAGAATCTTCTCCACGGAAACTGCGGCTGCGCTCAACCCTCAATCCTCCACTCTCAACCTGAGCGACATCGTCGCCTACATCGACTGGGGCCCCTTCTTCTCCGCGTGGGAACTGCACGGCCGCTTTCCGGACATCCTGACCGACGCCGTCGTCGGCGAGGAAGCCACCAAGCTCTTCGCCGACGCGCAGAAGCTGCTCGCCCGCATCGTCGCGGAGAAACGCTACACGGCGAAGGCCGTCCTCGCGTTCTGGCCCGCGAATTCCGTCGGCGACAGCATCGAGGTCTACGCCGACGAGGCGCGCAGCCGCGTCCTCGGGCATTTCCATCATCTCCGGCAGCAGCTCGAAAAACCCGCGAACCAGTTCAACCACTGCCTCGCCGACTACATCGCGCCGCGCGACTCCGGCCGGATCGACTACGTCGGCGGCTTCGCCGTCACGGCGGGCCACGGCGTCGAGGAGTTCGCCGCCGAGTTCCGCGCGAAGAACGACGACTACAACGCCATCATGGCGCAGGCCCTCGGCGACCGCCTCGCCGAGGCGCTCGCGGAGTTGATGCACAAGAAGGCCCGCGAGTTCTGCGGCTACGGCCGGACGGAGAACCTGGAGATGAAGGACATTATCCGCGAAAAATACCGCGGCGTCCGCCCCGCGCCCGGCTACCCCGCATGCCCAGACCACACCGAGAAGCCGGCGCTCTTCGCGCTCCTCGACGCGACCGCCGCCACCGGCATCACGCTGACGGAAAGCAACGCGATGAATCCCGCGAGCAGCGTGAGCGGTTTCTATTTCAACCACCCGGATTCGAAATACTTCGCCGTCGGCAAAGTCGGCAAAGACCAGATCGAAGACTACGCCGCGCGGAAGGGAATGTCCGTCGCCGAAGCGGAGAAGTGGCTCGGGCCGTATTTGGACTACTAACCGACGCTCAGCACAATATTCTCAGCCGAGCCCCACTGGGCACTCAGCAAGCACTTCCGGATATATTGAGCTAAGGACCGCGGAGAGGCATTTCGGCCGCACGGAGCTCCCGAACTAATTCCCGCTCCCATTGAGCATCAGCAGCCATCTTGATGTAAACAATACCATCGAAATCTGACGGCGTCTCAAGATCCGGAGAAACAAGTGCGCAGACACGCTTTTGGCCAAGGTGTGAGAGGAAATATCCCAACTCAAGAATGACGTTCTGTCTCGTCCGAGGCCTGAGTTCGCTCCTCGTTGGTCCGCCGACGTCATCGTCAGTCATCACCACCACCGCGAATGTTACCAGTTCGGCTTCGTCGACAAACTTCGTCAGCAAGTGGCGCCCCATGTTTGGTTGTTCGTGGAGCACTATTGCTTCTAGCCCAATACGCGAAAGCAAAGAGACAACTCTGCCACGCATTTCCTCGTTTCGCCCATGCACCACGAAAACCCGATTTGGTGACCTGCTTGGTCGGATAACCGGCAAAGGCGAAGTTGGTGGAACGACGTCCACCTCGTGCGATCTGAGAGAGCTTTCGGACGTCGAAACCCCCGCCTTCTCCACGAAAAAGGCCGAAAACAGACGATTTTCAGCTGTGGCTGCTGCGGAGTTACCAAGGATAAATTGTAGTATCGCATTAGCCCTATCGCGCCTACCACCCAAGTTTCGGCCCGCTTCAAGACCGGGCACCCCAGCCTCCAAGAGAAAATTATCAATCACTGTGTGCCCCCATTCTCCTACAACCGTTTTCGCTTGCAGCAGTTGTTGCCGGCTAGGGGCCGGCAGGGATCTCGGGATTATCTTCGCTAGTTCGCTGGTTTCCGGCTGATAGCCCGCACCCGCCAGGCAGCTGACTAAGTCTCGCTCCTTTATCGACCAGTGGTTCCGGTGGAACTCAAACTCGTCTATGTCTAGCGCGTTTCGAAGCTGCCATAGGGCCTTGTTGTTTAGGGTGGGCAAACAGACTATCTCGCTGGTGCTGATGAAAACAGCACTACCGCTGGTCTCAATACTGTGAATCCTGGCGAGGAATGCCGACTCATCATTTCTGCCTTCTTGCATCAGAAGGCAGGGCCACGATTTAAGGCTATCGATCGCGTCGCGAGATACTGTTACCAGCTGATTTGAGATAGTGGCGCTAGTATTCTCAAGAAACCGCCCTTTCTCCATTTTGAGTCGGGTCGTTCCACTATCACCGATATCTACGCTAACGATCAGGTTGAACATGGGATCTGATACAAAATCTGCGCTCCGAATTCGGTCGAATCGAAAAACTCGGAGCCAAGCTCTTTGCGTCACAGTGGTGCTATTCTACTCTCGCAATTCCATCGCGGCACACCCGCCGCCATTTTAAGCCAAGTGAGCAGAGCTTTTTGAGGAAGTCGTGTTTTTTGATTTAGTTCTTGCTTAATTAAGTTTCTACTTAATTGATGTCGTCATGCAAAGCCTCCTCGCCATCGCCGACCCGACGCGGCGGCGCATTGTTGAACTGCTCGCCGTCCGCGAGCGGACGGCGGGTGAACTCGTCGAGGAGTTCGACCTGAGCGCGCCGGCGATTTCCCAGCATCTGAACGTGCTCCGCGAGGCCGGCCTCGTGACCACCCGCGCCGAAGGGCAGTCGCGCATCCAGTCCCTCAACCCCGCCGGCCTCGACGAACTCGATGCGTGGCTGGAGAAGACCCGTTCGGTCTGGTCGCGCCGGCTCGATGCCCTCGAGCGCGAATTGCGCGCGGAGGACGAGGCCAACGCCAGGGCCGCGAAGAAAAGGAAATCGTCATGAAGAACGAAAACGAACAACCGGGAAAATTTTCCGGGCCCGGTGAAGTGCGTCTCGTGCGCACGCTGCCCGGCCCGATCGAACGCATCTGGGAGTATCTCACCGATCCCGCGAAGCGCGCGCGCTGGTTTGCTGGCGGCGTCTGCGAACCGAAGGCTGGCGGAAAGAACGATCTCGTTTTCCAGCACAAAAATCTGACGCCGAACGAAGAGCCGCCCGAGCACTACAAGAAGATGAACGACGAGGGCTTCAGGATGCCCTCGACCATCCTGCGCTGCGAGCCGCCGCGCTTGTTGAGCTACACCTTCGACGACGAATCGGACGTGACCTTCGAACTCACTCCGCAGGGCCAGGACGTGCTCCTCGTGCTGACCCACCGCGCCCGCGGCGGCGATATTCCCTCCATCCCCGGTTACGCCAGCGGCTGGCACACACACTTCGCCTTGCTCGCCGCGATTCTCAAAGGCACTCCGCCGCCACTCTTCTGGGCCATGCACCAACGGCTCAAGGCGGACTACGCAAAAGCCTACGCCGCCCTGCCGAAGGGCTGAACCAACCGTCAGTCACTGCGAGTCGTCCGCACCGCGGGCGCTGAAGCAACCCCCCTCGCCCAAACGCCACGCCGGGGCAGGCCGGGTTCGCGACGACAGACCCTACCAAGGCCACTGCCTTGTCTCTTTCCCGCCCGTCCTGAATCCAGCCTCTCAATCGTAGTAACAACAACCGGTAGTATCCCCCGTCCCATGAAAACTCACTCGTTCGAAAACCCGACCGTCGTCTCCCCCGAGAAATGGCTTTCGGCCCGCCTTGCATTGCTCCGCGAAGAAAAGGAGTTCACCCGCCTGGGCGACCGTCTCGCTGCGCGCCGCCGCGAACTCCCTTGGGTGAAGGTGACCCAGCCCTACACCTTCGAATCTCCCCGCGGCAGAATCACCCTCGCGGATCTTTTCGAAGGCCGCCGCCAGCTCATGGTCCAGCATTTCATGTTCGGCCCCGGCTGGGAGCAGGGCTGCAAGAGCTGCTCCTTCATGATGGATCATTTCCATCCCACCGTGGTGCACCTGAAAGCGCGCGATGTCGCCTTCGCCGCGATTTCCCACGCTCCGCTCGCGGAAATCCTGCCGTTCCAGCGGCGCATGGGCTGGGCGGTCAACTGGGTCTCGTCGCACGGCACTGGCTTCAACCAGGATTTCCATGTCTCGTTCACCGCGGACGAAATCGCGCGCGGCGGCGTGCCCTACAACTACGGCCGGATGGATTTTCCGCAGACCGAGGCGCCCGGCATCAGCGTGTTTGCCCGCGATGCCGCCGGCGACGTGTATCACACCTACTCCACCTTTGGCCGCGGCGTGGAAGTGGTCATGACCACCTACGACCTCCTCGATCTCGTGCCCAAGGGGCGCGACGAGGAAAACGACGAGCATGGCATGGAGTGGCTCCGCCATCACGACCGCTACGCCCAGCCCGCCGATGCCGTCGCCGCGCGCTGAACCTTGCAGTCGAAACCGCGCCGCGCGCTGGCTCCTGGCCTCGACGCTGCTCGCGGTCGCGCCCAAATGCCTCGCGTGCCTTTGGGCCTACGCCGGCCTGGGCGCGGCGCTGGGGCTGGGCGGCCGGGAGCTTTGCGGCGCGCCGGCCACCGCGCTGGAATTTCCGCTGTCGGCGCTCCCACTCGCGGCGGCCGCCATCGGCGCGGGCGGCTTCATTCTCCTCCGCCGCCGGACCCGCCCGCGCCGAACGCCTTCGGCTCCTACTGCAACAACAGCGTGAGGCCGTAGGCCGGCGTCTCTTCGCGCGCCGGGACCGCATCGCGGATCAACTCGGCCGCCTTGATGGCCGCGAGCTGCTCCGCCTGAATCTCGCGCAAGGCCGCGACCTGGACCGGCGTGAGCACACCCTGCGCCTGCGTCACGACCTCCTCCGACACCCGCCCGGTGGCCGCGCTCGTCGGCGGCATCGGCACCGCCTCGGGCACGCCGGCGCGCACCACCACCGCGAGCGCCGGGGCCGTTTCGGCCGGCTGCGACGGGGCGGCGTTCACAAGGATCCGCATGAGTGACTCGGACTGCGCCGGGGTAAGCGGTGCCGCCGTGTAGCTGAGGCGCTGCTCGAGCTGCGCGAGCGTCGCGCGCTGCGCCAGCGTCCGCTCGTAGGCGCGATAGACCGCATACCGTTCGCTCCCGAGCGAACTCTGAATCGCCTGCTCCACCTGCGCCTGCGCAGCCCGGACGCTCGCGCGCAGCGTCTCGGAGGAGAGCGGCCCCTCCGGCGAAGTCTCGCTCACCGTCACGACATCGAGCACGACGTTCTCCTTCTCCGCCAGCAGGTGCTTGAACGCGGCGAGTTCGTCGGCTCCAAGATTGAGCTGCCGGAAAAGCCCCGCGAACCGCGCATCGAGCATCGCCTGCCGCTGGACGCCGAGTGCCTGCACAAATTCCGGGTTGTCCAGCAGGCGCGTCAACGCATTGCCCCGCCGCGCCCGCGGACCGGGACGCGACTCGAACAGGCCGAACGTCCCCGCCTCCTCCCCTTCCGCCCCCCGCCGCAGCGACTCCATCGGCTCGGCGGCCGCGCCCGCCCGCCGCGGCGGCACGTGCAGGCTGCGCTTGGTCGCGCTGTGTATCGTCAATGTGGATGCCGGCGCCGCCGGCCGGAAAATGCCCTCCGCCGCGAGCTGCCGGATTTCCACCTGCTGGCGCCAGGCCAGCAACGCGAGGGCGCCCGACGAGAGGGCGAGGCAGACGAGGGCGATGTCCTTGGGGCGCGACACGTGGGTGCGGCAAATCATTGCCTCGCGCGGGAGTGTCGGCCCGCTCCCGACTGGAGCAAGGTCAAAACGTGTCAGTTCCCGCCCCCGCCGCGGGCCGGCGGCACTCCGTCGCGCCCCTCGTGAAACCGGTCGCAAAAAGTCACCGGGCCGGCTCGCCGCGGCATCTGCGCCGAACAGCTTGTCTGCTGCGACGAACCGGCCATTTTCCGCGACAAATTACGAACGCAGCGCGCCGATCAGGGCGTCGAGGAACAGCGAAACCCCGGAACCGATGCCGGTGACACCGGCGGCCACGAGGCTCGAGACCCCGATCAGAATTCCGCAATACACGACGCCGATCGCGGTGTTGCCCGCCTTGAATTCCGCCCGCTCGTCGATGCCCTGCGTGAGTTTGTCCATCACCCGGAAGACCACGGTGATCGCGAAACTCGCCACCGCGATGGCGACGCCGAGGTTGATGACGCCGGCGACGAGGCCGATCACGCCGTTGAGCACGCCGCCGCTGCCGAGCGTGAAGAGCGAGCGCGTCATCGCGTCGATGCCTCCCGAGATCACGCGCGTGTAGGAGATCACGACCCCTGCGGCGAGCAGGGCGACCGCCAGGTTCTTGGACTGGATCTCCTTCCAGATATCCAGGCCCCCGAGGAGGCGGGAGAGGAGCGCGAACCCCTTGTTGATCGAGAACGCCGCGAGGCTGAGCCCCACGACGAGTTGAATCACTCCGAGCAGCAGGCCGCCGAGCGAACCGCCGACTTCGGTCCAGGTGCCGGTGGCACCGGCGGCGTGGGCGGCGTGGGCCGCCGTGCTCGTCAGCAGCGCCGACGCGACGGCGCCGGATCGTTTCAGGAAGGAGGAGGGAGTGATGCTTTTCATGGCAGGAAAGCCGGAGATGGAAAAACCGGATGCGGCGCGCAATTTCCAAACCTCGCCCGCCGCAAACGAAATAACTTGCCGGCCCGCGACCCGCCGACCGAACCGCCGAGCAACGGCCTCGCCGGTGCCAAGCTCAAAAACGATCCCCGTTCGCATCACGCGGTGCCGCCCCGCTCCGCCCCGGGATTAATCCTTTTTTAGCGCACCTTCGGGAGAACCCGCCGCGTCTCCACGAGTCAGAAACCGCGAACTCCGCCGCCTCCATGGTTTCCATCGCGACGTCTCCCGGCCTGACCGCCGCCGCTCCGCTGACCGCGGGGCGCCATCTGCGCATCCTCTATGCGGACGACCTGCGCGAACTGCGCGAAGTCGCGCGCCTCTCACTCAGCCGCGAAGGCCATCGCATCGAGTGCGTCGAGGACGGCCAACTGGCCCTCGCGCGCGTCACCGCCGATCCCGGCTTCGATCTCATCATCACCGACCATCACATGCCGCGGATGAACGGACTGGAACTCGTCACGCACCTGCGCGCCCGGGAGTTTTCCGGCAAGATCATGGTCTTCAGCTCGGAGCTGAGTCCGGCGGTCGCCCTGGAATACGCGCGCCTCAAGGTCGACTGCATCCTCTACAAGCCCGTCTTTCCCTCGGTGCTCCGGCAGACGCTGCGCGCCCTTTTTCCCACCGCAGCCACGCCCACGGGCGCAGCGTCCACCCTCGTCTGAACCGGGCCCGCATCGGCGCTGGAGTCCGAGGGCCACTTGCGTCATTGTGCGATCGCGATGCTGCACCTCACCAATGGAGACTCGGCCGCGGCGACCCTCCGGCGCACGGGCGTCCCGGGCAACGTGGTCGCCTGGCGCGACATTCTGCACGAGGGCCCGGTCCCGGCGGGACTGACGCTCGAGGGCCTGAGCGACGTGCGGGCGCGCTTCCTCGCCACCTGGGGCGCGGGACCGTTTCCGGAAATCTCCGCGAGTTTCGGCGCGCGCGACTCCGCGCTCCGCACCGCCGGGCGCGTGGTGCTCTGGTTTGAACACGATCTCTACGATCAGCTCCAGTTGCTGCAGATCCTCGCGACGCTCGCCGGGCAGCGCGGCACCGTGGCGTCGATGATCTGCATCGACGCCTTTCCGGGCGTGGAGCCGTTTCATGGGCTCGGCCAGCTCACGTCGACGCAGCTCGCGACGCTCTGGCCCCGGCGTCAGCGCGTGACCCCGGCGCAACTGGCCCTCGGCGCCCGGGCCTGGAAGGCGTTCGTCGCGCCCGAACTCATCGCGCTGCGCCATCTGCTGGAAACCGATCTTTCCCCACTGCCGTTTCTGCGCGCCGCCCTCGAACGCTGGCTCGAGGAGCGCCCGTCCGATCCCACCGGCCTGCCGCGCACCGAACGCCAGATTCTCGCCGCGGTCGCGGCCGGAAACCAGCGCTTCGACGATGTCTTCGAGGCCAATGAGGCTGCGGAGTCCGCCCCCTTCCTCGGCGACACCGTGCTGGAAAACCGAATCACCGCCCTGATCCGCGCCCGCACGCCGCTGCTCACCCGCGAGCCCTACACGCTCACGCCCGCCGGCCAGCGCGTGCTCGCCGGAGAAATTGACGCACGCAAACTCAACGGTATCGACCGCTGGTTCGGCGGCGTCCACCTGGTCGCGTAACGCCACCGTTCTCGCAGATCCGCGGACCAGCGGCCGCGGGCGGCGCCACTCCCTTCCGCCGCACGGGCGGCGAGGCGGGCGGCCCGGCCCCGCTCACGCCCCGTGGCAGTTCTTGTATTTCTTTCCGCTGCCGCACGGGCAGGGATCGTTGCGGCCGACCTTCGGCGTCTCGCGGCGGATCGTCACCTTCGGCAGCACGATTTCCTGCTCGGGCGGCGGCGGGGCGGACGATCCGCTGCTCGTGACCGTCGTGGTGATCTGGGGCGGCGGCGCGCTGGCGGCGCCCGGCGCCGGGACATCCGTCGGCCCCACGGCCCGCGCGGTGCGGCTCAGCAGCGCGAGCATGTTCTCGAACGACTCGAGGTTCGACGCGCTGCGGAACAGGCCGGTGCAGATCTGCAGCCGCACGTTGTTCATCAGCTCCTCGAAATACTTGTAGGCCTCGCCCTTGTATTCAACCAGTGGATCCTTCTGGCCGTAGCTGCGCAGGCCGATCGAGCGGCGCAGCTCCTCCATCTCGGTCAGGTGC
>CAZENI010000364.1:0-8729 GCA_964513055.1 uncultured Opitutus sp.
CAGCCAGATGCCGGCCACGCCCAGGCCCCACACCGCGAGGGAGGCGAAACTCTCCATCCCGGCCTGCCAGCCGGGGGTGGCGACATGGATGGAAACCAGCTCGCGCAACTGGAATTGCCACAGCACCAGACACCCGCAGAGGAGGGTCCAGAGTCCCACGAGAAAATAGTGCTGGGTGGTGCGCATGGAAGGCCGGACGCCGAGGATCAGCGGTTCGGCTAACGCTTCCGTGGACCGGCGTGTGGGGCGCCGGTCGCTGGGAATGGAGGGATTTTCAGTTCATCGCGGCAAATGCGGTTCGAGTGGGCGGCGGCGCGGCGGCCGCCGGGCGGGCGCGGGCCTCACCCCTGCAGGAGTTTCAGCACACTCTGGGGCGTCTGGTTGGCCTGCGCAAGCATGGCGGTGCCGGACTGCACCAGGATGTTGTATTTCGCGTATTGGGTGGACTCCTCCGCGACGTCGACGTCGCGGATGCGCGAGATGGCCGAGGAGAGATTCTCGTATTCGACCTGCAAGGTCGTCGACGCCAGTTCCAGCCGCGACTGCGCCGCGCCGAGGGAGGCGCGCTGCTGGGCGACGTGCTGGATCGCGTCGGTGATCTTCTGGATCGAGTCGCTGTCGGTGCTGGAGAGGGTGTAGTCCCCGGTGGCGTCCTGGCGGATGATCTCGAGCATGCCGCCGGTGCGGAGGTCGGACTCGGCGATCGTCATGTCCTGGCCGACGGCCTGGCCGATGGTGACGTTGAGGCCGGACGGGTTGGGGCCGAAGAGGGTGATGCCGTTGAACGCGCCCAGCGGCGTGCCGACATCGGTGGTGCCGCCGACCTCGGTGCTGGTGCCGCCGATGGTGGCGCGGAGCTGTTCCTGCAGGGCGGTGAATTCCTGCTGGTAGAGGTCGACGTCGGAGGCGTTCTTGGTGACGTCCTTCGCGAGGATCGCGAGCTCGCTCATGCGCGAGAGGATCTTCGTCATGCCGCCCATGAAGCCGTCGGCGGTCTGGACGTAGGAGATGGCGTTCTGGACGTTGGTGGTGGCGGCGCGGACGCGCTTGCCCTGGGCGTCCAGCTTTTCGGATACGGCGAGGCCGGCGGCGTCGTCGGACGGGTTGACGATCTTGGAGCCGGAGGAGAGCCGGGTGAGCGAGCGGCCGAGCATTTCCTGGCTGTGGTTCAGGTTGCGGGCGCCGGCGATGGCTTGGATGTTGGTATTGATGACGCTCATGGCGGAAAGGGAGAGGTGTTGGAATCAGACGGAATGGAAGGCGGGCGCGGCGCGGAACGGGTCACACGCGGCTCGGGCTGGGCGGGACGGCCGCCGGAACGGCGGGCGCGGGTTTCTTGGGCAGGCTGGGCAGGGCGCCGGCGGACGGCGGGCGGACGGCGGCGGCCTGGTTGCTGGCGGCGATGTCGGCGAGGACCTCCTTGCGGAAGATCGCGATCTCGCGCGGCGCGGCGATGCCGATCTTGACGACGTCGCCCTCGATGCGGGTGATGCGGATTTCAATGGAGTCCCCGATGACAATGGACTCGTTGACCCGGCGGGAAAGGACGAGCATGGCGGTGCCTCAGGCTGAGCGGGCGACCAGGAGCGCCTGCGGGTTTTCGACGAGGGAGTGATGCGCGCTGTAGCGCGAGTAGTTCGAGATGACGAGCTGGCGCCCGATCCGGGTGCGGCGGTTGACGACGAGCGGCCCGATCAGGTTGGTCGTGGCCTCGACCGGATGCTGGCGCTTCAGCGTGACGATGTTGAGGATCATCGCCTCCGCCGGATCGCGCAGGTCGAGGTGCTCGGCGTCACTGTCGAAGATCTCCGGCTCGTAGCCGGGAACGATCCCGCCGGGCTCGATCACGATGAAGTGCAGGTGGTCGTGCTCGTGGACGCCCTGGAGCTTCATCCAGAGAAACGGCAGGTGGTCCGGGAGGTAGAGCAGCTCGGCGCGACGGTAGGCGCCGAAGCCGATCAGCCCCTGCGGGAGCTCGAGCTGGTTGGCCGGCGGCGTGTCGAGGTCGGTCGGATAGAGTTCGGGGAGGACTTTCATGACGATGGAATCGGGCGGAGGAGGTTGGGTGGCGGGGCGGGTTACTTGATATAGTCGAGCAGCGACATCCGCATGATGTTGGCGGCGGATTGGAGCGCGGCCTGGTAGGCGGTCTGGCTCTGGTTGAGGCGGACGATCGTAGAGGGAAGGTCGGCGTCCGTCTCGCTGGAGACGAGGGACTCGAGATTGTCGGCGCGCTGCTGCTGCTGGGCGCGGCTGGCCTCGATGCGCGTCTCGATCCCACCGTGCTCGGCGAGCGCGCTGACGACGGAGTCCTCGAAGGCGATCAGGTCTTCCTGCACCGTCGACACGGCGCCGGTGTCGCCGGCGCCGAGGGCGTCGCGCAGCGCGACGAGGTGGCCGAGGAAATCGCGGAGCGAGAGGTTGGTGTCGGCGGCGGTGCCGGGTGCGATGCTGGCGTTCTCGGAGAGCTGGATCGACGACCGCTCGGCGTTGCCCGCGTAGGTGGCGCCCGTCACCCTCCCCTGCCCGTCGCGCGCGGCCACGAACGGCGGGGCGCCGACGGCGGTGCCGGCAAAGAGGTAATCGTTGCGGAACTTGGCGTTCGCAAACTGCAGGGTCTGCTCGATGAGCTGGTTGACCTCCGAGGCGTAGGCGCGGGAGGCATCGGAACCGATCGCGCCGGTGCCGAGCGTGCCGATCTCGGCCGCGCGGTCGGAGACGCGCTTGATCTGCTGCAGGCCGGAGAACGAGGCCTGGCTGAGCTCGAGCGCGCGCTCGGAGTTGCGCTGGAATTGCGCGAGCTGGCGCTGCTCGCTCTCGAGCCCGAGCACGCGGCCCACGGCGCTGGGATCGTCCTCGGGCTGGAAGATGCGCTGGCCGGTCGCCACCTGCGTCTGCAACCGCGACTGCTGCGAGCCCAAGTGCTGGATCTGCCGCACGATGTTTTCCGAGAGCGTGTTGTTCGTGATACGCATGTGATTGGAAAGCGCCTTCAGCGGCCGAGCTGATTGACGACGACGTCGAGCAGGTCGTCCATCACGGTGAACACGCGCGACGAGGCCTGGAACGCGCGCTGGTATTTCATGAGGTCGGCCATCTCCTCGTCGAGGGAGACGCCGCTGACGCCATCGCGCTGGGCGCGGACGAGCTGCTCGATGTTGGCCTGATCCTCCGCGCGGGAGTTGGCGGTCGCGAGCGCCTGGCCGAGCTGGCTCACAGTCCGGCTAAAGAATCCCGAAAACGTGCCGTCAATATGGTCGCCGGCGGCGGTGGAGAACGCGGTGCTTGCGAGCCGGGCCACGGCAAGCGCCACCGTATTGTCCCCGGCCGCACCACCATCGCTCGCCTTCAGGGTCGCCGCCGACAGCGTGCCCATTAATTCGATACTGCCTGCCGCCGTGCCGGAACCGACGAAGATGTCGCCCGTCGCGCCGGTGGGGTTGTAGGCGGCGTTGACGGAGGTGACGATCTGGCGGGCCAGTTGATCGAGATCGCTGCGCAGCGACTGGATGGCGCCATCGCGTGCCGCGAGCGAGCCCTTGATCGAGCCGCCACCAGGCGCGAGCGGCGTCGCGGCGGTCCCGGCGGTGAGCTGGGCGCCGTCGAAGGCCACCGTGCCCCGCACGACGGCGAGATCGACGAGCACGACATCGGCGCCGTCCGCATCGCGGGCCACGACCTGGACCTGGCTGCTGTCGGAGTTGCGGATCTCGACGGGCAGCTTGGTGGAAAGCTCCTCGAGCCGGGCCTGGCGTTGATCGCGGAGATCGACCGCGGAGCCGGGAGCGTTGATCTCGAAGCGGCCGATCTGGGAGTTGAGCTCGGCGATGGTGCCGAGGAGCCGGTTGACGTCGGCGACGTCGGTGGCGACTTCCGCCGAGAGGTCGGCCTGCACCTGCGCGATGCGGCTGTCGGCAAGCTGGAAGCGGTCGGTGAGGATCGCCGACTTCTGCAGCAGGGTCTGGCGCTCGCCACTGTCGGTCGGGCGGGCGGCGAAGCTCTGGAAGGCGTTGAAGAAATCGTCGATGGCGGCCGCGAGGCCGGTCGTGCCGGCGGCGCCCGTCGCGCTCGCGGAAGCCGAGCGGTCGATGCTCTGGCCGAGCCCGGCCTGCGCGCGCTGGTAGGCGCCCTGCTCCGCGTCGAACGCCGCCTTGAGCGCGACCTCGCGCATCACCTGGCGGTCGAGCAGCCCGTCGCGGATCTGCTCCACGCCGATGGCCTCGAGGCCGAGGCTCTCGGCGCCGGTGGCGGTGATGACGGTGCCGCGGTCGCCGTAGAGGACGCGCTGGCGCGCGTAATCGGGGTTGCTGACGTTGGCCAGATTCTTGCCCGCGATCTCGACGGCGCGGCTGTGCGCGGCGAGGGCCTTGACCGAGGAGTTGAGACTGGCGAAGAGGCCGGACATGCGGGTGGAGAGAGCGGTGAGCCGGGAGTTGAGCGACGGGGCAATCAGCCGGCGGCGCAGAGCGTCGTGGGCGGCCGGGCGGCGGAGACGGAGACGCGTCCGGCGGGTGAATACGTTTTCGTGAACGCGTTCGGCCGGAGCTGCTGGAGGGTTTCCTGGTGCATCTCGACGGTGCGGGAGAGCAGCGAGTGGTTGTGGCGGCTGGTGCGGCGGACGCGGTGGAGCAGCAGGTTGACCTCGTTGATCAGCGCCTCGAGCAGGGGGCGCGCATCCGCCTCGATCAGCGGCAGCATGGCGCGCAGGGAGGTCGTGGCGGGGCGGCTGTGCTCCTCGGCGAACGCGGCGACGGCGCGCTCGCGGTGGCAGCGCGAGCCGGCGAGCGTGAGCGCGTGGGCCTCGATCTCGTTGGCGAGGCGCAGGACGGTGTCGGCGTCGCGCTCGAAAAGCGCGCGCTGCTGGCACTCGAACAAATGCAGGAGGCCGCCGTAGTCGGCGAGCTCGGCGCGGAGACACTCCGCGATGAATTCCCAGTGGGTGGTCATGTGAAACTACGGGATGATCGACGCGCGGGGCGACGGGACCTGGGGGGCCGGGCTCGTGCCGGCGGTCTCGTCGTCCTGGGCGGCCGCGTTCCCTTTCGGGGCGAGTTGCTGTTCGATGAAACGGCCGAGGCCGAGGCCGGGGCCGGAAGTGAGCTGCTGGGAGATCGTGTCGGCGAGCATGTCGCCGTAGACGCTGCCGGCCACGCCGCCGGCGGAACCGCCCAGCATGGAGTTCATCGTCTTGCCAAGGAGCTGGCGGACGAGGACGGCCTCGAACTGCTGCGCGGCGGCCTTGCGCTGCGCGGCGGGCTCGGCGCGGCGCAGGGCCGCAGCGTCGAAGGCCGCGGGCGCGGTGGCGGCGACGCTGGCGCCGGAGGTGATGGAGGCGACGCTCATGTTCAATTGATGACGAGCTCGGCCTGGAGGGCGCCGGAGCGTTTCAAGGTCTGGAAGATCGCCATCATCTCGCGGGTGGAGACGCCGAGGGCGTTGAGCGCGGCGGCGAGGCGATCGATCGACGGCGGATCGTTGATGAGGGTGAAACCGCCCTTGGTCTCGTTGACGTCGGTCTGCGTGCTCTGCACGGCGGTGGTCTTGCCGGAGTTGTTGAACGCGTTCGGTTGCGAGACGCCGACGTTGCTGGTGACGGTGATGGTCAGGGAGCCGTGCGCGATCGCGACCTGCGAGAGACGCACGGTGGAGGTGGCGACGATCGTGCCGGTGCGCTCGTTGATGACGATGCGGGCGAGCGTGTCGGGCGCGGCCTCGATCTGGCCGAGGTCGGCGAGGAAGGCGACGTCGCGGCCGTGGTAGGCCGGCGGCAGCGTGACGGCGATGGTGGCGGCATCGAGCGGGTTCGCGGCCGCGGGCCAGCGGCCGTTGATGGCGTCGGCCATGCGGGAAGCCGAGGTGAAATCGGGATTGTGCAGCAGCAGGCGGACGACGTTGTCGCGGACAAAGGTCGCGGGGATCTCGCGCTCGACGATCGCACCGCTGGAGATGTTGCCGACGGTCGGATGGTTCTTCTGGACGGTGGCGCCGCCCGCGCCGCCCGCGCCGCCGAGGAAGCCGCCGATGGCGACGGGGCCCTGCGCGACGGCGTAGACGCGGCCGTCGGCGCCGACGAGCGGTGTCTGGAGGAGCACGCCGCCCTGCAGCGACTTGGCGTCGCCCATGGAGGCGACGTTGACGTCGATGCGCGCGCCCGGCTTGAGGAACGCGCTGATCTCGGCGGTGATCATCACCGCGGCGGTGTTCTTGGCCTTGAGGTCGGTGGCGTTGACGGTGAGGCCGTAGCGCTGGAGGACGTTGGCGACGCTGCGCAGGGTCGCGATCGCGTTGCTGTCGCCATCGCCGGCGAGACCGACGACGAGGCCGTAGCCGACGAGCTGGTTGTCGCGACCGCCCTCGACGAGGGTGAGGTCTTTGAGGCGCGAGGCCTGAAGAATGCCGAATGACGACTGCCAAATGCCGAATGCCAGCAGCAGCCGAACCAGGCGGTTCGGGAGAGAGATTCTGAGGGTGCGTCCTGCTGTGTTCATCCGTGATCCTGAGATTCCTGTTAGTTCAATTCGGCATGAGGCATTCAGATCGGGCGCAGCTTCTCGTAGACCTTGGCGAGCCAGCCGCGCTTCTGGGCGTCGGTGAGCGCGCCCTCGGCGTAGAACTCGACGCGGGCGTCGGCGATGTTGGTGGAGATGACGCTGTTGTCGCGGGCGATGTCGTCGGCGCGGACCACGCCGCGGAGCACGACATACTGGGTCTCGCCGGAGAACGTCACGACGCGCACGCCCTCGATCACGAGGTTGCCGTTCGGGAGGACATCGGTGACGTGGACGGCGGCGCGGGCGGAGAGGCTCTGGGAATTGCTGACATCGCCGCCACCGGAGAACGTGGATTTGCCGGAGGCGCCGAAGCCGGGGAGCTCGCCCTTGTGCGTGCCGAGCCCCGGATAGACGAAGCGCGAGATGGCGTCCTGGAGCGACGAGTCGCGGGAGGAGTTCTTCTTCTGCGAACTCTGCGCGACGGCGGACTCGGCGACGAGGATGGTGAGGATGTCGCCCTTGGCGGCGGCCTTGCGGTCGGCGAACATGCTGCGCGCCGGCTGCGGGCTGCTGGTCCAGAGGGAGTCCGCGCGCGCCCGGGTGGCGCCAACGATGACGAAGATGACCCCGACGACGAAGACGGCGCCGAGCCCGACCGCGGAGAGGATGCCCTGGTGGCGCAGCGCCAGCAGGTCGGTGCCGCGCCGCGAGTGGTCGCGGTGCGCGGTGCGATGGCGGCGGCGCGGGGAGTTAGAAGCGGACTTGGACACGGTTTTCATCGATGACCATTGCGGCAAAATCCTTCCGCGATTCGGGGTTGCGAACAGTGACGGTGTCGCCTTGCGCACCGTTTTCCATCGCGAGGGCCTTCATCGTGACGACGAGCGAGCCTTCGGCGGCGGAGACTTCGACCATCTCGCCTTTGCGGACGAGCGGGCGGCGCGTGATGTCGCGCCACGTGAGCAGACGGCCGGCCGGGAGGGCGCGGGCAAAGACGTAGGAGCGATCGCCGACGGCGGCCGGGAGCACATCGCGCTCGCGGAGCATGTCGATGCGGCGCACCTCGAGCAGCGAGGCGTCGAAGGCGGCGCCGGGCGTGAGCGGCAGGCGCGCCGACCAGGCGTCGCGCCAGAGCTGCGCCCGCACGACGAAGGTCGTCTCGGCCACGGGCGCGGCGTCCGCCAGCACGCGGCAGCGGAGCATCATGGAGGTCGAGGTCACCGTGGGATACTCGAGCACGCTGAGCTCCCAGACGGTGGCGACGCGCGCGGGCGGCGTCCACGGGCGGATGAGCTCGAGCTGGAGGTCGCCCTCGAGGCTGAAATGCGAGACGAGCGCGCGCGTGAGCGAACCGATGAGCTGGTCGCGCGTGAAGGGCGTCGGGGAGGAGGCGGCGGCCGGCGCCGCGTCTCCGTTCTTTGGTGACACCTGGGCGCGCGCGCCGGTGGCGGCGGCGAGACTGAAGGCCAGGGCCGAACGGAGCAGACGGAAGAAGCTGCGGAGGAGCGGGGTCATCAGCGTTTCATGTTCGCGATGTTCTGGAGCATCTCGTCCGAAGTCTGGATGGACTTGGAATTAATCTCGTAGGCGCGCTGGGCGACGATGAGGTTCACCATCTCCTCGACGATGTTGACGTTCGAGGCCTCGACGTAGCCTTGGATCGTGCGGCCGAAGCCCTGTTCGCCGGGCTTGCCGAGCTCGGGCGTGCCGCTCGCGGCGGTCTCCTCGTAGAGGTTGCCGCCGAGGCTGCGGAGACCGGCGGGATTGGCGAAGCGGGCGAGCGTGAGGCTGAACGTGGTGTTGCCGGCGGAGGTCTGCACGGTCACCTGGCCGTCCTCGGAAATGCTGATGGAATTGGCGCCGGGCGGAATCGGCTGGAAGCCGCTGAGGATCGGGAGGCCGTCGACGTTCACGACCTGGCCCTGGGCATTGAGCTTGAAGGAGCCGTCGCGCGTGTAGCCGCGCGTGCCGTCGGCGCGCTGCACTTCGAAGAAGCCGTCGCCCTGGACCGCAATGTCGAGCTTCTCACCGGTGTTGGTGAGCTGCCCCTGGGTGAAGACCTTGGAGGTCGCGGCGACGCGGGAGCCATTGCCGACCTCGACGCCGGTCGGGACGAGATTGCCGCCGCCGGAATCGGTGCCCGAGGCGCGGGGCTTCTGGTAGAGAAGATCCTGGAACTCGATCTTGCTGCGCTTGAAGCCGGGGGTGTTCACGTTCGCGAGGTTGTTCGCGATCGTG
>CAZENI010000365.1:0-8707 GCA_964513055.1 uncultured Opitutus sp.
CGGCATCGCGCCTGGTTACATTCACAAGAAGGGCCACGTCGGCGTCGTCTCCCGCTCGGGCACGCTGACCTACGAGGCCGTCTTCCAGCTCACGTCGAAGGGCATCGGCCAGTCCACGTCCGTCGGCATCGGAGGCGACCCGGTCAACGGCACCAGCCACCTCGACGTCATCAAGCTCTTCAACGCCGACCCCGACACCCACGGCATCATTTTGATCGGCGAGATCGGCGGCAACGCCGAGGTCGAGGCCGCCCGCTGGATCAAGGCCAACGTCACGAAGCCCGTGGCCGGCTTCATCGCCGGGGCCACGGCTCCCGCCGGCCGCCGCATGGGCCACGCCGGCGCGATCGTCGGCGGCGCCGAGGACACCGCCGCCGCCAAGATCGCGGTCTTCAAGGAGTGCGGTATCGAAGTTGCGGTGACACCCAGTGACATGGCCGATGCGCTGCTGCGCGCGGCCAAGGCCAAGGGCGTGACGCTGAGCTGAATCGTTCGCCTATGGAACTCCGCCTGCTCGATCTCGTGCGTCTCGCGAAGGTCGAGCTGGGCAGTTTCAAGATTCATCTCGCGACGGGGTGGCCCGATCCGCCGCTCACGGCATATTTCGACGGCCGATTCAAGGAATGGCAACAGCGCCAGAACCGGCGAAATTTCCCGTGTGATCACATCGTTTCGCTGATCCATCTGCGCGGTAGTCTGTGGCTTTTTGCAGGAGTATGGAGGGTTCTCGGTAAACCCGTGCCGCGTCACGACACGCGACCGTGGTTTGAGTATTCCACGGCGGAAGTTTCCGGGCTCGAACACCTCACAGGGCGCACCGTTATCGCATTTGAACGAACTTTTCGCGCGTCGTATCTCCACGGTGCGCGTTACGGCGACAAACTGATCATCGCGCAAATCCTCGAAGTGAAACTAAGCCTTGGAGACTTTCCAGGCTACGCGTCGGTTCTCCTCCGTTTCGATCAACTCCGTCACGTCGTTGGTCGTGATCTGGCGACGTGGCGTGCCGCGCTTGCGAGCGTTGCGGGGGTTTACCTCATCGCCGACGTCGAGGCCGGTAAACTCTACGTCGGCAGCGCAACCGGTCTTTCCGGAATTTGGGGTCGATGGTGCGGCTACGCGGCGACCGGCCATGGCGGCAATAAGGAGTTGGTGTCAGTGCTGGCAAATCGAGGCGCCACGCACGCTCAGCATTTTCAATTCTCAATCCTCGAAATCTGCGACGTTCTGACGCCGGAAACCGACGTGCTCCAACGCGAGAACCATTGGAAAGACGCACTGGTCTCGCGGAAATTCGGCTACAATCGAAACTGAACGCGCTTGCGCTTCTACTCCGGCATGATCGTCGAAATGGCCTGATTCCGTAGGCGCCGGTAGTGGCGAAAATCGCTGTCGACGGTAATCAAGCGAGCGCGCGGATATGATTCGCTCAGCACGACGAGTGTGGCATCACCGGCATCCATCAACGGATATTTCGCGAGCAGTTCGCCTATACGGCGGGGATACTGGCTCATGGTCGGTTGAAGGATTACCCGACTCTCTGCGATTAGGACGGTCAATTCCTGCAGAGCCGGTCGAAGATTGCGCAGACGATGACAGGCTTCCGCAATGGCGGTTTCAGTTGTCGCCAGCGGCTCATCCAGCACCGACAGCGTCTGCACACTCCACTCGTGCCACTGGTCATCTCCGTCGAGCAGGCCGATAATCGGCCCAGCATCGACCAGATAGTTAATCGCCGAATCCTTCAAGAGTCGATAGGTCACGCCGCCCGGATTTCACCATCCCTGCCACGCGTCGCGCCCACTCGCCAAATGACGGCCGATTGGCAGCAATCTTCCGCTTGGCCGGTGTTCGCTTTCTTTTCCGAACCGCGGTCTTGGATCCTGCTGAGGAATGTGAGGGCATGAAGTGAATTTTCGCCGATCGCCAACAACGTCAAGCCGACCCTCGCGCCGCGATCAACCGCCGCGCCACCGTCACCGCATTCGCAAAACTCGTCGCCCGCGCGACGCCTTTCCCCGCGATGCCAAACGCCGTGCCGTGATCCGGGCTCGTCCGCACGTGCGGCAGGCCGAGCGTCACGTTCACCGCCTCGTCAAAGTCGATCACCTTCAGCGGCGCCAGCCCCTGATCGTGATACAGCGCGATCACCACGTCGAATTCGCCGCGCAGCGCGCGCGCGAACAGCGTGTCGCCCGGCTCGCAGCGCGAGAGTCCAGGGAAATCCCCGCGCAGCTTCGCCAACGCCGGGTTGAGGAAATGCTCCTCCTCGTGCCCGAGCAGGCCTCCCTCGCCCGCATGCGGATTCAGCCCGCAGACGCCTAGGCGGGGCGCCGCTATCCCTTCCGCCCGGCAGAGCGCATGGGCCGCCGCCACCGCCCGCTGCAGCAGATGCGGCCCGAGCAACTGCGCGACGTGCACCAGCGGCACATGCCACGTCGCCAGCACCACGCGCAGTCTCCCGCCGCAAAACGCCATCACCGGCTCCCCGCCCCAGCGCGCCGCGAAAAACTCCGTCTGGCCCGGATACGGATAGCCGATCCGCGCGAGCCGCTCCTTGCTGATCGGCCCGGTGACCACGCCGGAGAACTCACCCCGCGCGCAGCCCTCCGCCGCCCGCTCCATCGCCGCCCACGCCACAAGCGCACCGTCGCCATCGGGCCGCCCCGGCGTCGCCGAAAAATCCTCCAGCCCGACCGCGATCCTCCGCGCTCCCTCCGGCAGCGTCGCCAGCCAGCGCGCCGGCCCGATCACCGCGACCTCGCGCGCCGCCTCCGGATGCGCGGCCAGCCAGGTCGCGATGATTTCAGGGCCGACCCCTGCGGGATCGCCACAGGTGAAAGCGAGGGTTGATTCGGATTTTTTCACCACAAAGGCACAGAAACACCGAGACGAGAACGCACCGCCGGGGCCAAACGCGCCGCCTTTCTCCGTGCCTCCGTGTCTGTGTGGTTAACCTTCATTCGCTAATCTTCACTCTCGTTCTTCTCCCGCCGCGCGCGCGCAAAGCTGCGCTTGCCGCCCGCGAAGAACTCCAGGAACCGCCGCGCCTCCACGGTCTCGAAGGCGTTCGCCTGCAGCCGCTGCGCCGCGACCTCGCGGATGTTGCCCGGCGTGAAATACACGTCCCGAAACGCCGCCTTCAGCTCGGCGATCGCCACGCGCGAAAACCCGCGGCGCTTCAGGCCGATCACGTTGAAGCCGATCACGTCGTCCCGCTCCGCCACCATCGTGAAATGCGGCACGTCGCGCGTGATCGACGCGTGCCCCGCGACCATCACGCTCTCGCCGATCCGGCAGAACTGGTGCACCGCCGCACCGCCGCCGAGGAAGGTGTGGTCGCCGACCGCCACGTGTCCGGCGAGCAGCGCGGCGTTCGCGAACACGACGTGGTTTCCCACCTCGCAGTCATGCGCCACGTGGCTCGACGCCATCAGGAAACAGTTCTCGCCGATCGACGTGACTTTGCCCGCGTGGATCGAGCGGTTGATCGTCACGTGCTCGCGCAGCACCGTGCCCGCCCCCACCCGCACGCCCGCCGCCAGCGTGCGATCGAACTTCAGGTATTGCGGATCGCCGCCGATCACCGCGAACGGATGCACCACCACGCGCTCGCCGAGCACGCAGTGCTTCGTCACCACGGCGTAGGCCATGATCTCGCAGCCCGCGCCGAGTTGCGCGCCGGCTTCGACAATCGCAGTCGGATGAATCATCGGGAAAAGCTCCAAGGACCAAGCTCCAAGCTCCAGAGAAACTTCATGCCTCCAAACTTCGAAACCAGCCGCGGCCCCTCGGATTGGGTATTTGAAAATTGGAGCTTCATTGGAGCTTGGTGCTTGGAGGTTGGAGCTTCGATCTCGCCGCTTTCCTATCCCCGCGTTTTGCGCCCCGCGACACTCCGCTCCGGCAGCAGATCCAGCTGCGTGTCCTTCAGCAGATCGTAGTTCTTCAGCAGGCGCATCACCTGCAGCGTGTCGCTCTTGCTGTAGTTCTGGTTGATTTCGATCTTCTCGAGCAGGTCGAGGAGCATTGCGCGGAACGAGATGATCGCATCGACGCCGTGCTGTTTCAGCATCTCCACACTCTGCGAGCGAAACGGCTCCGCCGTCGGCAGGCTCGGCAGCACGAGGATTTTCGTCGGCGCCTCGGCGGGGTCATCATCCGGGTTCGGCGGGAAAAAACGCGCCGCCTCCTTGAGCACGTTCTGCTGCAGGAAGCTGAAAATCTCCGGGCTGCTCTTCAGCATGTTCGGCGTGAACACGCCCGTGTGCCAGCCCTTCACCGCCACGATCGCCTTCTGCACGTAGGGCAGCTCGTTTCCGAAGAGGAAGAAATCCGGCTTCCGCGCCCCGCGCTGCCACGCCGGGTTGAACACGATCAGATCGATTTCCTCCTCCGCCGCCTTGCGCCGCGCCGACACCTGATACTTGCGCGCCTGCCGCACCAGAAAGCCGTTCTGCTCGAAATACTCCCGCACGATCCCTTCGTCGATGGCGGACATCTCTGGATTTTGGATTGGCGATTGCGGATTGCGGATTTCGCACGGCAACAACGCGTGCGGCGCCCGGATTGAATCAATCCGCCATCCGAAATCCGCAATCCGAAATCAGTCGGCTCCCACTTCCCGGAAGCTCGCCTCCACCAGCGCCGCCGGCACGTCGTCCTGCGTCGCCGCCACGCCCGCCGATTTCAACACCACGAAGCGCAGCCCGCCCGCGCGCACCTTCTTGTCGCGCGTCATCGCCGCGTGCAGCGCCGCATAGCCGAGCGGCGCCCGCAGCCGCACCGGCAGCCCGTGCGCCGCCACCACCCGCTCGACCCGCGTCACGACGTCGGCCCCGACGTAGCCAAGTTTCTGTGACAACCGCGCCGCCGCGCCGAGGCCGATGGCGACCGCTTCGCCGTGGAGATATTCGCCGTAGCCGGCCGCGTTCTCGATCGCATGGCCGAAGGTGTGGCCGAGATTCAGCAGCGCCCGCCCGCCCTCCTTCGCCGTCTCCCGTTCGTCCGCCTCGACGATCCGCGCCTTCAGCGCGCAGCAGCGGCGAATCACCCCCGCCAGCCCGGGGCTCGCCACCGTCAGCGGCGCGGCCTCGAGCTGCCCGAGGAGCGCCGCGTCGCCCAGCAGCCCGTATTTGATCACCTCCGCCATGCCGGCCGCAAATTCCCGCGCCGGCAGCGTCGCCAGCAGACCTGTGGAAACATAGACCGCCCGCGGCTGGTGAAACGCCCCCACAAGGTTTTTCCCCGCCGCGATGTTGATCCCCGTCTTTCCCCCGACCGAGCTGTCCACCATCGCCAGCAAGGTCGTCGGCACCTGAAAAAAATCGATCCCCCGCAGCCACGCCGCCGCCGCAAAGCCCCCGAGATCCCCGATCACGCCGCCGCCCACCGCGAACAACACCCCGCCCCGGTCCAGCTTGCTCGCCGCCAGGAAGTCCAGCACCCGCCCGAAGCCCTCGAGCGACTTGCTCCCTTCCCCCGCCGCCACGGTCAGCCGCGGCGCCTCCCCAAACATCCGGCCAAGCGCCGCGCCCTGCGCCTCCGCCAGATTCGCGTCCGTCAGCACCGCCACCCGGCGCGACGCCCCCGTCAGCCGCGCCACCTCGCGCTGCACTTCGCCCGCGCAATCTGCGCCAAAGTGAATCGAGTAGGAGCGCTCACCGAGGCTGACGTTAAGCGTTTCGGTCATACCCGGTTAAACGTCGCCCCGCCGGGCGCGTCGAGGACAAGTTCTGCCCCGGATTCGGCCCGCAAACCTTCCTTACGCGCCCGACTCACGCCCACCCAATCTCCACGTCCTTCCGCACCGCTTGCGTTCCCCTGCCCAATTCTTGCGCTCCCCAATTTTCCGCTTGTTTCATCGAGATTAGGTCTCAATACCACTCCGCCATGTTCGTCTCACCGTGTTCCCTGCGCTCCACGCAGTGCGCCGCGCTCATCGCGCTGGCGGCTGCGGCCGGGATCATGCGGGTCGAGGTGGCAGAGGCTCGGTCTTCCGACTCCCGGACGACGCAACCCGACACCAACCGCGCCGCCCGCGCCGAATTCCCGCGGTCAGCCCCAACCGCCCGTTTCCAGCTCGCGTTCGACGCCGTCGCCCCGTGGCTCGCCCTCTTCCAGGCCGCAGCCCAACTCCCGGCGGAGGCACCCGCCGCCGTCGCCGCCCCTCGGCCGTCCACCGCGCCCGCCGCTCCACTCCCTTTCCCGCCCCGTCTGTGCTGCGGCCCCACCGCCCGCCAACACTCCTACCCCTTCGCCGTCGGCCCTCCGGCGCCCAGCGTCACTCCCTCCCCGCGTGCGGCCGGCATGTTCGTGCCTGGCAACTCCGCCGCTCCCGGGTCCGTGTTCACGACCGTTTCCCGAGTTGCCCACCCTGACGAGGTTTCGTCCCCTGCGCGCTTAGCGCGCCTGATTTCCCCGAGCCACGCGTTGGCCGGGTCCGCCACGAAGCATCCGTTCGCCCTGTGCGGCGAACTGCCCCGGCCGCCCTTCCGGCCCACGCCTTCCGCGTTTCGTGCCCGCTTTTCGCCCTCAACCCAGGTCGCTTTATGAACACCCGTCTCCGTCCGTCGTTCACCCGGTCCGCGCTCCTCGCGCTGGCCTTCACCACGCCCGGCTTCGCCGCCGCAGCGTCATCCGCGCCGTCCGCCGCCGACGAGATCATCGCCCTCGATACGATCACCGTCAGCGCCGCGTTCCGCACCGAGAAACTCGCCAGCGCCCTTCCCGTCACGACCACCGTCGTCGATCAAGTCGCCCTCGACCGCCAGTTCGCGATCTCCGCCGATGTGGGTGACGCCCTTTCCCACTTCATCCCCGGCTACTCGGCCTCGCGCCAGAAACTCTCCTCCGCCGGCGAGAGCTTCCGCGGCCGCGATCCCCTCTACCTCCTCGACGGCATCCCGCAGTCCAACCCCCTCCGCGCCGGCAAACGCGAGTCCATCACCGTCGACCCCTTCTTCCTCCAGCGCTTCGAGGCCGTCCACGGCTCCTCCGCCGCGCAGGGCATGGGCGCCACCGGCGGCCTGATCAATTTCGTTACGCGCACCGCCCCGGAATCCGACGGCATCAAGTCCGCCCTCGAACTCAGCGGCGTCTCATCCGCTCGCTTCAAGTCCGGCGGTTACGGCGGCAAGGTCGCCGCCGTCAGCTCCGCCCGCCAGGGCCGCGCCTCCCTCGTCGCCGGCGCCACGTGGGAGCACAAGCCGTTCGCCTTCGACGGCGACGGCCGCGCCATCGGCATCGACACCACGCAAGGCGAGACCCTCGACTCCGACACCTGGAGCGTCCTCGTCAAAGCCGGCTACGACTTCACCCCGCGCCACTCCGTCGAGCTCTTCGTCAACCGCTTCGACCTCGCGCAGAACCTCAACTGGGTCCCGGTCAACGGCAACCGCGCCCGCGGTCTCCCCACCACCTCCGTCCGCGGGAGCTTCCCCGGCCAGCCCGCCGAAAACGACGTCACCAGCGCCGCGCTTACCTTCACCGACCGCGACCTCTTCGGCGGCAATCTCACGGCCAATTTCTTCTATCAGGATTTCGCCGCGACCTACGGCGGCACCACCAGCGCCAACGGCACGTTCGTCATGAACGGCGTCCCCACGTTCGACCAGTCGCGCATCGTCGCCGAGAAGCACGGCGTGCGCACGACCTGGGTCCGCACCTTCGAGCAGGCCGGAAACCTCGGCCTCGTCACCGGCTTCGACTACCTCGCCGACGAAACCGCGCAAGTCCTCGTGCTCACCAATCGCGTCTGGGTTCCGTTCACCACCTTCCGCGGCTGGTCGCCGTTCGCCCAGCTCGAGAAACCCTTCGGCCCGCTCACGCTCCACGGCGGCTTCCGTTACGAGATCGCCGAACTCGAGGTCGACGACTTCACCACGCTCGAGTCCGCGCGCAGCACCTTCGTCCGCGGTGGCAAACCCACCTTCGAGGAGCCGCTCTTCAACCTGGGCGCCAACTACCGCGTCAACCGCCGCCTCACCGTCTTCGGCGGCTTCGCTCAAGGCTACGGCATGGCCGACGTCGGCCGCATCCTCCGCGCCGTCAACACGCCCGGCCTCGATGTCGACACGTTCATCAACCTCAACCCCGTCGTCACCGACAACTTCGAGGCCGGCCTCCGCCTCCACGGCCACGGCTGGAAAATCGGCTGGAGCGCCTACCTCTCCACCGCCCGGCTCGGCGCCCGCCTCGTCGCCAACGCCTCCGGCATCTACGACGTCGTCCGCGAGAAGAGCGAGACCTACGGCACCGAACTCACCGGCGACGTCCGCCTCCCCGGCCGCCTCGGCACCCTCGGCGGCTACGTCGCGTTCCTCGAGGGCAAGAGTGACCGCAACGGCGACGGCCGGCTCGACCGCCGCCTCCCCGGCGCCAACATCGGCGCCCCCAAGGTCTCGCTCCACTGGGACAAGACCTGGTCCAACGTCTTCAGCACGCGGCTACAGTCGCTCTCGCACCTCCGCCGCAGCGATCCCGACAATCTCTCCGCCGGCGATTTCCAGGGCTACACGCTCGTGGATCTCCTCGCGAACCTCCGCGTCACCGACCGCCAGACCGTCAGCGTCGGCGTCGAGAACCTCCTCGATCGCGACTACATCAGCTACTACTCGCAGACCCTCACCGGCGCGACCGCCACCAACGCCAACCTCTACGCCGGCCGCGGCCGCACGCTCAGCGTCCGCTACCGCTTCACATTCTA
>CAZENI010000366.1:0-8690 GCA_964513055.1 uncultured Opitutus sp.
CTTCGGCGCCACGCGCATTGCCACGCCCCACCTTGATCGCATGGCCGCGGAGGGCCGGCGCTTCACCAACTTCCACGTCCCGCAGCCCGTCTGCTCCGCCTCCCGCGCGGGCCTGCTCACCGGCACCTATCCGAACCGCATCGGCATCCACATGGCCCTCGGCCCGGGCGCGAAGCACGGCCTCGGCCACGATGAGGTCACGCTCGCCGAGGTGATGAAGCAGAAGGGCTACGCCACCGGCATGGTCGGCAAATGGCACCTCGGCGCCAAGCCGCCGCTGCTGCCGACGTATCATGGTTTCGATGACTTCTACGGCCTGCCCTATTCCAACGACATGTGGCCGCACAATCCCGAGGCCAAGCCCGGCGTCTATCCGCCCCTGCCGCTCCTCGACGGCGAGAAGCCCGTCAAGGTCGGCCTCACCCCCGACGATCAGGACCAGCTCACGACCTGGTATACGGAGCGCGCCGTGAAGTTCATCGAGCAGCACCGCGCGCAGCCGTTCTTCCTCTACTTCGCCCACTCGATGCCGCACGTGCCGCTGCACGTCAGCGCCAAGTTCAAGGGCAAGTCGCAGCAGGGCCTCTACGGCGACGTCATCCAGGAAATCGACTGGTCCGTCGGCGAAATCCTCGCCGCCCTCAAACGCACCGGGATCGACGAACGCACGCTTGTCATCTTTACCAGCGACAACGGCCCGTGGCTCCGCTTCGGCGACCACGGCGGCTCCGCCAAGCCGCTCCGCGAGGGCAAGGGCACCTGCTGGGAGGGCGGCACGCGCGTCCCCTGCCTCATGCGCTGGCCCGGCACGCTCGCCGCCGGCACCACGAGCAACGCCATGCTCATGACCATCGACCTCCTCCCGACGCTCGCGCAGCTCATCGGCGCCGCCCTGCCATCGCATCCGATCGACGGCCGCGATGTCTGGCCGCTCATCGCCGGCCGGCCCGGCGCGACGAATCCGCACGAGGCCTATGTGTATTATTTCGAGAACAACGAGCTCCAGGCCGTGACCGACGGCCAGGGCCGCTGGAAACTGCAGCTCCCGCACACGTATCGGGGACTCGGAGACCGCCCCGGCGGCCGCGGCGGCCTGCCCGTGGTCTACGACATGGTGAAGTTCAAGGACACCGCGCTCTACGATCTCGATGCCGATATCGGCGAGACGACCGACGTCGCCGCGCAACACCCCGAAATCGTGCAGCGGCTCGAGGCCTTCGCGGAAGAGATGCGCGCGCAACTCGGCGACTCGCTCACCAAGCGCACCGGCAACGCGCTCCGCGAGCCCAGCCGCCTGCCCGCGCCTCCGGCCAAGGCCAAGTCGTAGGCCGCGCCCCGCTCCTCATGCCGCCGCTCCCGTTGTTCAGCCGCCGCCGATTCCTCGCCGCCTCCGCTCTCGCTAGCGGCACGCTCATTCTTCCGCGCGGCCTGCGCGGCGCCGATGGCACGCCGCCGAGCCGCCGCGTGAACCTCGCGCTCGTCGGCGTCGGCGGCCGCGCCAAGGTCGCCCTCGCGACGCTGGCAAATGAGAACCTCGTCGCATTCTGCGACCTCGACGAAAAAGCCGGCCGCGGTGCCGTCGAAACAGATCCGAGCACGAAGCCCGTCCTGGAAAAATTCCGCCACGTGAAGTGGTTCAAGGACTACCGCCGCATGTTTGACGAGATGAGCGCGCAGATCGACGGCGTCGTCGTGACCGTGCCCGACCACATGCACTACCCGGTCGCGATGCGCGCGATCGCCGAGGGCAAGCACGTCTACGTCGAGAAGCCGCTCTGCCGCTGCATCGCCGAGGTGCGCCAGCTCCACGCCGCCGCCCGGCGCGCCGGCGTCATCACGCAGATGGGCAACCAGGGCCGCGCCGGCGAAGGCATCCGCCTCGTGCGCGAATGGGTGCAGGCCGGCCTGATCGGCCGCCCGCACACCGTGCACGCCTGGACCGATCGCCCAATCCAACCGTGGTTCAACGATCCCGCGCTCGATCCCGACGAGGGCGCCGCCGATGAACCGGTGCCGCCCACGCTCGACTGGGATCTGTGGCGCGGCCCCTCGCCCGTCCGCCCCTATCGCTCCGCCTTCGTGCCGAAACACTGGCGCGGCTACGTCGAATACGGCTGCGGCTCCCTCGGCGACATGGGCTGCCACATGATGGACTCGCTCCTCTACGGCCTCGATCTCCCGCCGCCGACGAGCGTCGAGGCGATCACGTCACAACTCTACCCGAAGACGTTTCCCAAATCCGTCGTCGTCACCTACCGGTTCCCCGCGCGCGGTGCGCTGCCACCGGTCGAATTCAAATGGTTCGACGGCGGCCTCCTGCCGCCGCGCCCGCCCGAAGTCCCCGCCGCCGAGTGGAAGCCGAATCCCGGCGGCGGCACCGTGATCTACGGAGACAAGGGCACGCTCTTCGTCGGCCCGGCCAGCAACAGCCCGCGCCTCCTGCCCGAGTCGCGCATGAAGGCGCTGCGCACCTCCCTCCCGCCGAAGACCATCCCGCGCGTCAAGGGCGGCCCGCACCTCGAGTGGGTCGAGGCGATCCGCGGCGGCCCGGCGTGCGGCTCCCAGTTCGACTACGCCGCGCCGCTCACCGAACTCGTCCTGATCGGCGTCGCCGCGATCCGCGCTCAGTCCCGCCTCGAGTGGGACTCCGCCGCGATGCGGATCACGAACAACCCCGACGCCAATCGCTTCCTCGGGCCCGGCTACGATTATCTGCCCGGCTGGGGCGTGTAGCGGGCACCCGCGCAAAAATTCAGCCCGCGGCCTCCGCGCGCAACCGGCGCGGCCCAACTGTCAGGCGCAGCCCGGCTCGCGACGGCCGGGAGAAAATCCTCATCTTTTTTGCGCCAACTCTCATGGGCGCGCCCCCGCGCGCCTGTTACTCTTCCGCCCCTGCCCGCCGTCCTGCGGCGGTGAGTCTGCTCGCCCCCGCCCCCCGCCCCTTCATGAACCCCTCCCTGCTCCTGCTCCTCCTCGTTTCGCTCGCACTCAAGTGCGCCGCGAATCCGATCCGCGTGCTCTACCTCGGCACCCCCGAACGCGGTCCCCGCATGACGAGCCACGTGCTGATGCGCGACCTCGGGCGCGATGCGATCTGGTTCGACTACCTCTCCGACCCCGCCGCCGCCACGCCGGAGTTCGTCGCGAAGTTCGACGTCGTCGTGCTCGACGCGCCCGCCGACAATTTCCGCGCGCTGGGCACCGTCCCGCAATCGAAGCGCCTCGCCGCCGCCGCACTCGGCGATGCGACCGCGGAGGGCTTCGCGCTCGCCGTGAAACCCAAGCTCCTCGCCGCCGCCGGCCCGATCCGCGTCGCCGCCTGGGAACGCTTCCTCGCCCAGCGCGAGCCCGAGCAGCGCGAGGCCCGGCCCACCATCGCCAACTACGAGAAACGCCCGGCCCCGCTCACCCTGCAGCAGCCGTTCTCCGTGAAAGGCAGCCTGGAGCGCACGCAGGTCGCGCCCGATCTGCGCCTGCAGCTCTTCGCCGCCGAGCCCGACATCGCCAAGCCGATCTTCATGGCCTGGGATGAACGCGGCCGTCTCTGGATCGCGGAGACGCGCGACTACCCGCACGGCGTGAAGCCCGACGGGATGGGCAACGACAGCATCAAGATCTGCGAGGACACCGACGGCGACGGCCGCGCCGACAAGTTCACGGTCTTCGCCGACAAGCTGAACATCCCGACCGGCTTCGTCTTCACCCAGGGCGGCATCGTGGTCTCCCAGCCGCCGCGTTTCCTGTTCCTCAAGGACACCAACGGCGATGACCGCGCCGACGAGCGCAGGGAGATCATGACCGGCTGGGGCGTGAACGACACGCACGCGCAGGCCAACAATCTCCACTACGGCCACGACAACTGGCTCTACGGCGCGGTCGGCTACTCCGGCTTCCGCGGCAATGTCGGCGGCGCCGACAAGCAGTTCGCGCAGGGCACGTATCGCTTCAAGGCCGATGGCTCGCAGCTCGAGTTCCTCCACCAGTTCACCAACAACACCTGGGGCCACAGCGCCAACGCGTTTGGCGATCAGTTCGGCGGCACCGCCAACAACGCCCCGATCTTCTTCGGCGGCATCCCCGCCACCATCCTGCCCCGCGGCACCCGCGCGATGACCGCCAAGCGCATCAACACCGAGGACAAGACGCACACCATCACGCCGAACTACCGGCAGGTGGATGTGTTTGGCGGATACACCGCCGCGGCCGGCAGCGCGTTCATCGAGTCACCCCAGCTCCCCGCCCGCCTCCAGGGCCGGGCCATGATCTGCGAGCCCACGATGAAGAACATCGCCCTCTTCGATGTGAAGCGCGACGGCGCCGGCTACGTCGCGCACGACGACTTCAACCTCGTCGCGAGCAGCGACGAATGGATGTCGCCCGTCTTCGCCGAGGTCGGCCCCGATGGCGCCGTGTGGTTCGCCGACTGGCAGAACTACATCATCCAGCACAACCCCACCCCGAGCACGCAGCGCGGCGGCTACGACTCGAAGACCGGCGTCGGCGGCGCGCACGAGAATCCCCTCCGCGATCACGCCCGTGGCCGCGTTTACCGCGTCGTCTGGGAAAAGGCGAAACCCGCCACGCT
Source organism: uncultured Opitutus sp. (assembly GCA_964513055.1). GTDB lineage: Bacteria > Verrucomicrobiota > Verrucomicrobiia > Opitutales > Opitutaceae > ER46. The sequence continues at coordinate 4,586 of CAZENI010000366.1, forward strand.
CAGCTCGCTCCACGGCGCCACGACCGCCCAGCTCGTCGCCGCGCTCGGCGACGGCAATCCATTCTGGCGCCTGACCGCCCAACGCCTGCTCGTCGAAGGCCGGAAGACCGACGCCGCCCCCGCGCTCAAGCAGGCGGTCGCCGGCGCCGCGCCGCTCCCGGCCCTCCACGCGCTCTGGACCCTCCACGGCCTCGGCCAGCTCGACGAGGCCACGCACCGCGCCGGCCTCGTGCACGCCGACGCCGCCGTCCGCCGCAACGCCACGCGCGCCCTCGGCCGCGACGCGTCCGCCGTCGCGCTCTTCTTCGCCTCCGCCGTCGTGAGCGATCCCGATCCGCTCACGAAACTCGCCGCCTTCGTGAAGCTCGCCGAGTTTCCCGCGACCAAGCCGATCCAGACCGTCGTCGCCAGCATCGTGCGCAATCCCGCCAATCAGAAGGACGAGTGGCTGCGCGAAGCGACCCGCGTGCTCGCCAAGATTCACGGCGCCTCGCTCTACCGCGAAGGGCCGAATCTCCTCCCCAATCCCGGCTTCGAAATCCTCGGCGCCGACGGCCTGCCCGAGGGCTGGAAGCGCCGCGACTACGGCACGCGCGAGGGCAACGCCACCGCCGAGTGGACCGTCGTCAGCGGTGAGAAGCAGTTCCACGGCGGCAAGCAGGGCCTGCGCATCGTCACGCGCGGCGATGCCGACACCAGCCTCCACGCCGACGTCGCCCTCAAGCCCAACACCCAGTATCGCCTCGCCGGCTGGGTGAAGACCCACGCGCTCCAGGGCCGCGTCAGCCTCAATGTCCACATCGCCCGCATCGAGACCGAGATCATCCGGCGCCGCGACACCGACTGGACCGAGATCGAGGTCGAGTTCAACAGCGGCGACCGCACCACCGCCAGCGTCAACGTGCTCCACGTCGCCCGCGGCGAGGCGTTCTTCGACGAAGTGCGCCTGACCGAGCTCACCCTCGCCGACGATACCACGAAGCTCATCGCCGCCGATCCGAAGCGCGGCGAGCAGTTGTTCTTCAAGCACCCGGCCGCCTGCGTGCTCTGCCACGCGCTGAAGGGCCAGGGCAGCGCCGTCGGCCCAGCGCTCGACGGCATCGCCTCGCGCGCCACGCCCGCTTACCTGCGCGAAAGTCTGCTTGAGCCGAGCAAGGCCATCGCGAAAGGCTTCGAGCAGTTCAAGATCTCCCCCATGCCCCCGATGGCCGACATCTTCAGCCCGCAGGAACTCTCCGACCTCGAGGCCTTCCTGCTCACGCTGAAGTAGCTTGTTTTCCGGCTTTCCCGCTTTCCACCTTCAATCCTTCCGCCTGGAACACTTCCCCTTCCCATGTCCGACAAAAAAATCAACCTCGCGATCATCGGCCTCGGCTTCGGCGCCGAGTTCATTCCGATCTACCAGGCCCACCCGAACGCCAACCTCGTCGCCGTCTGCCAGCGCGACCCGAAGAAGCTGAAGGCGATCCAGGACGCCTTCGGGATCCCGAAAGGCTATACCGACTACGACGAGCTGCTCCGCGATCCGGAGATCGACGCGGTGCACATCAACACCCCGATCCCGGATCACGCCGCGCAGTCGATCAAGGCGCTCAAAGCCGGCAAGCACGTCGCCTGCACCGTGCCGATGGCCACCTCGATCGCCGACTGCAAGACGATCGTCGAGCTCACGAAGAAGACCGGGCTCCGCTACATGATGATGGAGACCGTCGTCTACGCCCGCGAATATCTCTACATCAAGGAACTCTACGACCGCGGCGAGCTGGGCAAAATCCAGTTCCTCCAGGCGAGCCACCAGCAGGACATGGATGGCTGGCCGAACTACTGGCCCGGCCTCCCGCCGATGTGGTATGCCACGCACTGCGTCGGCCCGATGCTCGCGCTCACCGACGCCGTCGCGGAATACGTCTCCTGCTTCGGCTCCGGCACGATCCGCCCCGAGCTCGCGAAGAACTACGGTTCCTCCTTCGCCGTCGAGACGGCGCACATCAAGTTCAAGGACTCCGACCTCACGGCGCGCATCATCCGCTCGCTCTTCGATGTCGCGCGCCAGTATCGCGAGAGCATCGACGTCTACGGCTCGAAGAAGTCCTTCGAGTGGACGCTGATCGAGCACGAGCCGCACGTGCTGCACACCGCGAAGCTCCCCGAGCCGAAGATCCCGAAGAAGGTCCAGGTGCCCGACTACGCGAAGCGGCTGCCGAAGGGTATCCGGAAGTTCACGACCAAGGGCGTCTACGACCTCGGCAAGAAAACGCATCTCAGCTTCACGCAGGGCGCCGGTCACGGCGGCTCGCATCCGCACCTCGCGCACGAGTTCCTGATGGCGCTGGTCGAGGGCCGCGAGTGCTCGGTCAACGCCGTGAAGTCCGCGAACTGGACCTGCGTCGGCCTCTGCGCGCACGAGTCCGCCCTCGCCGGCGGCAAGATCGTGAAGCTGCCCGCGTTCACGCAGGGTTGATCGTTTCGTTTCGCGCCCGATGCCCGGTCCGCTGCTGGCGGCCGGGCATTTTGTTTGCCTCGCTCCGGAGCCTTTGCGTCTTTGCGTCTTCGCGCTTCACTCCGCGTTTCCATGATCGAAGTCACGAATCTCACGCGCGTCTTTCGCACCTACAAGAAGCAGCCCGGCTTCTGGGGCGGCGTGAAGGGGCTTTTCCATCGCACCTTCGAGGAGACCGCCGCGGCGAAGGACGTCACCTTCACCATCGCCGAGGGCGAGTTCGTCGGCTTCCTCGGCCCCAACGGCGCCGGCAAGACGACGACGCTGAAGATGCTCTCGGGCCTCATCTTTCCCACGAGCGGCACCGCGCGCGTCGCCGGCTACGATCCGACCAAGCGCGAGAACGCCTACCGCCGGCTCTTCGCCCTCGTCCTCGGCCAGAAAAACCAGCTCTGGTGGGACCTGCCCGCGATCGAGTCGTTCAACCTCCTCCGCGCCATCTACGCCATCCCCGAGGCGCAATACAAGGCGACCCTCGACGAACTCGTGACGCTCCTCGACGTCGGCAAGAAGCTCAACGTCATGGTCCGCGAGCTCTCCCTCGGCGAGCGCATGAAGATGGAGCTGATCGCCGCGCTGCTGCACAAGCCGCGCGTGCTGTTCCTCGACGAGCCGACCATCGGGCTCGACGTCGTCTCGCAGAAGGCCGTGCGCCAGTTCCTGCGCGACTACAACAAGCGTCACCGCGTCACGATTCTCCTCACGAGCCACTACATGGCCGACATCAAGGAACTCTGCGAACGCGTCATCGTAATCCACAAGGGCAAGAAAATCTACGACGGCGCGCTCGACCGGCTGGAGAGCAGCGGCGGCGCGCGGAAGAAGATCATCACCTTCCTGCCCGCGGCGACGGCGAACGGCGCGTTTCCGGAGACCTGGCAGTCGCGCCACGGCACGACGAAACGTGACGACGCCGGGAAGTTCACGCTCTGCGTGCCAAGCGACAACGTTGTCGCCGTCTCGCAGGAAGTCCTGAGCACGGGCCCCGTCGCCGACATCACGATCGAGGACGTCCCGCTCGAGGACGTGATCGCCGAGCTGTTCAGCGCGCAGGCGTGAGCGGTGCCCCGCCTGCGCCGCGATGCTCCTCGAGCAGGCGGCGGGCGGAGGGCGGCAGCGTCCACGCGATCGCAAGTTCCCCGAGCGCCGCCTCGAGTCCGGCCAGCGCCGACCAGGCGGCCGCCTCCAGCTCCGCCCGGTCCAGCCGCGCGCTGAGCCGGAGCCGCGCGAGTTCCGCGGGCGGCGCCAGTTGCTCGACGCGCCGGCCGAGGCCGAACGACGGCAGCGGCAGGCCGCGCCGCCGCCGCCCCTCGCGCCAGAGCCGCAGGCCGGCGTCGCTCAGCTTCGTGTGCAGGACGTGCTGCGCCGCCACGAGTTCGCCGCGCGCGCCAGGATGGCGCCGCCGCCGGTCAGTTCGTAGCACCGGCGCGGCGGCCGCTGCTCGCGCCGGGCGAGGCCGTCCTTCTCCCACCGCGAGCGCACGACGCCGTCGCCGTCGAGGCGGCGCAGGATCGGATACACAGTGCCGCTCGGCAGGCCGGTGGCATCCATGATGTCGAAGCCGTGCTGGTGGCCGTCGAGTAGAGCCTGCAACACGAGCGCAGT
>CAZENI010000367.1:0-7326 GCA_964513055.1 uncultured Opitutus sp.
CGATCAGCCCATCACGCGCCCGCAACCCCGCCATGCAATCGTCAAACGCACCCTGCCCGGGCAGCACAATGCGCTCAGCGCGGGCGACCTCAGCGGGATCGCTGGTGACAATGACTGCGCCGCCCGCCTGCATCAGCGCGCCCGCGGCCTCCGTTGCCGCCTGCCGCCCGCGCCGCACACTCAGGAACGGCATGTCCGCCACCACCACGAGGTCGGGCGCCCCGCGTCGCACCGCCGCGGTGTGCGCGCACATCATCTCGAGCGTCGCGTGAATTGTGGACGGAAAACCATGCACGACCATCGCCACGCTGTCGCCCACCAGGATCGCGTCGGCCTCGGTGCCGGCCACGATGCGCGCCATCAGCGCGTCGTAGGCCGCGAGCATCACAATAGGAAGTTGTTCGCGCTTCGCGCGCGCGAAATCGAGGATCGTCTTCAAGCGGCCTCCGCAGTTTCCCAAGGTCGGAAAACCTGCAGGCAGGCGGCGGTGGACAGGGGTGCTTTTCGCATGGCGATGAAGCCTCGTGGTCCGAGGAGGGAGGTGATGATTTTGGCGTCCGGTCGCGATCGAGTTCGCGCTGGACGCCCCGAACCGTCGGGCGAAACCGCGGCGGCGCAATTCGAAAGTGTGTCAGCGCCCGCTCCCCCGCGCAGTTTTGGCCTGCTCCCGCGCCCCCACGGCGCCACGCTCGCCGCGCTTTCCCCATGCCACCCCTGAATCGCCGTCAGCTCCTGCTCGCGAGTGGCGCCGCCGCCACCCTCGCCACCCTCCCCCGCGCGCTCGCTCAATGGCAGCCGAGCCAGCGTTACCCCGATCCCGCGATCAAGATCCTCGACCCGAGCTTCTCGAAATATCGCCTCGCCCTCGCCAAGGTGGAGCGCATCGCCACCGGGCAGCGCTGGGCCGAGGGACCGGTCTGGTTCGGCGATGGACGCTACCTCCTGTGGAGCGACATCCCGAACAACCGCCTCATGCGCTGGGACGAAGTGACCGGTGCCGTGAGCGTGTTCCGCCAGCCATCGAACAATTCCAACGGCAACACCCGCGATCGCCAGGGCCGCCTCCTCACCTGCGAGCACGATGCGCGCCGCGTCACGCGCACCGAATACGACGGCACGATCACCGTCATCGCCGACCGCTTCGAATCGAAGCCGCTCAACTCGCCCAACGACCTCGTCTGCAAATCCGACGGCTCGATCTGGTTCACCGATCCGCCCTTCGGCATTCTCGGCCACTACGAGGGTCACACGGCCACCCCAGAGCTGCCGACGCACGTCTATCGCTGGGAACCGGTGTCGCGGAAACTCTCCGTCGTCGCCGCCGACGTGAACCGCCCCAACGGCCTCGCGTTCTCCCCCGACGAATCGAAGCTCTACATCGTCGAAGCGGGCGTCACCCCGCGCGTGATTCGCGTTTACGATGTGGCGCACCAGGGCACGCAACTCGCCAATCCGCGCGCGTTCATCACCGCGGAGCCCAACGGCACCCCGGACGGCCTGCGCGTCGATGTCGACGGCAACCTCTGGTGCGGCTGGGGCATGGGCGCCGAGGGCCTCGACGGCGTCGCCATCTTCAACGCCACCGGCAAGCTCATCGGCCGCATCGACCTGCCGGAGCGCTGCGCCAACCTCTGCTTCGGCGGCGTGAAGCGCAATCGCCTCTTCCTGTGCGGCAGCACGTCGATGTTCTCCCTCTTCGTGAACACCCAGGGCGTCGCCGGCGGTTGAGCGACGCAGCCGCCTGCCTCCGTGCTCGTCGTCCCGCCGTCAGGCGGAATCCGCCCCCTCGAAGCTCCCATCCTACCGCGAAGCCACACTCGCACTCCGCCCGTCCGGGCGCTTGCACCCGCGCTTTTCCGCGCATCACATTCCGCCGTCCCAACGTCATGCCCCTCTCGATGCACCCCGCGCCCGCTTCGCCCGCCCCGTTCGTCTCCACCCGCCGTCCGCTCTCCCGGCGGCGTTTCCTCCAGGGCGCCGGCATCGCGCTCTCGCTGCCGTTCCTCGAGTCGATGCTGCCGACGTTTGCCCGCGCCGCCACCGCCTCCCATCCGCTCGCACCCGGCGCGCGCCCACGGCGGATGTTCGCCATCTGCAACAACCTCGGCCTCCTCGCCGATCAGTTTTTCCCCACCGGCGCCGGCCCCGACTACGTCGCCTCACCCTATCTGAAGCACCTTCAGGCGCACCGCAGCGACTTCAGCGTCTTCAGCGGCGTCTCGCATCCCAACGTCGACGGCGGCCATCCCGCCGACATTTGCTTCCTCACCGCCGCCCCGCATCCGGGCAGCAGTTCCTTCCGCAACACGATCTCCCTCGACCAACACATCGCGGAACACCTCGGCACGCTCACGCGTTTTCCCTCACTCACCCTCAGCGTCAACACCCGCACGAAGAGCCTCTCCTGGACCGGCACCGGCGTCGCCATTCCGCCCGAGGAGAAGGCCGCCGACGTCTTCAAGCAGCTCTTCCTCCAGGGGTCGCCCGCGCAGGTCGCCGCGCAAATCCGGAAACTTGATACGGGCCGCAGCATCCTCGACACCGTCGCCGGCCAGGCGAAGGAACTCCAGCGCAGCGTCGGCGCCCGCGACCGTGACCGCCTGGACCAGTATTTCACCAGCGTCCGCGACCTCGAGCACCGCCTCCAGGCCTCCGCCGGCTGGGAACAGAAACCCAAACCCGTCGTGCACGCACCCATGCCCGCCGACCCCGGCGGCCCCGAGGCCTACATGAAGAAGGTGAAGGTCATGTATGACCTCGCCCGCCTCGCCTTCGAGACCGACTCCACGCGCGCCATCACGCTCATGCTCGACAGCGTGAGCACGCCCGTCCTCGACCTCGAGGACACCGCGATCAAGGACGGCTACCACAACCTCTCGCACCACGGCAAATCCGAGGAGAAGCGCGCTCAGTTGAAGGCGATCGACGAGTGGCACATGAAGCTCCTCGCGGGACTCATCGGCGATCTCAAGGCCGTCCGCGAACACGAGGACACCCTCCTCGATCGCACGATGGTCCTCTACGGCTCCAACTTCGGCGACGCCAACGCGCACACGTGCTTCAACATGCCCACGCTCCTCGCCGGCGGCGGCTTCCGGCACGGCCGGCACCACGCGTTCAGCACCACGCAGAATTACCCGCTGCCCAATCTCTACGTCTCCATGCTGCAGCGCCTCGGCCTCGAGACCGACCGCTTCGCCTCCTCGACCGGCACGATGAAGGGACTCGAGCTGGCATGAACGTGCATCCGCGTCTCCACTACAAACCACTCGAACGGAAGCTCCCGACGCCAGCGAAGAACCCGCTCTTCTTCGTTACCTTCGTCACCTTCTGTTCACTTCTTCCGCTCGGCGCCGCCCCGGCCGCGACGCTGCCGCCCCAAACCGCCGCGCTGATCGAATCCTACTGCGCCGGCTGCCACGATGACGTGGAGAAAAAGGGCGGCCTCGACCTCACGTCGCTGAAATTCGCCCCCGCCGATCGCGCGAACTTCGAGCACTGGGTCCGCGTCCACGACCGCCTCCAGGCCGGCGAGATGCCGCCGAAGGAGAAGCAGAAGCGGCCCGACGCCACCGAGCTCGCCGCCTTCCTGAAATCGCTCGCGGCCACGCTGACCGCCCACGAGCGCGACACCGCCGCCCGCGAGGGCCGTGCCACGCAGCGCCGTCTGAATGGCTACGAATACGAGAACGCCCTGCGTGACCTCCTCCGCGCCCCGTGGCTGCAGGTGAAAGGCCAGTTTCCCGAGGACGGCGAGGCGTTTCGCTACAACAAAATCGGCGACGCCCTCGACGTCTCCCACGTGCACATGGCGCGCTACATGACCGCCGCCGACTACGCGCTCCGCCAGGTGATCAGCGTGCAGTATGAGCAGCCGAAGACCACGACCACGCGCTTCTACGCGCGCGACCAGCGCACGCTCACCAGCAAGTTCACCGGCAGCATTTTCAATTCCTCGCCGGATCGCATGACGTATCCGGTCGTCGGACTCAACACCGCCCAGCCCGATGTCCGCTGGCTCCGCGCGCCACTGAGCGACCCGCAGACGCGCGACCTCGAGGCCGTCGGCTGGGTGTCGAGCAACTACGTCACCGGCTTCACCTACCGCTGGGACCAGTTCCGCGCGCCCGTGGCCGGCCGCTACCGCATCCGCTTCAGCGGCTACACGCTCTGGGTGCCGCCCGGCGGCATCACGATGCGCTTCAAGGGCGAGGACGACAAGGTCGGCACGCCGCGGCCGCCGAATCCGAACGTGGGAGACTACGACCGCCCCCAGCCCGGCCGCCGCCACGAACCCATCACCGTCTACACGCGCAACGGCATCATGAACCGCCGCGTCGGCACCTTCGACCTCACGCCCGAGCCCGCCGTCCATGATCTTGGCGAGGTCTGGCTGCTCGCCAACGAGACCCTCGTGCCCGACGCCTCGCGCCTGTATCGCTCTCGCCCGAACAATTTCCGCAATCCCCTCATGACGCCCGAGGGTGCGCCGAGCGTGGCGTTCCGCTGGATGGAGGTCGAGGGCCCGCTCTACGACGACGACACCACCGCTGGTTACCGCCTGCTCTTCGGCGATCTTCCCGTCACGAAGGCCGCCGTCGGCCGGCCGGGCCTCGCCATCCCTCACGTGCCGCGCGCCGATCGCCGCGACAAGTCCGGCCGCAATGCCGGGCAGCGCGTCGACCCGGCCGAGGAGCTGGCGGTCGACATCGTCCCCACCGATCCACAGCGCGACGCCGACCGCCTCCTGCGCGGCTTCCTCGCCCAGGCCTATCGCCGCCCCGTCGCGGAGGCCGATGTCCAGCGCTTCCTCGCACTGATCACGTCCCGCCAGGCCGCCGGCCTGAGCTTCGCCGAGGCCATGCTCGCCGGCTACACCGCCGTGCTCGCGTCCCCCGGCTTCGTTTTCCTCGACGAACAGCCGGGGCGCCTCGACGACCACGCGCTCGCCACGCGCCTCGCGCTCTTCCTCTGGAATTCCGTGCCCGACGCGCCGCTCCGCGCCCGCGCCGCGCGCGGCGAACTCGGCCGGCCGGACGTCCTCCGCGCCGAGACCGAGCGCCTGCTCGCCGATCCGAAGGCGCAGCGCCTTGGCCAGGCCTTCCTCGATTACTGGATCGATCTCCGCAAACTCGAGGACTCCACGCCGTCGACCACGCTCTACAACGACTACTACCTCGACGACGCGCTGACCGAGGCCGCCCACGCCGAGTCGCAGCTCTACTTCGAGGAACTCCTGCGCCGCGACCTCCCCGCGCGCCACGTCGTGCACTCCGACTTCACCTTCCTCAACGAGCGGCTTGCGCTCCACTACGGCATCGCCGGCGTGCAGGGCAGCGCGATGCGCCGCGTGACGCTCCCACCCGGCAGCCCGCGCGGCGGCTTCATGACGCAGGCCAGCGTCCTCAAGGTCACGGCCAACGGCACCACGACCTCGCCCGTGCTCCGCGGCAAGTGGATCGTCGAGCGTATTCTGGGCATCGATATCCCGCCGCCGCCGCCGGTCGCCGCGGTCGAACCCGACATCCGCGGCGCGGTGACGATCCGGCAGCAGCTCGAGAAGCACCGCGCCGACGCGAGCTGCGCCTCCTGCCACACGAAGATGGACCCGCCCGGTTTCGCCCTCGAGAGCTTCGACATCATGGGCGCCTGGCGCGACCGCTATCGCGGCGTCGACAAGGACAAGCCGGCCGAGAAGGGCCTCGGCAAGAACGGCCACCCCTTCGAATACCATTTCGGCCTGCCGGTCGACTCCGCCGGCGAGCTGCCGGACGGCCGCCCGTTCCGCGACATCAACCAATTCAAGGCGCTGCTGCGCACCGAGGAGGCGCTCATCGCGCGCAATCTCGCGAGGCAGCTCGTGGTCTACGCGACCGGCGCCCCCGTGCGCTTCAGCGACCGCGCCGCCATCGACCAGATCCTCGCGCGCGCCAAGCCCCGCGACTACGGCGTGCGCACGCTCGTGCACGAGATCGTGCAGAGCGATCTCTTCCGCAACAAGTGAGCCGGCCGCCCCGATGAAGCCGAAGGCCGGCGAGGCGTTTCGTATCCGGAAAGCCCGGCCGGACCATCCGCTGCAGTGGCTGGCGGAACCGCTCCTCGACGATCCGACCTTCGTCCTGAAGTCATGGTTCGGTGGCCGCACGATCATGCTCCACGGCAAACACCACCTTTTCCTCACCACGCAAGGCGAGCCGTGGCAGGGCGTGCTCGTGTGCACGTTTCACGAACATCACGAAAGCCTCCGCGCGGAGTTCCCCGCGCTCGTGCCGCATCCTGTGCTCGGCAAATGGCTCTACCTGCCCGAGGCCGTCGACGACTTCGAGCGCGAGGCACGCCGCCTCGTCCAGCGCGTGCGCGCCCGCGATCCGCGCCTCGGCATCCTGCCCTCGCCGCGCAAGAAACGCCGCGCGAAAAAAATCCGCTTCGGCGACAAGCTCTGAGATCACCGGCCCGGGCCGCTGGTTGCTCTGCGCCACGACGCGCCCTCCCTTGCCACCCGACTATTTCCGCATCCAGCAGGTATCGACCTTCGAGCAACTCCTCGCGACGCCCTTCGCCGCCGGCGTGAACGCCCTGTGCTGGGAGCGCACGCTGCCGGGCGACTTCGGCCAGGTCATCGCCCGGCTCGGTCCTGGCGACGGCGAGCCGATCGTCACCCTCGACGAAGCCCGCCTGCGCGCGCTGCCCGTCGACGCCGCGGGCCGCGCCGCCGTCGACGTGCTCCTCGCCGACCTGAACCTGCTGCGCGATCGTGGCCTCGATCCCGTGCTGAACTGCATCCACGCCTACCCGCGCGACGAGGAACCCGGCCCCGTCGCCACCGATGTGTATTCGTTCCACGCGGACAGCGCGCCGATCCCGGCCGACACCTGGCTCTGCACCTACCACGGCGCGCCGAGCGAGGGCCTGCGCAACGAGGAGGCGCGCCGCCGCGTGGACGTCCCCGAAACCCGCGCCGCGCTCTTGGAGTGCTTCGGCGGCGCCGACGACGAGGCGTTTCGCGAGTTCCTGCACGAGCACTGCTACGACCTCCACTACGCCCCGACCGCCGGGGCGCAGCCCTACTCATTCGGCACCGGCCACCTCTGGCGCATCGCCGTCGAGCATCCCGAAAGCCCCGTGCCACCGTGCATCCACCGCGCGCCCGCCACCACGCCCGGCCAGCCGCCGCGCTTGCTGTTGATCAGTTGATCGGCCGGCCGCGACGGACGAACCGGTGCCGACACACGGCAGGCTTCGGGCACGACCTACGCCACGACGGCGCCCGCCTCCGTCAGCAGCTCGCGCAGGATCGACCGGTGGCACCGTTCCTCGCGCTCGCAG
>CAZENI010000367.1:7336-8641 GCA_964513055.1 uncultured Opitutus sp.
AATCCGCCGTCTGGGAAAGTTTGGCCAGCAACGCCAGATCGTGCTTCGGCCCCGGCTTCGCCATCTCCGCCCGGTAACGTCGCGCGAAGGCCGACCACTCCGCCGGGGTCTCCGCGGCCTGCCCCCGCTTCATGGTCTCGAGGGTGGGCGCGAGGTTGGGAAACCAGACGTCATACCAGTCCTGCCGCGCGAACTCCTCCTTCGGCACGCCGCGCGGCGGACGCCGAACGGTGCCGATCCGCGTGCCCTCGCCGGGGCGGCGCGGCGATCCAAGCCGGACAATGCTCACACTCATGCGTCACTCCTACGATGAGCGCGCAGCGTTTCAAGCCGGCGCTCCTCCGCCAATTCCCTCACCGCGCCGGCGGCGCGACCTCGCCATAGGCCGGCTTCCACGGCCAAGGCACCGCGTGCGTGCGCGCGGCCCAGCGGTTCCACGTCGCCACCATCTCGTTCACGCGGGCGGGCTGCGCGGCGGCGAGATCGTTCATCTCCGTGCGATCGCGCGCCATGTCGTAGAGTTCCCACGGCCCGCCCGAACCTTTCGCGACGAGCTTCCAGTCACCGAGGCGCAGCGCGCGGTTGCCCTCATGCTCCCAGAAGATCGCCTCGCGCTGCACCGGCCTCCCCGCAAACGCCGGCACGAGGCTGCGCCCTTCCATCGGCTGGATTTTCCGGCCGTTGCGCTCGGTCGGATAGGTCGCGCCCGCGACGTCGACGCAGGTCGTCATGATGTCGATGAGGTGCCCGGGCTGGTGCTCGATCGCGCCGCGGCGCGCGATCCCTCGCGGCCAGTGCGCAATCAGCGGCGTGCCGATGCCGCCCTCGTGCATGTAATGTTTGTAGAGCCGGAAGGGCGTGCTCGAGACATTCGCCCAGCCCTCGCCATAGGCGATCCACGTGTCCTCCGGGCCGGGCATCGCCGGGTAGCCTTTGTTGCCCCCGTCCTTCTTCTTCCCTTTCGCCGCGGCCGGATTGCGGCCGGGATTCTCCGCGCAGGCGCCGTTGTCCTGCAGGTAAACGATGAGCGTGTTCTCGAACTGCCCGTTCGCGCGCAGCGCCGCCAGCAGCCGGCCGATGCCCTGATCCATGCTGTCGATCATCGCCGCATACACTTCCATGCAGCGCGCCTCCCACTCCTTGTTCTCGACCCTGGACCAGTCGCCAAACTGCGGACTCAGCGCCCACTCCGGCCTCAGCAGGCCGAGCCGTTTCATCTTTTCCAGCCGCGCCTGCCGGATCGGCGTGTAGCCGCCGTCGTAGACGCCGCGATACTTCGCGATGTCGGCCGGCTTCGCGTGCATC
>CAZENI010000368.1:0-8622 GCA_964513055.1 uncultured Opitutus sp.
CGGCGTGATCTCGCGCCGCGTTTTCCGCTACGGCTATTACGAGGCGCGATTCAAGGTTCCGCCGACGAAGGGCTGGCACACGTCGTTTTGGATGATGCATCACGCCGGGGCCGACCCGCAGGCCCACATCGGCTCGCGGCAGGAAATCGATGTGTGCGAAAACGACTCCGTCACGCCGATGCGTTACGGCGCAAATTTGCACGTGTGGCAACCGGCGCACAAGGGCCACGGCCACCGCACGGTGCGCACACCGGACCAATCGGCGGATTTCCACGTCTGGGGCTGTGAGTTCACGCCGGAAAAAATCACCTACTACTTCGACGGCCGGATCGTGAACACCGTCGATGCGCGCCTGGTGCCCGACCACGGCGACATGAGCATCTGGCTCACCACGATCGCCTCGCCGCTGGGAAACACCGACGCCGTCGACGAAAGCCGCCTTCCTGTCCACGCCTTGTTCGACTATGTCCGCTACTACACGAAGCTCTGATCCCTCCCCGGCACCAAGTGCTTTGTCTCCCGGACGGTCCGCGTCTTCACCCGGGAAATCGCCCCTCCGCGTGACGCTCGCGGCCCGTCGCTGGCTGCCTTCTCCGCGGCCGACGGCGCGATCGCGACATCAATACGCGCCATCGGGCCCGTCGGGGTGGTCCGCGTTTTCGCTCCCTGCAATAGCCATGCGTTTCATTCTCTTTTTCTGCCTCGTCCTGACGGCGAGCCCGCTCTCCGCGCAGCCACTCACCAACGAGCGCTACACGCTCGCGCCCGCCGCCGACGGCGCCGTGCAGCTCACCGCGAAGGATGCCGGCGCGTGGACCTTTCGCGGCGATTTCGTGGTGCTCGTCGCACAAACCGATCCGAAGCCGGTGATGCGCCCGGGCGGCATCCCGCACGTTTCCTACAACCTCGTCACGTGGCAGTCCTCCGCCACGCCCGGCGGCGCCAAGCTCAAAACGGTGAAGCGCTCCGTCGGCCAAGCCGGCGACGGCTTCGACGATCGCATCCTCGACGGCGACACGCAGCAGCGCACCGCCGATGTCTTCGCCGCCGCCCCAGCCGCGCGCGTCCGCGCCACCGGCGTCACGCGCGACGGCGCCGCGCTCCGCTTCGCGTTCGCCGACCACGCCGACTTCACGCTCGCCGCCACGCTCACACTCCCGCCGGGTGACGCCGAGCCCGTGCTCGCGTTTACGCTCACGCCCAAGCGCGCCGCGTGGTTCTCCGTCGGCTACACCGGCGCCCCGGCCTTCGCCACCGCCGAACTCGCCGAAAATTGGCAGCCGTTCATCTGGCAGGAGAAGCGTTTCCCCGACCGTTCCTATCTCACGCCGGCCTTTGAGTGCTCGCTGCCGGCCACGTTCGTGCGCAAGGGAAACATCACCCTCGGCGTCGTGGCCGATGCCGACGAACTGCCCTTCTCGCCGCTGCCGCTGCTCGATAACAGCCGCTTCGGCGTCGCTCTGCGCAACGCCGCGGGCGAGGCGCAGCCGATGGTCTTCGCGCCGATGCTCGGCGGCGCTGAATCGAAACGCACCGCTGGGCAGGCCTTCACGTTCAAGCTCCGCCTCTTCGCTGGCGCGGGCGACATCACCACGGCCTACGAAACGCTCGCGCGTCGCCTCTACGGTTTCCGTGACCACCGCCGCAACGCCATCGCCACGCTCAACGAGACGCTCGACAACATGATCGACTACGGGATGAGCCACTACAGTTGGTTCATCGAGGAACTGAAGGGCTGCTCCTATTCGACCGACGTCCCCGGCGCGGTGAAGAACGTCTCCTCGCTCAACCCGCTCAACCTCGCGCTCGTGACCGACGACGAGGAGATCTTCCGCAAACGCGCCTACCCGATCGTCGAGTTCATGCTCTCGCGCGAAAAATTCCTCTTCTCGCTCGACCCGAAGCAAAAAATTCAAAGCCCGTCGCGCGCCCTGCTCGGCCCCTGCGCACCGGTCAGCGAACTCGCCACGCTCTACGGCATCACGCACGGCGCCTCGCCGATTCTCCGTCAGCTCGCCGAGCGCATGCTCAACAAGAAGCGCACGCTCAATCTCGACGATGTCGTCGAGGGCGGCACGTGGCCCAACCAACTCGCCGTCTACCGCGAGACCGGCGAGGCGCGTTTTCTCGCCGCCGCGCGCCGCGGTGCCGACGCCTATTTGGCCGAGCGGATGGCCAAACCCGCCGCGGATTTCAACACGCCCGGCCTGTTCTTCTGGATCGGATACGCGCCGAAGTGGATCGACCTGTTCCAACTCTACGAGTCCACCAACGACCGCCGTTACCTCGACGCCGCGCGCCAGGGCGCCCGCCAGTATACGATGTTCACGTGGATGGCTCCGCGCATCCCGGACGCCGACGTCACCGTGAATCCCGGCGGCAACGCCCCGGTTTATTGGTATTTGAAGAGCAAGGGCCACACCCCGATGACGGCCCCCGAGGAACGCGTGCCCGCGTGGCGCCTCTCCGAAATCGGCCTGACGCCTGAGTCGTCCGGCACGATGTCGGGGCACCGCGGCATTTTCATGGCCAACTACGCGCCGTGGATGCTCCGCATCGCCGCGCTCACCGGCGACAGGCTGCTCCACGACGTCGCCCGCTCCGCCCTCGTTGGTCGCTACCGCAACTTCCCCGGCTACCACATCAACACGGCGCGCACCACGATCTACGAACGCGCCGACTATCCGCTGCGGCCGCACAAGGAGCTCAGCGTGAATTCATTTCACTATAACCACATCTGGCCGCACATGAGCATCCTGCTCGATTTCCTCGTGACCGACACCTTCGCGCGCTCCGGCGCCCAGATCGATTTCCCCGCGCATTTCATCGAGGGCTACGCGTATTTGCAGAGTAAATTCTACGGCGACCGCCCGGGAAAATTCTTCGACCGCGACGATGCCGTGCTCTGGCTGCCGCGCCGTTTGATCAAGAGCGGTTCCGTCGAGATCAACACCCTCGTCGCCCGCGGCCGCGACCGCCTCTACCTCGCGTTCACCAACCAATCGCCCGAGCCCGTCACCACCGAGATCGCACTCAGCGCCACGCTCCTGCCGCAACTCGCGGGAAAGACTCTCCGCACGCGCGTCTTTCGCGACGGCTCCGCGACCACTCTGCGCGACGGCCGTCTCACCATCACCGTGCCACCGATGGGCCTCACGGCCGTCGAAGTGGAGGGCCTCGCCATCACGCCGAAATTCCAGGACCGCCTCGTGGGCGCCCGCGCCGCCGATGCCTGGCAGCGCGACCACGTTGAACTGCCCTTCGGCGGCACCCACGCGATGATCCTCAACTTCGGCCCGGCCGCCACGACCGCCTACGTTTACCTCCAGGCCGACGATGCGAAGTTCAAGGAAGTCACGCTGAGCTACACGGTCGCCGGCCAGCGCGCGGCGCTCACCGACGTGAGCTATCCGTTTGAATTCACCGTTCCCGTGCCCGCGGGTGCGACGGCGTTTGATTTCGAAGTTCAGGCCACGACGCTCTCCGGTGAAAAACAATCCTCCGGCCCGGCGGCGCTGCGGCGTTGAGGCCGACTCTGCAAATGCGGCGAACGACTACACCCCAACGATGGTTGTCCGTTTCCGTGCCTGCGGCGAATACCGCAGGGGAACGCCTCGTTCCCCGTTACGCTCAAGGTGAATTTCCATGACCCGCATCCCGTATCTCCGCTGGTGGATTGTCGCACTGATCTTCGGTGCGTCCGTCCTCAACTACGTCGACCGCCAGGCGCTCTCCATCCTCGCGCCCACAATCCAAAAGGAGCTCGCGCTTTCCAACGAAGACTACGCGTCCGTTCTCAACTGGTTTCTCATCGCTTACACGGTCGCGTTGATCCTCTCCGGTAAGATCGTCGACCGTTTCGGTGTTCGCTGGAGTCTGGCTCTCTTTGTCGGCTGGTGGTCGATCTCGAATATTCTCACCGGCTTTGCGCGTTCGGCGTCCTCGCTCGGCGTGTGCCGTTTTCTCCTGGGCCTCGGTGAGGCGGGCAACTGGACGGCCGCGCCGAAAGCCGTCTCCGAGTGGTTTCCCGCCCGCGAGCGTGGGCTGGCGATCGGTGTCTACACCTTGGGCGCAACGATCGGAGCGACGCTCGCCCCCGTCCTCATCGTCGGCCTCGCCTCGTGGCACAGTTGGCAGGCGGCCTTCATCGTCACCGGTTCGGCCGGCCTCGTCTGGCTCATTCCGTGGCTCTGGCTTTATCGCCGCCCGAGCGAGCATCCGCGACTCTCCATCGAAGAACGCGCTCTGATCGAATCGGGGCAGGCGGTTGATCAATCCGTCGCATCGGAAGCGGCGCCCGACTGGGGAAAATGGCACCGCGTCCTCCTGCGTCGCGAGGTTCTCCTCCTCATTTTCGCCCGCATGCTGACCGATCCCGTCTGGTATTTCTTCCAGTTCTGGTTCGCCAAATATCTCTACGATTCGCGCGGCCTTGATCAAAAATCCCTGAGCGTCACGTGGGTCGTTTACCTCGCCGCCGACGTCGGCGTCCTCTCCGGCGGCTGGCTCTCCGGTCTGTTGATCAAGCGCGGCACCGCGCCTGTGCGCAGCCGGCTGTGGATCATGCTCGCCTGCGCCGCCCTGGTCCCACTCGGCGCGGTGATCCCGCATGTCGATGCGATCTGGCTCGTGCTCGCCTTTGGCATGATCGCCGTGCTCGCGCACCTCGCGTGGCTCATCAATCTCAGCGCCCTCGTCGTGGATATTGTGCCGCGCGGTTCGCTCGCCTTTGCGTTTGGCGTCATCGCCGCCGGCAGCTCCCTTGGCGGCCTCATGATGAACAAGGCGGTCGGCTCCCTCGTGACCAACACCTCCTACGATCCGGCCTTCGGCTTCATGCTCCTCCTGCACCCGCTCGCGTGGTGCCTCGCGTGGCAACTCCGCCCGCGCGCCAAGACCGCCTGATTCCTCCGTCTCCCTTTTTCTCCTTCCTCCGATGATCGTCCACCCGCCCGTCGCATCCCGCGCGCTCACCCAGAAGAATCTCGCCGCCGACCTTGTCGTGGTGGGTGGTGGCCTCGCCGGCACGTGCTGCGCCATCACCGCCGCCCGCGCTGGCCTCAAGGTGATTCTCGTGCAGGACCGGCCCGTGCTCGGTGGCAACGCCTCCAGCGAGGTCCGCCTCTGGGTGCTCGGCGCGACGTCGCACCTGGGGAACAACAACCGCTGGGCCCGCGAGGGCGGTGTCATCGACGAGTTCCTCCTCGAAAACCAATACCGCAACCCCGAGGGCAACCCGCTCATCTGGGACACCATTCTCCTCGAGAAAACAATCGCGGAGAAAAATCTCACGCTCCTCCTCAACACCGCCGTCCACGATCTCGAGAAGTCCGGTCCCGACACGATTCGCGCCGTTCGCGCGTTCAATTCCCAAAACTCCACCGCCTACGAACTCGCCGCGCCGCTCTTCGTCGACGCTTCCGGTGACGGCATCGTCGGCTTCCTCGCGGGCGCCGCGTTTCGCGTGGGCGCCGAAGCCGCCGCCGAGTTCGACGAGGCCTTCGCGCCGGCCGTCGCCACGCCCGAGCTCCTCGGTCACTCGATTTACTTCTATTCCAAAGACACCGGCCGCCCCGTGAAATTCACGCCGCCGAGCTATGCGCTGCAGGACATCACGCAGGTCCCGCGCTACCGGGACTTCAACGCCGCCGACTTCGGCTGCCGCCTCTGGTGGATCGAATACGGCGGCCTCCGCGACACCGTGCACGACACCGAGGAAATCAAATGGGAACTCTGGCGCGTCGCCTACGGCGTGTGGCACTACATCAAAAACTCCGGCATATTTCCCGGGGCGGCCAACCTTACGCTCGAGTGGGTCGGCACCATTCCCGGCAAACGTGAGAGCCGCCGCTTCGAGGGAGATTACATGGTTTCGCAGCGCGATCTCATCGAGCAACGGCCGCAACCCGACGCCGTTTCCTTCGGCGGCTGGTCCATCGATCTCCATCCGCCCGCCGGCGTCTACAGCGAGAAACCCGGTTGCCAGCAATGGCACGCCAAGGGCGTTTTCCCGATTCCCTATCGCAGCCTCTACTCGCGCAACCTCACCAACCTCTTTCTCGCCGGCCGCATCACGAGCGCGACGCACATTGCCTTCGGGTCCACGCGCGTGATGGCCACGTGCGCCCACAGCGCTCAAGCCGTCGGCCTCGCCGCCGCGCTCTGCCTCCGCGACGGTCTCGCCCCGCGCGACCTCGTCGCCCCCGCGCGCATGGCCGAACTGCAGCGCCGCCTCATCCGCGCCGGCCAATACATTCCCGGCGTCGCCCTGCGCGACTCCGCCGACCTCGCCGCCCGCGCCACGCTCGCGGCGTCCTCCACGTATCAACTTTCCGAACTTCCCGCCGGCGCCGATCGCCTCCCGCTCGCCGACGCCTGGGCCATGCTGCTCCCGGTTGCGCCCGGCCCGATGCCCGCCGTCACGTTCACGCTCGACGTCGCCACCGCCACCGAACTCGTCGCCGAACTGCGCGTCAGCTCGAAACTCAACAACCACACGCCCGACGTCACCCTCGCCACGCTCCGCGTTCCGCTCGCCGCCGGCCCGGTGCAGTCCGTCACGCTCGAGTTCCCGTCGACGGTCGACGCCCCGCGCTACGCCTTCGTCTGCCTCGCCGCCAACCCCGCGCTCACCGCGCACCTGAGTGATCAACGCCTCACCGGCGTGCTCGCCGTCACCCAGAAATTCAACCGCGCCGTCGCGAAGTCCCCGCGCCAGGAGCCGCCGCCCGGCACCGGCATCGAGAGCTTCGAGTTCTGGATTCCGCAGCGCCGCCCCGGCGGAAAGAACTTCGCGCTCCGCGTTGATCCGCCCCTCGCGCTTTTCGCTCCGGAAAATCTCCGCAACGGTTTCAGCCGTCCCACGAACCAGCCCAACGTCTGGCTCGCCGCGCTCACCGACACCGCGCCGATTCTCACGCTCACGTGGCCCGAGCCCGTCGAGGTCTCTCGCCTCGAGTTCGATTTCGACGCCGACTTCGACCACCCGCTCGAAACGGTGCTCATGTTGAATCCCGAGACCGTCGCTCCGTTCTGCGTGCCCTCGCTGCGTGTCCTCGACGAGACCGGCCGCGTCATCGCCGAGCTTCGCGAGCAACACCTGAGCCAGGCGGCGCTCACGCTTTCTGCCCCCGTGCGCACGCGCCGACTCACTGTTGAAGTCACGCCGCCCGCCAGCGGTGCCCCAGCCGCGCTCTTTCGCGTATCGGCCTATTCTTGACTTTCGACGTCAATCCGCCGGTGGTTGCACGTCCGATCGGGCAGCGTCTCGGTCCGGCCAGCGGAAGGGGAGCCGGAGTTCGCAGACTCCTTTGGATCGACCGAGGACGGCTGTCCTGTGCTGGTCCTGAAGACTACTCCGAACGCAGCGGATAATCTTCGTAATTCGACGGAGGGGGAGGGTGACCAATCAAGACGCCCAGAAGCGCACACGCGCCGCGGTCGCCGGCGGCCTTGTCCGGTCGTCGCCTGTCGCGTCGCGTCAACCCAAGCCCACGCGTGCAACCGTCTCTGTCGTTCGCTCCTGGTCGCAAAAAGGCCCCCGGTTTCGCAACCGGGGGCCTTCACGGAAATGGAGCGGGCGAAGAGACTCGAACTGCTCCGTTCACTTTTGCAATCATGCTTAGGCGATGAGACTTACAACAGCCTCATGAAGGCCGGTGCACAAGGAGGTGCACACACCGAAAAAGCGTCGGAAATTGACGAGAAGTTGGAAGCTTGGGTGGCAGAGATGGAGGAGGTCATCGCAGCTTGGCCGAAAATCGACCCGTTGGTGCGCGCGGGGTTGTTTGCTGTCATTCGTTCGCAGCGCGAATCTGTCGTTCGCGTGTCCCGTGGGTGAACAGGCTCCGTCCTGGCGCCATGTCGGGCCTGTCAGCGCGCGCGGATTTTTTCGACGGAATACTCTGAACGAGCAGCGGCATCGCGCTGTTTTCCCTTGCGCAGGCACCAAATCTCAAAGCTCCCGATATCGATCGGCACTCGCGTCACGTCGGCTCCTTCCTTATTCAATTTGGCTTCAAGGTCCGTCGCATGCTTCAGCCATTCGACGAACGTCTCGGACGCCTTGTCGGTCATGCTCCGCTGGACCTCGGGCCACTGGTCAGCGGTAAACCACGCGATGGCGATATTTACCTTCATCGACTTTCTTTGCCTTACGTCAAAGATCAGCCGCGACTGTGCCGGACGTGGTCGTTGGCTCTGGCGCTTTGTTCGGCTTTTCGCTCATCCGGCAAAAGCCGCCTTCGCACCCTCGTAGGTCGACGCGCTCCCAAAGAAATCGTCGAACGGCTGACCATGGATTCATGCTCGTGACGATCGGAAAAGCGACCGAGGGCAAATTCCGCGATCTGCACCATCGGCATACTCTTTGGCTTCCGTGCCAACGGTCCCATGGCACCCCAGGAGATCGATTCGGTGCTGACCTCAATCCACTCGCTCCACATTCGCTGCATGAGCGTGAGTGGAATCCCAATCGTGCCTGCCCAGCCAAACACGCACCAGAAGATGAAAAAGATCGGCGAATCAGATGTGAAGATCATCGCGGTCGCAACACACGTGACTGGTGCCCAAACAATCCAGAACAACAGGAAGAACCAAAAGGTCACGCGATCCTTCCGAATC
>CAZENI010000369.1:0-8614 GCA_964513055.1 uncultured Opitutus sp.
GACGACCGCCGCTACCTGTAGTCAAATTCTCACCAGCCGTTGGTATGAGTCGGACGAAACGCTCACGCGTTCCGCTACCGGCGAGAGCCGCGCTCCACCGTTTTCGACGCCCGTTCAGCGGCTCGGGGCCGCGGCGAAGCGCTCGGTGTGCTCCGGGGCGGAGGGCCGGTCGGAGTCTTTGCGGAAGCTGCGCCAGAGCGAAAACGGGATGTTCGCGAGGCCGATGGCCACGAGCTGCGAGAGCGCGAACGAGATCAGGGCCACGAAGGCGGCGTCGGTGAAGCCGTAGCTGTGGAGGCCGACGCCGAGCATGTTGGTGCCGAACCAGCTCCAGGCCGTGATGATGTTGCCGCCGATCGCGAGGCACATCAGCCCGCGCTGCTTGATCATGCCACCCCAGCGCGCGTGCAGAATGATGGCGCACCAGATTACGATCATGAGCGCGCCGTTTTCCTTCGGATCCCAGCCCCAGAAACGGCCCCAGGATTGGTCGGCCCAGATGCCGCCGAGAATCGTGCCGACGAAACTGAAGAGGGTGGCAAAGCAGATGGTGCCATAGACCATGCGGGCGATGGCGTCGGCCGTCGCTTTGTCGAGCGAGGTGGTGAACAGGCCGCGGAAAATGTAGATCAGCGCGAGGAAGCCGGCGAGGAAGGTCGCGGAGTAACCGATGTTGATCACGACCACGTGGGTGGCCAACCAGAAGTTCGAGTCGAGGACGGCGCGCATCATCTCGAGGGTGTCGCCGCTGAGCGAGAGGTGATGCGCGATGATGAGGGTGGCGACTCCGATGACCGCGCCTGCGACCGCGCCGATGGAGTTCCGGTAGACCCATTCGAGCATGATGCAGAGCGTGATGGCGCCCCAGCCGATGAAGGGCGCGGTGGAATAGAGATTGGTCACCGGCGGCCGGCCCTCCAGCCACATGCGGGTGAGGATGCCGCCGGTCATCAGCAGCCAGCCGAGCATGACCAGACCGGACGCCGACCGGCGCAGAGGCTCGGTGAACCCGAGCCAGGAGAAGACGCCGAGCATGAACGCGAGGCCGAAGATGTAGCTGGCGCGGTAGAAGGGCTGGGCGGCGTTGAAACGCGCCTCGACCGCGCCCTTCTCGAGCGAGGTGGCGAAACGCTTCTCGAAGTCGGCGCGGAACAAGCCGACGAGCGTGTTGAACTGCTCGGGCTTGTCGTTGCGCCAGGCGTGGCCGAAACCGGCGTAGGCGAGGGCGGCCGGGCTGACGCGGCCGGAGCGGAAGGTTTCCAGGAGGACGGGGCCGGTGGCTTTCCACGCGGTGAGATCGGTTTCACCGGGTTCGGGCGGGACGACGAGGAAGAGGTTGTTGACGTTCGCCATGTCGACGATCGGCTCGCTGACGGCGATGGCGGCGGCGGCGGCGGCCTCGTCGTGCGGCTGCTTGTTCATCTTGGCGGTGACGGCGGCGCGCCAGGCCCCGACGTTGTCCTGCAGCTTCATCAGATCACCGAGGAAGTCGGGGCGGGCCGGCGACACAAACGCGTGGCGCAGCCGCTGGTAGTGGATGAGATTGCCGTAGAGCTGCATGACCGCGCGCTGGAAGGGCGTGCGCACGGCGCCCTCGGTCTGGCCGGCGAGCTTCGCCTGGCGGTCGAGCTCGCCGAAGCTCTTCGAGAGCTGGTTGTAGGCGAAGCGCTTTTTGCCCTGGCCGTCGGCCATGCTGAGACTGAACAGCGCGAGCAGATCGGGATGAACGATCTCGAAAGTCTGATACGTGTCGGCGAGTTCGGGTTTGAAGCCGACGTCGAGCAGCCACTCGATCGGGAGGAGCTGGCGGTTGTCGGGCGTGGTGATCGTCTGGCGGCCCTGGAGCTGGAGCAGCGACGAGCGGGCGACGGTATCGAGAGGCTTGAGGCGGCCGTTGACGAGCACGGGGAGCCGGCCGAAGCCATTGACGTCGAAGGCGGCCGGGTTTTTCGGCGAGCGCAGGGTGGAGGCCGCGAAGCCGACGGCGAGCAGGAGGACGAGCGTGGGAATGAGCTTCTTCATGCGAGGGAGGGGCGGGGAGACCGGCGTTTGGCCATGAAGGCGAAGAGGTGGATGCCGAACTGCCACATGAGCCCGAGGGTCATGAGGCCGCAGGCGACGTAGGGGATGACCCAGCTCGGGTTGCGGACGACCTGGAGCACCGTGACCTTGTCGTTGCCGGGCTCGAAGCTGGCCTGATAAAACGTGAGGCCGGCGTAGCGCAGCGGGTTGTTCATGTAGATCAGCACCTCGCGGTCATCGAGGCCGTCGGGGGTATTGAGGCGGATGCGGCTTGAGAAGTTCTTGGGAATCTCGGTGCCGGCGTAGCGGTCGTGGCTGAATTTCAGCAGCGTGAGGGCGAAGGGCTTGTAGGCGCGGGTGGAGCGCAGCGCGATCGTGTAGGTGCGGCCGGCGTGTTCGAAGCGCTGGGGCGAGAGCTGGTGGCCCTCGGCGTCGAGCGGGGCCTGGGAGACGAGCCAGGTGCCGAGCGAGCCGGCGGAGCCGAGCAGTTCCACAAAGACCGTGGGAAAGTTGCGCTCGTCCTGCTTGTAGGTGATGGGGGCGGGCGCGGCGACGA
Organism: uncultured Opitutus sp.; assembly: GCA_964513055.1. Lineage (GTDB taxonomy): Bacteria > Verrucomicrobiota > Verrucomicrobiia > Opitutales > Opitutaceae > ER46. The sequence continues at coordinate 2,579 of CAZENI010000369.1, forward strand.
GCTTGGTGCCGGCGCCGGTGGTGACGAGGGCGGTGTCGCCGATCGTGGCGGCGGTGTCCACCATCGGGCCGCGCATGCGCAGGCGCGAGTTGGGGTAGTGTTTCTTCGGCGCGACGCGGAAGGGCAGCTTCGGGTGCTGGATCGTCTCACCGCGGGCGAGCAGTTCCTCCGGAATCACGACGACGTCGTCGAACTTGCTGTCGGTGACGTCGATGATCGCGAGCTCGTTGTCGCGGTAGCTCTCGGAGTAGTTCTTCGTTTCGCCCTGGATGAGGCGCATGCTGTAGTCCTCCTGCCAGAGGCCGCTGAGCAGTTCGCCGACGAGCAGCAGGATGAGGCCGATGTGCGTGAAGTGGATGCCGGCCTTGCGCCAGGTGAGCGAGAAACGATAGAAGTGCGCCGCGAGGAGGTTGATGAGGAGCAGGCCGCCGACGAGATAACCGCCGGGGAGGGGAATGAAGATCGGCCCGACCTTCCAGATCGCGATGAACGAGCGGAAGAACTTCTCCTGCACGACCCAGATGCCGAGTTCGACCTGGGCGAGCGTGCCGGCGAACACCAGCAGCAGCCCGAGCGCGAGCAGGACGACGGTCAGGCGCAGCGAGACGATGAAGTTGCGGACCTGGCGGAGTGGGTCGTTCATTGCGCGGCGGGCGCGGGTTTGACGGAGTCGAGGAAGGCAGTGAACGCGGCCTTTTCCTTCGCGACCAGGGCGTCGGGGCCCATGAGCTTCACGAACCAGGTGGCGCCGCCGTGCGGGATCATGGCGCCGAGGATGCGGGTGGGGGCGCCGTTGGAATTGCCGGGGATGTCGACCACGATGATGCGCAGGCCGTTGCGCTCGAGGCGCTGGACGGACGCGTCGAACTGGGCCTGGCCGACCGGAGGCTGTTCCACCTGGCCGCGCCAGCGGTTGAGGTTCGCGAGGTCGCCGCCGACGTCGCCCGGGAAGGCGGTGATGGCGAGGTCCGCCTCGCCAGCGATGCCGTCGGCCTTGATGGCGTAGCTGCCCTTGCGCATGGCGGAGCCGGGCTTGGCGACCCAATGCGCGGGGGCGGTCCAGACGAGACCGGCGCCGGAGGCGGTGGCGACGGCGGTGTTGGCCATGTTGCTGCCGCCCGGTGCGGCGGGGCCGCCGGGAGCGCCGGCGGCGGGGGCGGCGCCACCGGTGGCCGGGGTGGCGTTCTCGGCGACGGCGGGCGGAGTCTCCTTGGGGACGCGATACGATTCGACGGCCGGTTTGCGGCAAGCAGGGAGGAGGGCGATGAACGCGAGCAGGGCGAGCGGAGCGCGGGGGGAACTCATGAAGCGCGCATTAGTCGCCGCGGTCCGCCGAAAGTTCAAACCAAACCGGCTGAGAATTCCGGGCCTTTTCGGGCGGCGTCGCGATCGGGATTTGCGCTCGAATTGCCGGGTGGTTCCGCAATCCTGACCAAGTTGTTACGCTTTGTAGCGTGCCCGTGTGGGGCGCGCGCTTTTGTTCTCCCACCACCACCATGAAATTCACCCCTGCTCGTAGTCTGCTTGTTCTCGGCGCGCTCTGCGCCTCTGTCCTCGGGGCATCCGCCCAAATCGTCGAATTTCGCGCCACGATCAATGCCGCGCAGGAAAACAACCCGGCCAACACCTCCACCGCGACGGGCAGTGCGATCATGCACTATAATTTCGCGACCAACACCTTCGACCTCATGATCTCGATCACGGGCATGTCGAACGTCGCCACCGCCTCGCACATCCACGAGGCGGCGGCCGGAGCGAACGGCCCGGTAGTGACGAATCTCGGCGGGGAGACGGCCTACACGCGCACGGGCAACACGCTGAGTGCGACGTTCTACAACGTCCGCCACCTCGGCACGCCGCTGACGCTCCTCCAGAGCGGCGCCTATTTCAACATCCACTCGGCGGCGTATCCGGGCGGTGAGGTGCGCGGTCAGTTGATTCCGCGCCCGGTGCGGCTGGTGGCGAACCTGGATACGGCGCAGGAACAGGCGGCCTTCCCGGCCGTGAACCTCTCCAGCGTGAATAATTTCGGCGGCGCGATCCTGCTCTACGATCCCGTGGCGAACACGATCAGCCTGCGGCACTCGCTGTTCAATTTCACCAATACGCTGAACAATTCCCACATCCACGAGGGGGCGCCGGGGATCAGCGGACCGGTGCGCACGAACCTGGGCAACAATGCGACGACGGGCGGCTACTCGTCGGCCAACGGCTACATCGCCGGTGCCCACGATCAGGCCTGGGTCGGCGATCCGGTGGCGCTGATCAAGGGCGACATGTATCTGAACTATCACAGCACGACCTTCACGGGTGGCCAGCTCCGCGGTCAGCTCAGCGTCTCCGGTGAGACGCCCAGCACGCGGCTGGTGAACACCGCGCTCCGGGGCTTCGTCGGCACCGGCGATCAGGCGTTGATCGGCGGCTTCGTCGTCCAGGGCACCGAGCCGGTGCGCGTCATCGTCAGCGCCAAGGGCCCGTCGCTCTCCGCCTTCGGGGTTGCCGGTGGCCTCGCCAATCCGCGCCTGGCGCTGCACGACGGCGCCGGCCGCCTGATCGCTTCGAACGACGACGTCGGCCCGCTCACCGCCGGCTCCGAGCTCGCCTCCATCACGGGGGTGCCGCGGAACCCGCTCGAGTCCGCGCTCGTCGTGGTGCTGCCCCCGGGCAACTACACGGCGATCGTGACCGCCACCACTGGCACCGGCATCGCGCTGCTGGAAGTCACCGACATTCGTTGATCCCTTCGCGGCGTTCTCCGCCCCGGCCCGGCGCCCCTGCGGCGCCGGGCTTTTTGTTTTGCGCGCCGTCGCGACCGCCGGAATAAACGTCGCATGACGGTGGCCCTGCTCGGTGATTCGACCGTGGTGATCACGCTCGGTGAAGGCGCCGATGTCGGGACGACGCTGCGGGCGCAGGCCCTCGCCGCCGCGATCGCGCGCCGTCCTCCGGCCGGATTGATCGAGGCGGTGCCGGCCTACGGCCGCGTGGCGCTGTTTTTCGACGGCGTGAAGGCGGGCGGACTTGACGCGGTGCGTGCGGCCCTGCCGGTGTCCGCCGGCGCGGCGAGTGCGGAGGCGGCCCCGGCGGTGTCCCGGCTGCTGGAGGTGCCGGTGTGCTACGGAGGCGAATACGGACCCGATCTCGAGGAAGTCGCGGCGCAGGGGGCGCGGTCGGCTGCCGAGGTGATCGCGCGGCATGCCGGCGCCGACTATTTTGTCCACGCGATCGGGTTTGTGCCCGGATTTCCCTACCTCGGCGGCCTGCCGGCCGAACTGGCGACGCCGCGACGGGCGACGCCGCGGCCGCGAGTGCCGGCGGGCGCGGTGGGGATCGGCGGCACGCAGACGGGGATTTATCCTTTCGAGACACCCGGCGGCTGGAATCTCATCGGCCGCACGCCGCTGGCGCTGTTCGACGCGGCGCGGGAGCAACCGTCGTTCCTGCGCGCTGGCGACCGTGTGAAATTCCGCGCGATCACCCCTGCCGACTTCCAGACAGAGTGTAACGTATTACGTTACACTCCCCGGGAGGGCGACTCGGAGAAGCGTAACGCAATACGTGACACGCTTCCGGCGATTGAGGTCGTGCGCGCGGGGATGTTCACGACGGTGCAGGACCTCGGGCGGACGGGCCATCGCGCGAGCGGAGTGCCGTTGAGCGGGGCGGTGGATGCGTTTGCCCTGCGGCTGGCCAATCTCCTGGTGGGCAATCCGGAGCACGCGGCCGGGCTCGAGTTCACCTTGGTGGGCCCGGAGCTGCGGTTCCGGCACGCGGCGGTGGTGGCGATTGGGGGCGCGGTGGCCGGCGAGTTGCCCCGGTGGCGGCCGTTCCGGGTGGCGGCGGGGGACGTCCTGCGCTGCGGTCCGTTGCGCGAGGGTTGTCGGGGTTACCTCGCGGTGGCCGGCGGCATCGAGGTCGCGCCGGTGCTGGGGAGCCGCAGCACCTACACGCGGGCGGGGCTCGGTGGATGGCAGGGGCGGGCGTTGCGGGAAGGGGACGTGCTGCCGGTGCCGTCCGTCCGGCGTGAATACCGTGATCACTGGCGAATCGACGAGCGCATCCTGCCGCGCTACTCGCCGTCGCCCGAGGTGCGGGTGCTGCCGGGGGCGGACGCCGGCGAGTTTGACCCGGACTGGTTCCGGCAGGCGTTTCGCGTGTCGTCGCAATCGGACCGGATGGGGCTGCGGCTGGCGGGCGAGCCGCTCGGGCGCGCCGGTCGGGGCGAGCGCGTATCGTCGCCGGTGGCACCGGGGACCGTGCAGGTGCCGCCGGACGGACAGCCGATCGTCCTGCTGGCGGATGCGCAGACGATCGGTGGGTATTCGCAACTGGCGCACGTGCTGACCGTGGATCTGCCGCTTGTGGCGCAACTGCGGCCGGGCGAGCAGGTGCGATTCCGGCTCGTGACGCCGGAGGAGGCGCAGGACTGCAGCGCGGTGCGGGAGCGGGCGCTGGCGCTGTTGCGCGAGGGACTGGCGCAGAAACTTGCGTGAGGCGGCATTGTCCGCACCGTTCGACCGCCCGCGCAGGGGATTTGGGGGCGAACCGCCGGCCGCCGCGTGGGTCCGCACTCCGCTCATGAAACGAATCGATCTCAACTGTGACTTGGGGGAAGGCGCCGGCCAGGATGCCGCGTTGATGCCGCTGATCACGTCGGCCAACATCGCCTGCGGCGCGCATGCGGGAAATCTCGAGACCATGATCGAGACGGTGGAGGCCGCGGCGAAGCACCGCGTGATGATCGGGGCGCACCCGGGGTATTTCGATCTGGAGCATTTCGGCCGGGTCGAGCGGGAGATTCACGCCCAGGAAGCGGGCCGGTTGGTGTTGATGCAGATTGAGCAACTGTTCGAGGTGGCGGGCTCGCGGCTGCGGCACGTGAAGCTGCACGGTGCGCTCTACAACCAGGTCTCGTGGGACCGCCGGCTCGCGGACGGCGTCGTCTCCGATCTGGCGCGGCTGTGGCCGGACCTGATCCTGTATGCACTATCCGGGAGCTATCTCGCCCGCACGGCGAGCGCCCGCGGCCTCCGGGTGGCGGAGGAGGTTTTCGCCGATCGCACGTATCGGAATGATGGATCGCTGACGCCGCGCGATCAGCCGGGCGCCCTGATCACGAACGTCGACGCGGCCGTGGCGCAGGTGCTGTCGATGGTGCAGCGGGGCGTGGTGCGGACGACGGAGGGCGCGGAGATTCCGATTACCGCCGAGACGGTCTGCCTCCACGGCGACGGGCCGCACGCGGTCGCGTTTGCGGAACGACTGCGGCGGGAACTCGCGGCGGCGGGCGTCGCGGTGAAGCCGTTCGTGGCCTGAGCGCGCGGCGTCAGAGCACGACGGACTCGATCGCAACGAGGCAGACGTCGTCGTCGAAGACGGCGCGGCCGCTGTGCGCCTCGACGTCGCGCAGGAGGCGGTCTTCGAGTTCGCCGGCCGCGAGTCCGGCCGCGCCGGCGACGAGCCGCCGGATGCGTTCCTCGCCATACATGACGCCCGCGTCGTCCGCGGCCTCGAGAATGCCGTCGGTGTAGCCGACGAAGAGATCGCCGGGCCGGAAATCCACGGTGTGGCGGCTGTAGGTGAAGTCACCGAGCAGGCCCGCGGCGGGCTCCGGGTCGGCGGGAGCGAGGCGCGTCACGGCGCCGTCGCGCGCGGCGCGCACGAGCGGGGGCGGGTGGCCGGCGTTGCCGTAGGTGAGCTGCTGCGCGGTCGTGTCGATCACGCCGAAAAAAACCGTCGCGAAGACGGGCTGCCCGGTGTGCTCGACGATGGGCATCAGGCTGTGGTTCACCTCGTGCAGGACGTGCGCGGGATCGCTGGCGCGCTCACCCATCTCCTCGACGACGCCGCGGATCAGCGCGGTGAGCAGGCCGGCGCGCACGCCGTGGCCCATCACGTCGCAGATCAACACACCGCACCGGGTGTCGGAGAGCTGCAGGATGTCGAAGAAGTCGCCGCCGAGCGTGGTGGTCGGGATGTAGCGGTGGGCGAAGCGCAGGGCGCTGGCCGCGGCGGCGGCGTGGCGGGGGAAAATCG
>CAZENI010000370.1:0-8599 GCA_964513055.1 uncultured Opitutus sp.
GGAAACCGCGAGTCGCGCGTTGCCCGCCGGCACGCCGATGAGGCGATAGGCGCCGCTCTCGTCGGTGAGTGCGGTGAGGTCGGTGCCTTCGACCACCACGTGGGCGCGGGCCAGCGCGGCGCCGGAAGCGGCGTTGAAGACCCGGCCCTGAACCGTGCCAGTTGCGGAATCCGCCGCCCGAAGAAGCGGGACGAGGAGCACGAAGAGGATGCACGAAAGCCGCAGCAAGGCGCGGATAGGGGTGGATTTCATGGCAGGGGAAGGGGTGACAGGGGGTGTGGCGCCCTGACGCGCCGGGTTGCGAGAGGCCCACTCCGTGACGAGCGGCCATTGAGGTTTGACGGGCGTGATTAACTAAAGGTGCTAAATTGTCGACAAAAACATAGCTTAGTAAACAAAAAAGGCCTAACGTATACATGGACGTTGACTCCGGCCGCATGAATTGAACCTATTGCAGGCACTCGCCCTCCGCCTGTAACCCGTGCTTCACCGATGGAAATAGCCGCCGCACAACCTCCGCCTCCCCCGGTCGAGCCCGTGAAGTCCGAATCGCTGACCCGCGCGGTGCGCGAGCAGATCGAATCGATGATTCTGCGCGGTGAGATCGCCGCCGGCGAACGGCTCAACGAGAATGCGCTGGCCACCAAGCTCAATGTGAGCCGCGGGCCGGTGCGCGAGGCGACCCGGCTGTTGGCCGAGGCCGGGCTCGTGACGATGATCCACAACCGCGGCGTGTTCGTGCGTGAGATCAAGCTCGAGGAGGTCCTGCATGTCTACGATGTCCGCGCGGGGCTCGCGCACGTCGCCGGCCGGCTGGCCGCGCTCCGCGCCACGAAAGCGCACATCGCCGAGCTCCGTGGGCTCTGGGACGAGATGGAAAAGGCGATCGCGGAACAGAACCCGGATGCCTACTACGACCTCAACCGGACCTTCCATGCGCGGATCGTCGAGATCTCGAAGAACCCGCGGCTGATCGATTTTCACGCGACGACGGAACGGGAGCTGTTCCTCTTCCTGCGGCGCGGTGTCGCCGGCTCCTCGCGCCCGCGGATGTCGAACCAGCAACACCGGCAGATTCTCGACGCGATCGCCGCCGGCGACGAAGTGGTGGCGGCGCAGGCGTTTGAGGCGCACATCATCACGGGCAAGCAACGCATGCTCGACAGCCTCGGCTGAGCGCGGCCGGGTCACCCGGCCGGAAGCGGGTGTCCCGGCATTCTGAATACTTCCGGGCCGCCCCCTCGCCCGAACCCCCGTCCATGGCCCCTTCCGACTCCGTGTCCGCGACCCCTGCGGCCTCCGCCGTCACGGCGCCCGGACCCGCGCCCCGTCCGAACCGCGCGCCGCGGGAGCCAATCGAGGCCGCGACCTACGGCTGGCCGAAGCTGCTGGGCCTGATCCTCGGGCCGGTGTTGTTTATGACGCTGCTGCTGCTCCCGATGCCGTCACTCGCTCCGCCGATGCAGCGGCTGCTGGCGGTGCTCGCGCTCGTGATCGTATTTTGGATGACGGAGGCGATTCCACTGGCCGCGACGGCGCTGATGGGGCCCGCGCTGTGCATCCTGCTCGGCGTCGCCTCCGACCGGGAGGTGCTCGCGCCGTTCGGCAGTCCGGTCGTCTTCAAGTATCTCGGAATGTTCTTTCTGACGGCCGCGATGCAGAAGCATGGCCTCGACCGCCGACTGGCGCTCACCGTCCTCACGCTGCCCTGTGTCTCGCAATCGCCGACCCGGGTGTTTGCCGGCCTCGCCGTGCTGACGGCTGCGCTGGGCATGTGGATGAATCCGCTTTCGACGACGGCGGTCATGCTGCCAATCGCGCTCGGCGTGATCCGCACCAGTCCGGCGATCGGCGGCAGTGCCGAGGCGCGCCAGGCGCTCGTGTTGTTGATCGCGTTCTCCGCTTCGGTCGGCGGCATCAGCACACCGGTCGGCACTGCGCCCAATATCATCACCGTGGCGCATCTGCAGCAGCTCACCGGGGAACGCGTCTCCACCGTGCGCTGGATGCTGCTGGCCGCGCCGCTCGTCACCGCGCTGATGATCTACCTAGTGTGGAAACTGCGGCCGGGGGTGAGTGGCACGCCGGCGGACAATGCCGCGCTGGCCGCGGACTTCGCCGCGCAGCGACGGGACTTGGGGAAACTGAAATCCGGTGAGATCGCCGCGGCGATTGCCCTCGGCAGCGCGATCTTCCTCTGGCTGGCCCCGGGCGTCGGTGAATTGACGGGATACCGCGCCGGCATCTTCGGCAAGGGCAACGTCTCCGATGAAATGGTGGGGTTGTGCGCGGGACTGATTTTGTTCGCCGTGCCGACGCAGCTGCGCCGCGGCGAGTTTGTGCTGAACTGGCGCGACGGCGCGTCGATCGACTGGGGCACCGTGATGCTCGCGGCCGGCGGGCTGTCGCTGGGCGCGCTGATCTTCAGCACCGGCCTGGCCAAGACCATGGGCGCAGGTCTGTCCGCCCTCCTCCAAACCACGGACCTGGCCGTGATCATCGCGGTCGGGGTCGTGTTGAGCGTGGGCTTGAGCGAGATCGCCTCCAATACCGCGGCGGCCAACGTCACCGTTCCCCTGATGATCGCAGTCGCGCACGGCGCGGGTGTCGATCCGGTGCCGGTGGCGCTCGCGTGTGCCTTTGGGTGCACGTTCGGGTTCATGCTCCCGGTTTCCAGCGGACCCAACACGCTCGCCTATGCGACCGGCGAAGTCCGCGTGCGCGGCATGATGCGCCACGGCATCGCCCTCGATGCGATCGGCATCGTCGCGATCTGGCTCACGCTCTGGCTGCTCGCGCCGGCGATCAAGGTCGTGTCCTGAAGGGGATGCGCCGCCGGCGGAGCGGCGGCGCCGTTGCAGTGGGCGCCGAGGGCTTTCGCGGTCACCTGGCCTGCACAGCGGCGAGGGTGGGCGCGCCGGTGAGCCAGCCGAGGGAGGTGAGAAATTTATCGGTTTCGATCAGGGTGAGGCGGTAGTGGGTGTTGTCGCCGCGGCCGTAGTTGAAGAAGCCGTGCTCCTGGCCGTCGTAGAGGTGGAGGTCGCAGCGGCCGCCGATTTTCTCGATCTCGGCCTTCATTTTCTCGGCGCTCGCGATGGTGATGTTTTTGTCGGCGCGGCCGAGGAAGTGGATCGTGGGCGGGAAATTCGGGTAGAGGTTGTGCAGCGGGGAAACGGTTTTCCATTTGTCGCCCATGGCGGCCTGGGTTTTGGCGAAGGCGCGGCTGCCGGGGCCGCGGTCGATCATGGAATTGAAGAGGATGAGGGCGTCGGGGCGGGTGCTGGTCGTGGTGTCCTCTCCGGGTTGATCGAGGCCGCTGAGCGTGGTGACGGCGGCGGCGAGAAAGCCGCCGGCGGAGCCGCCAGCGACCGCGATGCGCTTGGGATCGAGGCCGAGGTCGGCGGTGTGCTGGCGGATCCAGCGCATGGCGGAAAAGGCGTCCATGATGGCCTCGCGTTGCGTGGTCTGGTGGCGCGTGCGGATGCGGTATTCGACGGAGATCGCGACCATGCCGCGGGAGGCGAGGTATTGGGCCTGCGCGTAGAAGTTGGACGGGGCGCCGACGTTGAAGCCGCCGCCGTGGAAGAAAACGATGCCGGGTTTGGGAGCGGTGGCGGTGTGGCCGGGGGGATCGAAAATGCTGACGGTGAGGGTGACGGCGCCGACGGTTTTGTAGGGGACGATGCGGTCGGGCTTGATGTGCGCGGCGGCGTCGGCAGCGGCGGCGTCGACCTCCTCGCCGGCGCCCGTGGCGGCTTTGGCTTTGGGGCGGGCGGCGGGTTGGGCGAGGAGCGCGGACGTGAGCAGGATGAGCAGGGCGGGGAGGAGGCGATGCATGGGGGCGGGAAGGGACGGCGGTTGGGAGCCTCCGCTCCGCTAAAACCGGAGCGTGGTGGACAGGGTGATCTCGCGCGGCTCGGTGAGGACGAAGCGGTCGAGGGTGATGCCGTCGGTTTTTTGGCGGCGGATCTCGATATCGTGGTCGTCGAGGAGATTGCGGATGTTGAGCTGGAAGCTGGCGCGGACATTGCGGCCGAGGAATTTTCCGCGCGCCTGATAGCGGAGCATGGCGTCGAAGCGGAGGCTGTCGTCGCCGTAGACGACGGGGCCGTTGAAGCCGACGCCGGTGTTGGAGCCGGAGCCCTGCGGCGGGAGGCCGGGCTGCGTGGAGACGCGGCCGGCGACGATGGGACTCAGGTAGCGGCCGCCGAAGCCGGCGGACCAGCCCTTGAAGAGCTCGTCCTTGAAGGTGTAGTTGACGAAGAAATTGGCCTTGTGCTTGCGGTTGCCATACGCGCCCTCGAAGTCGAGGCGGCGGCCGTCGAGGTCGGAGCGCTGGGCGGCGAGCAGTTCGGCGAGGGTGACACCCTGCGTGCCGCGGGCGTTGAGGACATCGACGGTGGGATTGGCGCGGACGAGATCGGCGACGAAGGCGTCGAGCTGGTCGGTCTGGAGGGTGGTGCGTTTGTAGACGTTGGCGCGCTCCTGGAGATTGTAGGAGTAGTTGACGATGAAGCGGAGGCTCTCGCCGACGTTGGCGGTGACGCGGAACTCGACGCCCTTGTTCGCGTTGTCGAGGGAGTCGCCGTTGGCGAGGGAGGTGGGGCGGAGCTCGGAGTATTTCGCCATCTGCGCGGTCGTGTAGAGGCGATCGGTGGTGCGGCCGTCGCCGTTGGGGTCGTCGAGGATGGAGAGGATCTGATCGTAGCGCGGGGAGAAGGCGTTGTTGACGCCCATCGCGCCGCTTTGGTCAGTGACGTCGGTGGTGAAGTAGCTCACGCGGGCGACGATGCGGTCCTGACGGAGGCTGAGGAGGAAGCCGGTGTCGAAGCCGTTGCCCTGCGGCGCGGGCGGCACGCCGCCATCGGCGCCGAGGCGCTGGGTGAAATCGGGGAGGCCGAGATTCTTCGAGCGGTTGGCGAAGACGGAAACCCAGGAGAGCGGGTGGACGACGATGCCGGCGGTGGTGGTGCTGCCGGAGAATTTGTAGGTGGTGCGCGGGGAGGACGCGTCAAAAACCTGGATACCGGCAGTGCCGGCCCAGATGCCGGAGGTGTCGCGGACGGGGGTGGTGCGTGACTGCTCGAGTTCGTCGCGGCGGTAGCCGAGGGTGGTGACGATGCGGCGCTCCCAGAAGGAACTTTGAAGGGCGAACATCTGGCTCTCGATGGTGCGCTTGCTCTTGGTGCCGCCGTTTTGGACCCAACCATTCGTGACGGGCGCGGCGCGGCCGGGGATGGTGGCGGTGAGAGAGGCGGGATTGAGCGGATCGGGGAGACGCTGGGAGGCGGAGTCGCCGAGGGTGACGTAGGCGCGGCGCCAGACGCCGTTGTTGTCGTTGGTGGGCTCGTTGTTGAACGGCGCGCCGAGCCAGACCTCGCGCTCGGTGTAGCCCAGGGTGTCTTCGACCTGGTGTTGGGCGAGACCGGCCATGCGGTGGTGGCCCCAGCGGCCGGCGTTGTGCTCGTAGGCGAGCGTGCCGCGGATGTTGTCGCTCTCTGTGGTGCCGAAGCGGCGGAGCCAGAGCGTCTCGACGTAGGTGCGGCCGGCGTTGGGGTTGATGAGCGCGCCGGCGGCGTCGCGGGCGGGCGTGAATCCGGAGTAGGACTGGAAGAAGGTGGGATTGCGGAGGAGACCGTTGGGATCGCCGCGGAGGGTGACGTTTTCGCCGCCGACGTCGTAGTTCAGCCAGGAGCCCTTCTCGTGGTAGAAGCCGACTTCGCCGACGAGAGAGGACGTGAAGCGGTGTTCGGCGATGGCGGTGAGGTTCTCGAAATCGTGGAGCGTGCGGCCGCCGGGGCCGGCGGCGTTGGCCTCGTAGGGAACGCGCGCGGGGTCGTTGATGATGCCGGGGGCGTAGGGGGTGTCCTGCGCGCTGGACCAGGCCTGGTTGGCGTTGAGGAGAAAGTTTTGGTTTTCGACGTAGACGAGGCGGTTGGCGGTGAGGGGGCGCGAGTAGCCGGACGCTTGTTGCGCGGCGGTGAGGGCGACGGTGCTGAGGCTCGCGACGGTGGTGCTGCCCTGGTTCCACCAGCGGGTGATGCCATCGACGACGGGGTAGTTGCGGCCGAGCGTGCCGCGGACGGTGCCCTTCTCGGCGTCGAGGCGGACTTCGGTTTTGGCGAACGGGCGGAGCGTGAGCGCGAGGGTGGCGGCGCGGCGGGTGGAGGCGAGGTAGTCGCGCCAGCTGCCCTTGTGATCGTAGACGGCGTTGAAGCGGGCGGCGAATTTGCGCGGGACGAGCGGGAGATTGAAATCGAGCGTGGCGCGGCCGTTGTCGGCGGTGCCGGTGAGGAGCTGAGTCTCGACGAAGGTGGTGCCGAACTGGGCGCGCTTGGGGGAGTTGTTGACGATGCCGCCGGCGGAGCCGATGCCGAAGAGGACGGAGTTGGGGCCGCGGGAGTCGTCGAGGCGCTCGGTGCTGTAGAAATCGGTGCCGAGGCGCGTCTCGAAATAATTGCGCGTGCTGTTGCCGAGGATACCGCGGGAGCGGAAGCTGAAGGAGTTGCCGGCGGCGGTCTGGGAGATGCCGTTGTTGACGCGCAGGGTGTCGCCGTCGTCGGTCTGGCTGTTGTTGGCGTAGGCCATCGCCTGCTCGAGGGTGGTGGCGCCGATGTCGGTGAGGAATTCCTTCGTGAACACGTCGATGATGGCGGGCGTGTCCTTGAGGGAGGAATTGAGCCGGCTGCCGGCGAGGGAGTTGGTGGCGATGTAGCCGACGTCGCTGCTCGTGGTGACCTCGAAGGGCGAGAGGACGAGGGTGTCTTCCTTCGCGGGGGTTGGGGAAGGCGGGACCAGGGCCGGAGCGGTCTGGGCTGCGGCGGAGACGGCGGCGGCGAGGAGGCCGGCGAAAAGGGCGGGGAGGCGGTGGGTTTTCAAGGGTGGGAAAGGGAGGAGAGAAGCGTGGGCGGACGCGTTGGCAACGCGGCGGAATCTCCGACGTGCAGCACTAGCGGGACGGAGCGGAGAGAGGGGCGGCGCGGCCGAGGGCCGAGAGGCGCGCGAGATCTTCGGCGGACAGGGCGCGATTGAAGACGGCGACGCCGCCGATCCAGCCGGTGAAGCCGACGCTGCGGCTGCTGTGGATGACGCGGCCGATGGTGAATGGGCCGCCGCTGCCGTCGCTGGCGGGCGTGTAGAGCGCGTGCGGATACCACCAGGGATTCAGGCGCAGCGCGACGAGGTCGCGGTCGGTGACGACGAAGGTGCCGTCGGCGCCCGGGCGGAGGGTGACCTTGACGCGGGTGTAGCGGAACTCCTGCAGTTCGGTGCGCTCGCCGGCGGACTCGCCCAGAATCTTCACGGAGAGGGGCGTGCCCTCGGGTGGGTTGTAGCATTGATCGGCGGGGAAGTCCGGGTCTTCGCCGGGTTGTGTGCCGGGGCGGCGGCGGAGTTCGCCCTGGCGCCAGGCGTTGTAGGCAGAGGCGAGCAGGCCGCCGCTTTTCGGATTCTCCAGCCACCGATCGCCAGCGCGGCCGTTGAGCCAGCCGGTGAGTTCGGCGCGCCGGTGGTCGAAGGTCATCGCGAAGCACTGCCACGCGGCATCAAGCACGGCAGGCGCGGCGTCGGCGGGCACGGCGGGGGAGACGTCGGCGGAGTTGCACTTGTGGAGGGCGTAGCGGTTGAGGAAGGAACTCGCGCCGTTCTCGGAGACGTGGCCGCAGGCGGAGCCGGCGACGTTGAGGCCGGCGAAGAGGGCGTATTGGCGCTGGCCGCGCTCGACGCGCCGGATCGTGGCGGTGCTTTTTTCCTTCAGGTCGGTGCCTTCGTGCCAGATGCCGGCGAGCGCGTGGTTGCCGCTTTCGCGAATGGCCCAGACGACGACGGTCACGGATTGGCCGGGGCCCTTGAGGTCGAGCGGGGAGTCGTGGAGCCGTTCGCGGGGGACGTAGAGGAACGGGCGGAACGTGGCGTCGGTCTCCGCGCGGATCCGGATGGCCTCACCGAAGGGCCCGCGCCCGAGCAGGGGGAAATCGGCATAGCCGGCGGCGCGGCCCTCGCCCCAGTAATCTTTCACGTAGTTGGCGGCATCGAGGGCAAAGGTGTTGGTGGCGCCGGCGGGCACGTGGGCCGTGAAGCGGCGGGCGCCGCCGGGCTCGCGTTGCACGAAATCCCAGAAGGCGACGCAGCCGGGCGTGCCGGTGACGGCGGCGACGCGGTCGGCGTGACTGGCGAAAGACGCGGAGCCGAGCGCGGCGGCGAGGACGAGCGTGAGGAGGGCGGCGAGTCGTTTCATGGCGGCGGCGAGGAGAGGCGCGGGAGCATCGGGCACGGGCGGGGGCAGGGCGAGCCTGGTGGTGGAGCGCTGGGTGGTCTGATGTTACTTCAGCTCGGGCGCGGACGGCGCCGCGCAAGCGGCGGGGCGCACCGTGAAGCCGCACGCGGGCGCGGTCGGGCGGCGCCTACAAGACCGACGCGCCCGAGTCCCGGGTCGCGCCGATCGTCTCGGGGAGATGGTCGAACTCGAGTTTCGCGACGAGCACGGTGTTGGCGTGCTCGTTGACGGGGAGTTTCGTGAGCCGGAGGTAGCGGCCCTGGTCGCCGTGCTAGCGCGGGACGAGGGCGAGCGGGCACCCCCCCCGCCCGCCCGGTATAAACA
>CAZENI010000371.1:0-8550 GCA_964513055.1 uncultured Opitutus sp.
TGCCAGCGGGGGTTTACGGAGACGCCGGTGGAGGTCTGCCGGCAAGGCGGGGAGACACTGGCGTCCCTGCGGTCGCAGCCGGCCGAGCTGCTGCTGCTGGGCCTGACCTTCGTCGACGTGGACGGCGTCGATGTGCTGCAGACGATCGTGCGCGAGCGGCTCGCGACGCGCGTGCTGGTGGTGTCGGGCCGCAAGGACGAGCACACGCTGCAGGCGCTGCGCGTGGCGCGTTTCGACGGCTTTTTCGATCCCTACGCGGAGGACGTGGTCGCGCTGGTCGAGGCGTTGCGGCAGGTCGCGGCCGGCCAGGGCTACCTCAGCCCGTCGCTGCGGCGGGAGCTGTTTGTCCAGCGCAGCGCGGGCGTGCTCGTGCCGCGGCTGACGCTCGCGGAACTCCAGGTGTTCTGCGTGATCGGCGACGGCACCGACGACGCCGAGGCGGCGGCGCGACTCGGGCTGAGCGAGGCGACGGTGCAGACGCACCGGCGCAACCTCATGCGCAAGCTCGACGTGAACACCAGCGCCAAGCTCGTGCGCGAGGCGGTGCGGCTCGGCGTCGTGCGCATCGAGCCGGATGGGCGCGTGGTGCGGCCCGGGTTCGAGCAGTTGAGCGCCGAGCGTTCGGCGCGGAAGCCGCCGCGGCCGGAGCGAAGCTGAAGCAGGCGCGCTCTGGCTCGGAGGCCGCGTGGCGGCGTGGCTGAGCGCGCGCGCGGAGATTGCGGCTTGAAACCACCCCGCGGCATCCCGCATCTCTAGCTGCTTCGCCGCGACCAACGGCCTGGCCGAACCGCACCATGGAACGAAAACCCAACTCTCCGCGCGATCCGCGTGATCCCCGCGACCGGCGTGACCCGCGCAATCCGCGCGACGGCCGCGATCGGCGTGATCCGCGCGACTCGCGCGATCCGCGTTCGGGCGGCGGAGGTGGCAGGCCCGCGCCGCAATTCCGGCCGGCGCCTCCGCCCGCGCCCACGCCCGTATCGGCGGCGGTGGCGAGTTCCGGCGTGCCGCATGGTTCGCGCGAGGGCGGCTGGCTGCCGGATTGCGTTTATACGGGGGAGAAATTCGAGACGGGGCTGGCGTTCTTCGCGGATGCCACGGGCCGGATCACGCGTTTCTCGCGCGAGCCGGCGGACCTCGCGAGCGCGCGGCGGCTCGAGGGCCAGGCGGCGCTCCCCGGGCTGGTGAATGCGCACTCGCACGTGTTCCAGCGCGTGCTGCGCGGGCGCACGGAGCTGCGCGGCGGGCCGGAGGCGGTGGCGGCGGCGCAGCAGAAGGCGCTTGCGCGGCTCGGGGCCGAGGAGGTCTTCGACACGGCGCGGCTCGGTTTCCTGGAGATGCTGCAGGCGGGCGTCACCTGCGTCGGCGAGTTTCACTACCTGCACCACCAGCCGGACGGCACGCCGTGGCCGGACGCGAATCACCTCGGCCGCGAGATCCTGCGGGCGGCGCACGAGGTCGGGCTGCGGATCGCGCTGTTGAAGGTGGCGTATGCGCGCGGGGATTTCCGCGGCGAGGCGGGCGCGGCCCCCTCGCGGTTCCGCACGCCGGCGGCGGAGGTGTTCGTGCGCGAGACCGAGGCGCTGCGCCTGCAGGTCGAGAAGGAGTTTCCCGCCGACGAGGCCTGGCTGGGTGTGGCGCCTTACTCGCTTGCGACGGTGCCGCTCGACCAGTTCAAGGCGATCGCGCTGTATGCGCGCGCGCAGCGGATGCGCCTGCACACGCATGTGGCGACGCACGCCGCGGAGGGCGCCGCGTGCATCGCGGAGTATGGGCGCACGCCGATCGCGCTGCTGGCGGAGCACGGGCTGGTCGACAAGCGCTTCACGGCGGTCGACGGGCAGCACCTCACGGAGGACGAGGTGAAGCTGCTCGGCACGGCGCGGGCATCGGTCTGCGTGTGTCCGATCACGGAGCACGCGCTCGGGCTGGGCCTGGCGCCGGTGGAGAAACTGCTCGCCGCCGGCGCGGGCATCGCGCTGGGGAGCGACGCGCAGTCGCAGATCGATCTGTTGCGGGAGGCGCGGCTGCTCGAATACCGCCTTCGCAGCGGGAGCGGGCCGCGCGCGGTGATCGGAGCGGATGCGGCCACGGCGCTGTTTCATGCCGCGACCGTGACGGGCGCGCGGAGCCTCGGTGCGACGAGCGGGGCGCTGGAGGTTGGGCGGCCGGCGGATTTTTTCACCGTCAATCTCTTCGATCCGTCGATCGCCGGGAGCGACCCGGAGTCGTTGCTGGCGAACGTGGTGTTCGCGCTGGAGCGGCGGGCGGTGCGCGATGTGTGGGTCGGCGCGCGGCAGCGGATCGCCAACGGCCGGCACCCGCTGCACGGGCCGATCGTCGGGCGCTTTGTGGACGCGCAGAAACGGATCTGGGCGTAGCGGCGGCGGCCCTCGCCGCGCGTCACCGCCGTTGGCACAGGGAATAAGCTGGAACCGACACGCGAGCAGGGTTTCCCACGCTTGCCCCATGATTGCCGTGCTGCGCGCCCCGCTCCTCGCGCTGGGATTTCTTTCCGCGGTGCTCGCGATCCGCGCGCAGCCGGTGGAGCTGCCGCCGATTTTTGCGCCGAAGCCGGTGGTGCCGCCCGTGGGGGTGGGCCCGGTCCGGCCTGCGCCGAAGGCCGAAGGATCGGAGCGGATGCGGGCGCAGGTGGCGGAGCGACTCCTCGCCGAAGCGAAAGCCTTCGACGCGCCCGCGCCCGCAACCGGACCGGACGCGGGGGCGGAGATTTCCAACCGGGTCAACGCCGACGGTGCACTGGAGATGAGGCGGTTTGTCGTGCGCTCGCTCGGACCCCCGCGCGAGGAGGTCGAGCCGCCGCCGCTGCCGCCGCTGCTGCGTTTCTGGGAAGTGGAGCGGGCGGAGCGTCGGGTGAAGCCCGGCTACTCGATGGCGCTCGCGCGCTTTTTCGGCGGCGAGCTGCGCCTGAGCGTGGTCAACGGCGCGGGACTGGGGCTGGATCACGGCCGCGATTTCACGCGGGCCGAGATCGGGTTTTCGATTCGCCGCTGAACGCCGGTCCGCGGTGCACCGCGGTGCACCGCGGTGAAACGCCGCGGATGCGCCGCACGGGTGGCGCGAGCGCGACTCCTTTCGCGTCCGCCTGTGTCGCGCATTGACCGGATCGGGCGGCTCCGCTTTCTCTCGATCGAATGTCGCTCACACTCGTCGTCCTCGCCGCCGGAATGGGTTCGCGTTACGGAGGCCTGAAGCAAATCGATCCGGTCGGTCCGGGGGGCGAGACGGTGCTGGACTATGCGGTGTTCGACGCGCTGCGCGCGGGGTTCACGCGCGTGGTGTTCGTGATCCGGCGCGATTTCGAGGCGCTCTTCCGCGAGAACATCGGGGGCCGCTACGCCGGGCGCGCGACGGTCGACTACGTTTTTCAGGCGCTCGACGCGCTGCCGGCGGGGTTCGCGGTGCCGGCGGGGCGGGAGAAGCCGTGGGGCACGGGGCACGCGGTGTGGTGCGCGCGCGAGGCGATCGCGGGCGACTTTGCGGTGATCAACGCGGACGATTTCTACGGCGCGGACTCGTTCAAGCGGCTCGGGCAGTTCCTGGGGCGGGCGCGCGGGGGCGCGTTTGCAATGGTGGGGTTCCGCCTGGCCAACACGCTCTCCGAACACGGCACCGTGGCGCGCGGCGTGTGCAGCGCCGACGAGTCCGGCATGCTGCGCACGGTCGTCGAGCGGACGGGCATCGATCCGAAGGACGTGGGCCCGGGGCTCACGTATTCCGGGGAGGAGATCGTTTCGCTGAACTGCTGGGGCTTCACGCCGGCGCTGTTCGCGGGGCTCGACCGGCAGTTCCGCGAGTTTCTCACGCGGCGAATCAACGAGCCGAAGGCGGAATTCTATCTGCCCGCGGCGGTGTCCGCGATGATCGAGCGCGGCGAGGCGACGGTGCGCGTGCTGCCGACGGAGAGTTCGTGGTTCGGCGTCACGTATCGCGAGGACAAGCCGCGCGTGCAGGCGGCGATCGCCGCGCTGGTGCAGGCCGGGCGTTATCCGGGGAGGCTCTGGGCATGAGCACGGTCGCGGCCGAACTCACCGAGGTGCTGCGCGCCTACGCGCTGCCGGGCAGGATCGTCGCCACGGCGCCGCTGAAGACCGGGCACATCAACACGACGCACGTGGTGCATGTCGCGGCGCGCGACGGCCGGCGGCGGTTCGTGCTGCAACGGATCAACGGCCGGATCTTCCTCGATGTGCCGGCGCTGATGGAGAACGTCGGGCGCGTGACGGCGCACCTGCGGGCCAAGGCGCACGCGGGCGGCGGCGAGGGCGCGGCCCGCGTGCTGTCGGTCGTGCCGGCGCGCGACGGCGCGGCGTGCGTGCGCGACGGCGCCGGGGAGTGGTGGCGGGTCTACGATTTCATCGAGGGCACGCACACGGTGGACCGCGTCTCGACGGAGTCGCAGGCGCGCGAGGCGGCGCGGGCGTTCGGCCGCTTCCAGGCGCACCTCGCGGATCTGCCGGGCGCGCGGCTGCACGAGACGATCGTGAACTTCCACCACACGCCGACGCGGATGGACGCGCTGCGTGCCGCGCTGGCCGAGGATGCGCTGCGGCGCGCGGGCGAGGTGCGGGCCGAGGTGGAGTTTGCCCTCTCGCGCGTGGCGGATGCGCACGTGCTGCTGGACCTGGTGGCCGCCGGCCGCCTGACGGAGCGCGTCACGCACAACGACACGAAGATCAACAATGTCATGCTCGACGACATCACCGGGCACGCGGTCGCCGTGGTGGATCTGGATACGGTGATGCCGGGGCTGGCGCTCTACGATTTCGGCGATCTGGTGCGGGCCTCCGCGAGCTCGACGACGGAGGACGATCCGGAGCCGGCGAACATGCACGTGAAGCTGCCGCTCTTCCAGGCGCTGGTCGAGGGCTGGCTCGAGGCGGGCGCGGCGCCGACGGAGGAGGAGCGCGCGCACCTCGGGTTTGCCGGCAAGCTGATGGCTTTCGAGACGGGCGTGCGGTTCCTGACCGATTACCTGAACGGCGACGTGTATTTCAAGGTGCACCATCCCGAGCACAACCTGCACCGCGCGCGGACGCAGTTCGCGCTCGTGCAGAGCATCGAGGAGCAGGCGGGCGAGATGGCGGAGATCGTCGCGCGCGTGCATCGCAGCGGCTGAGGCGCAGGCGGGAAGGCGGCGCGGGCACGCGCTCGTTGCTGGACATTGGGCGCGGGCGTGACGAGCGTTTCCACCCCGCGGCCGCGGGTGGCCGGGCGCTGGTGTCCGGGCCCCGTGGGCGACGGCCGATTGTCATGGCAAAGCTCATCCCCGCCCGAGACCACCGCAACACCCCCATCGTCGAGCCCGGTTCCGGCGACCTCACGCTGACGTATTTCACCGTGCTGCGGCTCGCGTCGGGCGAGACGGTGACGCTCGATGTGCCGGGCTGCGAACTGCTCTGCGTGGTGCTCTCCGGCCGCGCGGACATCGCCGCGTGCGCGCAGGAATTCAAGAGCATCGGCGGTCGCGCCGACATCTGGGACGGTCCGGCCGACTCGGTCTACTGCGGCACCTGTCCGCGTGTCACCGTGCGGGCACTACGGGACGGCACCGAGGTCGCGGTGGCGGGCGGCCTGTGCGAGCAGCCCTTCGCGCCCTTCCGCATCCCGCCGGAGGAGGTCGAGATGGTCGAGGTCGGCTCGGCGGACACGCACTCGCGCCGGCGGATTTTCCACATCCTCGGGCAGAAGCAGGCGGGCCGCTCCGGGCGGCTGCTCGTCAGCGAACTCTACGGCAACGACGGCTGCTGGTCGGGGTATCCGCCGCACAAACACGACACCGAGCGGCCGCCGGAGGAGACGGATTTCGAGGAGCTGTATCACTACCGCTATCGGCCGGAGAACGGCTTCGGCGCGCAGTTCTGCTACGACGGCGCCGGCGGTGAGCCGCAGGTGGTGATGACGCGGCACGGCGACACGTTCCTGATCGATCGCGGCTACCACCCGACGGTGCGGGCGCCGGGCCACGAGGGCTACATCTTCACCGTGCTCGTCGGCCGGCGGCAGCGTTCGCTCGTGCAGTATTTCGAGCCGCAGCACCGGCACCTGATGGAGAAGATCCCGGGCATCCAGGCGATGCGGGACAAGTTCAAGTGATCGAGCAGGCGGCGGAGGAAACCGCTGATGGGCACTGATGAACGCTGAGGCGACCCGAGAAATTGGATTGGTCTCGGCGCCGATTCGCGTGCATCAGCGGTTTCGCATGGCTGGCCCCAATCCCCTCTTCGATCTCACCGGGCGCACGGCGCTCATCACCGGCTCGTCGCAGGGCCTCGGCTTCGCGCTCGCGCGCGGGCTGGCGGGCGCCGGCGCGGCGATCGCGTTGAACGGTCGCGACGAGAACAAGCTCGCCGCCGCGGCGGAGACGCTGCGCGCGGAGGGCGCGCGCGTGACGACGGCGGCGTTCGATGTCACGGACGGCGCCGCGTGCGCGGCGGCCGTGGCGAAGCTCGAGGCGGAGTTCGCGCCGATCGACATCCTGATCAACAACGCCGGCATCCAGCGGCGCGCGCCGCTCGCGGAGATGTCCGAGGAGCAGTGGCGCACCGTGATCGACACGAACCTGACGAGCGTCTTTCTCGTCGCGCGTGCGGTGGCGCCGCGGATGATCGCCCGCGGCGCGGGCAAGATCATCAACATATGCTCCGTGATGTCCGAGGTCTCGCGCCCGACGATCGGCAACTACGCGGCGTCCAAGGGCGGCCTGAAGATGCTCACGCGCGCGATGGCCGTCGAGTGGGCGAAGCACGGGTTGCAGGCGAACGGGATCGCGCCGGGTTACTTCGTGACGGAGCTCAACAAGGTCCTCGTCGAGAACGCCGAGTTCAACAAGTGGATCTGCGGCCGCACGCCCGCCGGGCGCTGGGGCCAGCCGCACGAGCTGGTGGGCGCGGCGGTGTTTTTGAGTTCGCGGGCGAGCGATTTCGTGAACGGCCAGATCCTCTCGGTCGACGGCGGCCTGCTCGCGGCCCTGTAGCCGCGGACGGCGGGCGGCCGCTTCCGCTACCGCTGCGCGATCAGGGGCATGAACGCCGGCACGGGCAGCGCGACGCGCTCCGGCGGCGTCTTCCCCGTGTAGAAGCCGGCGACGGCGGCGACGACCTCCGGCGGGCGCAGTTGCGAGTTGTGACCGCCGTTCTCGACGACGAGCAGGCGCGCGTTCGAAAATCCCGGCAGGATCGCGCGCGTCTGCTCGACGGGCGTGATGCCGTCGAGCGTGCCGGCGAGGAAGAGCGTCGGCACGCTCGTGGCGACGGGCGCGCGAAACGCGTCGCCGAGATCGGGCATCTGCCAGACGCGGTTGATGGCGGGGAAGGGGAAGTTCATCGCGTCGGCAAGCAGCGCCGTCTTCGCCTGCGTCGCGATCACGGCGGCGCGGGCGGGCGTCACCCCCGAGGCGGCGTCGGTCGTGAACCACGCGAACGACACCGGGCTGCGGCTGAGTTGCTGGAGGTTGAAGACGAGGGACCACGGGCGGCGGCCGGTCTCGAGTTCGTCGAGGAGCTTGGGGAGGTAGCGGAAGTTGTCCGGATCGTTGAGGTAGAATTTGGCGACGATGAAGCGCAGCGCGTAGCCGCCGACACGCAGGGTGGTCTTTTCCCGTTTCTCATTCTCCAGCTCGACGGCCACGGGTGACGCGTCGAGCTTCGCGAGGACACGGCGGAGGGTCGCGACGAGGTCGGGGAATTTTCCGCCCACCACGCGGTCGGCGCGCGCGAGTTCCGCGATGCGGCCGAGAAACGCGTCGGCCTCCGCGGGCAGTTTTCGCGTGGTGTCCATGCCGCGGGAGCCGGCCAGCACGAGCCGGCGCGCCGAGGCGGGAAACTGCCGCACGAACGCCTGCGCGAGCTGCGTGCCGTAGCTGTGCGCGAACACATCGATCTGCGGCACTCCGAGCGCGACGCGCAGCGCTTCCAGGTCGGCGGCGCTGGCCGTGACGGTGTAGTGGCGCGGATCGTGGCCGGCGGCGACGAGGCGGTCGCGGACCGCCGCGGAGGTTTTTTCGAGGTGCGCGAGGAAGCCGGCCGGTGTCGCGAACGTGTCGGGGCCGGGGCGGGCGTCGGGACCGGGGACGAGCGAAGGCGTGGATTTTCCGCAGCCGCGCTGATCGAGCAGGATGACGTCGGCCTGCGCCTGCAGGGCCGCGAAGAGTGCGCGGAAGTCCGGCGACTCGAGATGCTCGACGCTCGAGCCGCCGGGGCCGCCGTGGAGGTAGACGATCGGGGCGCCCGGGGTTGGGGTCGTCGCCGGCAGCCGCATCAGCGCGAGCTGGACGTGGGGGCCGTCGGGCCGCGCCGGATCCTCCGGGGCGGCGAGCCGCGCAATCTGGCCGCGCACGACGGTCCTCTTTTCGTCGCGGGCGGTGTAGGCGTGGTCGGTCCATGCGAGCGGCGCGGCGGTCGCGGTCGCGAGGCAGGCGGCGAGGACGAAGGTCGGCAGACGGAGCGACGGGATCATGTTTAGAAGGCGGGGGGCGTGGTGAGGTAGGCGTGGAAGGCGCGCGCCAGTTCGTGGGCGAGTTGCTCGTCG
>CAZENI010000372.1:0-8534 GCA_964513055.1 uncultured Opitutus sp.
AGGGCCGCGGCGTCGGCGCCCCAGGTGAGGATCCAGCGCTCGATTTCGGGGAGGGCGCCGAGGCGAAGCCGCAATTCGAGGCCGCCGTCCGGGAGGTCGCGCAGCTCCTGGGATTCGTGCCACTCGCGTTCGCGCACGCGGTCGGCGACGGCGGCGGTGAAACGGATGACGACGCGGTAGTCGCGCTCGCCGCTCAGGACGCCGAGGGCGTTGGCGAAGAATTTCTCCGGGGAAAAATCGGCGGGCCGCACGAAGGTGGTCTTGAGGACGGCGGGATTCGAGATGCGCGGGAGCGCGAAGGTGCGCAGCGCGGCGCGCTCGCTGTCGAACGCGACGAGATACCAGAGGTTCTCACGGTGGGCGAGGTGGTAGGGCTGCACGCGCCGGCGGACGGACTCGGCGGCGCCGGGCTTGCGGTAGTCGAATTCGAGATCGTGCTGGCGGAGCACGGCGCCGCTGAGGGCGTTGAAGACAGCGAGATCGGCCTTGCCGAGGCCGCTGTTCTTGAATGACACCGACTGCAGCTCGTCCGCCGGCGAGAAGGAGATGCGGTCCTTCAGGCCGCCGGTGAGTTTCTCGAAGGAGATCGCGAGTTGCCGGTGGAACGGAGTGCCGCGGTATTGCTCGAGGGCCTTGCGGGCGACGAGGAGCGCCATGAGTTCGCCCTCGGTGACCTTGACGGTCGGAAAGGAGTTCACCGGCTGCGTGTAGCGGTAGGCGTTGAGCTGGGGGTCGAACTCGATCGGCAGGTCGAGCCGGTCGCGCATGAAGGCGATGTCGCGGATGATGGTCTTGCGGGAGACCTCGAAAATGGCGGCGAGCTTGGTGCAGTTGGTGAACGCACCGCGGCGCAGCTCGTCGTGGATCCGGAGCATGCGCTCGAGGGGCGGGCGGGAGAACTGGACGGCGGAACTCATGTCGAAAGAAGAAACAAGTCCCGCCCCTGGGACAAGGAATGTCCCACGGGCGGGCGTAGGATGCGCCCATGAATTCCCGCCTTTCCCTTCGCACCCGCGCTCCGGGCCGCCGCCGTCAGCCCGCCGCCGAGACCGTCCCGTCCCCCGGCCTGGCCTGGGTTCACGATGGCGTGCGGCATCGCGTGGGCGTGTGGCCCGACGTGCGTTTCGAGCGCGAGGTGGCACCGGAGCAATGGCGGGAGGAGGAGCCGTCGGAGGCGGCGCTGGCGTCGGCGGCGCTGGGAGTGGGCGCGGCGCAGTGGCGGCGCTACCTGGAGTTTGCGCCCGCGGCCGAGCGCGCGTTCCTGGAGCGTTTCGCTTTCACGCGCATGGCGGCGCTGCGGGTCATCACGCGGTGCCCGGGGCTGCTCGGCGTGCTGGCGGGGGCGCCGGCGTTGACGCCTTTCCTCGCGATGCACCGCAGCCTGCGCGGGCGCGAGGAGGCGGGGTGGACGGAGATCGCGGTGATCTTCGAGCGCGAGGGGATTTTTGGCGTATTGCAATGGCTGGGACTGCCGGCGTCGCGGCAGACGCTCGCGATCTTCGCGCTGATCGCGGATGCGGATCTGCCGCGCCGGCTGCTGGAGCCGCTGCGGTCGGCGCTGTGGGAGCCGGAGGCGATCTGGGCCCTGTCGCACGCGCCGCTGCTGACGGACGAGCAGGTGGCGCGGGCGTGTCACGCGCTGGCGGCGTGAGCGCCGGAGCCCGGAGACGCGCGAAGGTTTCGGCTTCCCCGCGGGAGGCGAAGCGGATCATGCTGCGCCGTGGCCTCCTGGCACCGGCTGTTACCCCTGCTCCTGATCGCCTTTGTGCTGCCGCTGCGCGCGCAGCCGGCGGCGAACGCGACCGTCGACCTTGGCGGCTTTCGCGCCGACACGCGGGCGAGTGCGCGCGTGGAGGCGGGGGTGCTGCGGATCGCGTGGCCTGTCTCGGCCGCGGAGGACGGCGAACTGGCGTTCAATCTCGAGCCGAACCGGCCGCTCTTCGAGCGGATCGCAGTGGCGGGGCGGACGCTGCTGCAGGGCGTGAGTCCCGTGACGTTGCTCACGATCGGCGAGCGCGATCTGCGGAATCCGGCAGGATGGGTGGCGTTCTTCGACAATCCGCCGCAGCGGGCGTATCGCACTGTGGCCGCGGTGCTGACGAAGAAGACGGTGCGGGTGACGAGCGTCGGGTCGCGCACGGTGATTCGCATCGGCGACGTGGCGGCGGGGACGTTCTCCGGGGTGATCGAGGTCACGGTGGTGCGGCACAGCCCGATGGTGTTCGTCGAGACAGTTTTGAAGACCGCGGAGGATGGCCGCGCCATTCTCTATGACGCGGGGCTTTCGAGCACGACGCCCGACTGGACGGCGCTGGTATGGCGCGACCCGCATGGAGCGTTGCAGCGGGCGCCGTTGGAACCGAGCCGTGTGGCCGGGCCGGTGCACGTGGGCGGCCGGGCGCTCGCGGTGGCGACCAAGGGTGGCGGCGCGGTGGTGTCGTTTCCGCCGCCGCACCAGTATTTCTATCCGCTCGATTTCGCGGACAATCTCGGTTTCGCGTGGCACGGGGCGTCGGGCAACGCGCTGATGCGCGGCACCGGCTTTGGCATCCAGCAGCCGCCAGCCGGCGACCGCCGCTGGGTGCCCTGGGTGAATGCGCCGCCGGGCACGGAGCAGCGGCTGGGGATCTTTTATCTACTGTCGGGCGCCGCGCCGGAGCGTGCGCTCGAGGAGGTCGCGCGGTTCACGCGGGGCGATCGCTACAAGAAACTGCCGGGGCACCTCACGTTCACGAGCCACTATCACATCGAGCACGCGCTCGAGTTTGCCAAGGCGCAGCGCGAGCAGGGGACGACGGGCGTGCCGCGCGGGCTCGAGGTGCCGGGCTTCGTGAAGACCTTCAAGGCGCGCGGGGTCGATATCGTGCACCTGGGCGAGTTTCACGTGGGGGCGACGCCGCGGCTGGCGGCGCCGGAGCGGCTCGCGCAACTGAAGATCCTGCACGACGAGTGCGCGCGGCTGTCCGATGCGGAGTTGCTCGTGCTGCCGGGCGAGGAGCCCAACGTGCATCTCGGCGGGCACTGGATGAGTTTTTTCCCGAAGCCGGTCTACTGGGTGCTGAATCGCGCGGCGGGCCAGCCGTTCGTCGAGGAGGTGCCCGGCTACGGGACCGTCTATCGTGTCGGCAGCGCCGAGGATGTGCTGGCGCTGATGGAAAAGGAGAACGGCCTGATGTGGACGGCGCACGCGCGGATCAAGGGATCGCGCGGGTTTCCGGACGCGTATTGGGAAAAGCCCTTCTTTCGGTCGGAGCGCTTCCTCGGCGCCGCCTGGAAGGCGATGCCGGCGGATCTTTCGCAGCCGCGGCTCGGGGCGCGCGTGCTCGACTTGCTCGACGACATGTCGAACGCCGGGCTCCGCAAGCATGTGATCGCCGAGGCGGACATGTTCCGGATGGAGCCGGACTATGAGACGTATGCGCACATCAACATCAACTACCTGCGTCTCGAGCGGCTGCCGCGCTTCGGCGACGGCTGGCAGCCGGTGCTCGACGCGATCCGGGGCGGGCGGTTCTTCGCGAGCACGGGCGAGGTGCTGATCCCGGAGTTCGCGGTGCGCGAGGGCGGCGTGGTCGAGGCGGCGATCGAGTGGACGTTTCCGCTGGCGTTCGCGGAGATCGTCAGCGGCGACGGGAAGCAGGTCTACCGGCAGCGGATCGATCTGACCGACACGGAGGCGTTCGGGACGCGCACGCTCAAGATTCCGGCCGGGCTGGCGGGCCGCACCTGGGTGCGGCTCGAGGTGTGGGATCTGGCGCGCAACGGGGCGTTCACACAGCCGATCGTCCTGCCCTGATCGGCGGGTGTTGGCGGCGGCGGCGGGGCCCAAAAGCTCCCTTGCCAGCGGCGCGGCGCGCCCCAACCTCGTCCGTTCGCATGAGCAACGCCGTCAAAATCTATGACACGACCCTGCGTGATGGCACACAGGGCGAGGGAATCAGCTTCTCGGTGACGGACAAGTTGCTGATTGCGCAGAAGCTCGACCACTTCGGCGTCGACTACATCGAGGGCGGCTTTCCGGGCTCGAATCCGCGGGACATCACGTTCTTTCAGGAGGCGCAAAAGCTGAAACTGAAGCACGCGCGGCTCGCGGCGTTTGGCTCCACGCGACGGGCCGGGGCCAAGGCTCACGAAGACGTGCAACTGAAGACGCTGCTCGAGAGCGGCATGCCGGTGACGACGATCGTCGGGAAAACGTGGACGCTGCACGTGACCGAGATCCTGCGCACGACGCTCGAGGAGAACCTCGCAATGATCGAGGACTCGACGCGCTACCTCGTGGCGCAGGGGCGCGAGGTGATCTACGACGCGGAGCACTTTTTCGACGGCTACAAGTCGGACCCGGATTACGCGCTGCGGACGCTGGCGGCGGCGCTGCGCGGCGGGGCGAGCAACCTGTCGCTGTGCGATACGAACGGCGGCACGCTGGTGGACGAGTTCAAGGACATCGTGGCACGGGCGGTGAAGGAATTCGGCGGGGAGAAGGTGGGCGTGCACTGCCACAACGACAGCGGGCTCGGCGTCGCGCTGACGCTGGCGGGCGTGACGGCGGGCGCGACGCTGGTGCAGGGCACGGCGAACGGCTACGGCGAGCGCGTGGGCAACGCGAACATGACGACGGTGCTGCCGAATCTGTTCCTCAAGATGGGACGCACCGCGAACTGCGCGGGCAATCTCGCGCAGCTCCGCGACCTCTCGCTGTTTTTCGACGAGCTCGCGAATTTGCGGCCCGATCCGAAGGCGCCCTTCGTGGGCCAGTCGGCGTTTGCGCACAAGGGCGGGCTCCACGCCAACGCGGCGCAGAAGGTCGCCCGCAGCTACGAGCACATCGACCCGGCGCTGGTGGGGAATCGCACGCGCGTGCTGGTCTCGGACATGGCGGGCCGCAGCAGCCTCGCGCTGAAGGCGAAGGAACTCGGGATCGAGCTCGACGAGAAGCGGCCGGAGATGAAGGGCCTGATCGAGGAGCTGAAGGAGCGGGAGTTTCGCGGCTACGAATATGAGGCGGCCGATGCGTCGTTCCGCCTGCTGGTGGCGAAAAACCTCGGGCAGACGAAGACGTTCTTCGAAGTGGAGAACTACCGCGTGATCATCGAGCGGCACGGCCAGCAGATCTGGGCCGAGGCGACGGTGAAGTTGAAGGTGAACGGCGAGTCGGTCCACACGGTGGCCGAGGAGACGGGGCCGGTCGGCGCGCTGGACCAGGCGCTGCGGCTGGCGCTGGAGAAGACGTATCCGCAACTGCGCGACATGAAGCTGCGCGACTACAAGGTGCGCATCCTCGAGGGCAACAGCGGAGCCGGTTCGCGCACGCGCGTGCTGATCGAGAGCGGCGACGGCGATCGCATCTGGGGCACGGTCGGCGTGAGCGACAACATCATCGACGCGAGCTGGGAGGCGTTGCGCGAGTCGGTGGAGTTCAAGTTGTCGCTGGGCTGATGCCGAGGGGAGGGAAACCACTGATGGATTCAGCAATGGCTGAATCCTTGAAGGTGAGCTGCGGCTAATCGCCTCCGCAGCAAGAATGGGCCGGCCATTGGCCGACCCATTTTTGATCCGAAGGCGATTGGCCGGAGGTCTGATCGTAGTTTCAGCCATTGCTGAAACCCATCAGTGGTTCCTTCCCCTCCTCACTTCGTGCGCGAAGCCATTGAATCGATCAACGCGAGGAGGAATTGATTCGTGGCGGCGAACGGGGACAGCGCGGTGCGCGCGTTGGCGGTGTGCTCGGCGGCGATCCGGCGCGAGGCGGCCAAGCCGTGGAGTTTCACGTAGGTGGTCTTGCCGGCCTTCGCGTCCTTGCCGGCCGTCTTGCCCAGGGTGGCGGTGTCGGCGGTGGCGTCGAGGACGTCGTCGATGATCTGAAACGCGAGGCCGAGGTGGCGCCCGGCGGTGCGCAGCGTGGTCAGTTCGGTTTCTTTCGCGCCGCCGGCCAGGCCGCCCATGACGAGGGCGGCCTCGATCATCGCGGCGGTCTTGTTGAGGTGGATGAACTCGAGCTCGCCGGCGGTGGCGTCGGCCTTCTTCTCGGCGAGCAGATCCTCCATCTGGCCGCCGATCAGGCGCTGGCTGCCGGCGGCGTCGGCGAGTTCGCGCACGAGGGAGCGGGCGAGGTCGCCCGAATAGTGGCCGGCCAGCAGGGCAAAGGCGTGCGTGAGCAGGGCGTCACCGGCGAGCAGGGCGGTGGCTTCGTCGAAGGCCTTGTGCGCGGTGGGCCGGCCGCGGCGCAGGTCGTCGTTGTCCATGCACGGCAGGTCGTCGTGGATCAGCGAATAGGTATGAATGCACTCGATGGCGACGGCCGCGGGGAGGGCGCGGTCGTCGGCGACACCGGCGAGCTCGGCGGCGGCAAGGACGAGCACGGGGCGCAGGCGTTTGCCGCCGGCTTCGAGGCTGTAGCGCATCGCGGTGTGCAGCCGCGCCGGCCGGGTGTCTCCGCGCGGCAGATGGAGATCGAGGCCGCGTTCGACGCGGGCGACGTGGCGTTTGAGCTCGGCGGGGAAATCCATGCGGGGTGTGTTTGGTGAGCGAAAACGGCTCCGTGCGCAACGCCCGTGCGCGCGCGGTTGCGCGTTTGGGCGGGAGGTTTCCGGATTCCAGCGGAAGGCGGAACTACAAACTCGCCAAGCTCGCGCGCCGGACCCATAACCGCGGCCGTTCCCGATATGCCGACCTACGAGTATGCCTGCCAGAAATGTGGCCACGAATTTGAGCAGTTCCAGTCGATGCGCGACGAACCGCTCAAGAAATGCCCGAAATGCAAGAAGGCGGGGCTGAAACGCCTCGTCGGCGGCGGCGCGGGCCTGATCTTCAAGGGCACCGGTTTCTACATCACCGACTACAAGAAGAAGACCGGCGGACCGAAGGAGGGCGGCGGCGACGCGAAGCCGGCGGGTGATTCCAAACCATCGACAACCCCGGCGGCCCCTGCCAGCACAGGGTCCGCGCCCAAGTCGTCCGGCTCTGCGAAAAAATAGCCTTTCCCCATGAGCAAGAAAATCGATCGCGCTGTCCATGGTCCGAGCTGGACCGAAGTGATTCTCGGCGCCGCCCTGAGCGTCGTGCTTGGCGTGGTGCTCGGCGCCGTGCTGCTGGTGCTGCGCCCGGTGGTGGTGGCCAAGGACACCCCGAAGGATGCGGATCCCAAGGCGGTCTATTTCATCGAAGGTTCGCGCGACACGGCGAAGGCCAAGCAGGCGCTCGCGAAGCGCAAGGCGTTCGTCGAAGGCCAGTCGGTGACCGTGAACGAGGACGAGATCAACGCGCTCGCGGCGCCGGCGCCGGCCACGCCTCCGGGCAAGGCGCCGGACAAGAAGGGCGATCCCAAGGCGAAGGCCGATCCGAAAGCCAAGGAGGCTGAGAAGGCGGCCCCGCCGCCGCCGGCTTCCGACGAGCTGTTCTCGGCGGGTCCGCCCAATTTCCGCGTCCGCGATGGCGTCGTGCAGTTCGGCGCGCCCGTCACGATCAACACGCTCGGACTGGGCCTCAAGGTCATCGCCCAGGCGCGGGGCAAGATTGTGAAAAGCGGCGACGTCTTCACGTTCGAGCCGAGCGAACTCTATCTCGGTTCGTGCCCGGTGCAGCGGCTGCCCTTCCTCGCCGGATACGTGCGCAGCAAGTTCCTCGCGGCGCAGCCGATTCCGGAGGATATCAAGACCTCGTGGATGAAACTGGCAGCGGTCACCGTCGAGGGGAGCACGGTGAAGCTCACGATGCCGTGAGGCGTGCGGCCGCGCGCGCCGGGGCGGACGGAAGACCGTGAGGAGCGCGTGGCGAGTGGCGTTGCTGGTGGCGTTCGGTGTGCTGGATGCCGCGACCGCGGCGGAACCGACGCCGGTGAACGTGCGGACGGCGCCGGGCCGCTTCGATATCGCGGCGGTGGATGCCTCCGTCGCGCACGCTGTGGCCAACGCGGCCGAGGAGGCGTGGCGCTGGCTGGCGCTGCCCCTCGCGTTGCCGGAGTCGTTTCCCACGCCAGTCTATGTGCGCGTGACGGCCGGGGCGGCGGCGCCGGGCGAGCCGCCGTTTCGCGTCGTCGTGGAACCCGGTGGAATCGTATCGGTGCAGCTTTCCGCCGTGCAGGAGGTCGCGACGCGGCAACGCGCGCTGGTGCAGGGGCTGTTGTTGCGCCTCGCGGTCGCGCGCCACGGGGTGAACGAAAAACTCCGGGCGCCGCTGTGGCTGGAGATGGCGTGCGTGGGCTGGTGGCGCATCCATGCGGACGGCGCGCAGGGTGACGCGCTGCGCCACGAGTCCCGCGCGCCGCCGGCGCCGCCGCTCGACGCTGTGCTGGACTGGAGGCGCGGCGACGCCGAGCCGCGGGAGCTGGCCGCCGGCGCGTGCTGGCTGTTAATTTTTCTGCAGGCGGAGTCGGGCCGGGCGCGCGAGTGGCCGGCGCTGCTCCAGCGCCTGCTGGGCGGCGAGGAAGCGCACGCGGCGCTCGCGGCGGCATTTCCCGGCCGCTTCGCCGATGCCGCGGAACGCGAGCTATGGTGGACCACGGGCTATCACCATGCGCGGCGCATCCGGGCCCT
>CAZENI010000373.1:0-8527 GCA_964513055.1 uncultured Opitutus sp.
GGGCGGGTTGTCCTTGCGGAGGTAGCCGAGGGCGCCGAGGCGCAGGCACTCCTCGACGGTCTGGCGGTTCACGAGCGAAGTGAGCATGACGACG
This sequence comes from uncultured Opitutus sp., assembly GCA_964513055.1. Lineage (GTDB taxonomy): Bacteria > Verrucomicrobiota > Verrucomicrobiia > Opitutales > Opitutaceae > ER46. Next base: position 95 of record CAZENI010000373.1, read on the forward strand.
GTGCAGGCGGGGGCAGCGCGCTTCAACTGGCGCAGCGTCTGCAGGCCGTCGATGCGCGGCATGTTCACGTCGAGGAGGACGAGGTCGGGCTGCTCGCGCTCGTAGACCTGCAGGGCCTCGGTGCCGTTGGCGGCCTGGACGACGACGATGTCGCCGAGCGAGCGCACGAGGAGCGTCACAAAACGGCGGATATGCGACTCATCGTCGACCACCAGCACCTTGCCGGCGAGCGTCATGGGTCGAGAGGGAAGACGAGGGTGAACTCGGCGCCGCCGCCGGGCAGGTTGTCCACGCGGATCGAGCCGGCGTGGGCCTCCATGATCCGCTGGCAGATCGACAGGCCGAGCCCGGTGCTGGACTCGCCGCCGGTCGGTCGGACGGAGGTGCGGCTGAAATCCTTGAAGAGCCGGGCGCGCTCGCTTTCGCGGATGCCGGGTCCCTGGTCGCGGACCGCCACGAGGCAGTGATCGGCGGTGAGCGCGGTGCGCACGGTGACGGTCGAGCCGGGCGGTGAGAACTTGAGGGCGTTGCCGAGCAGGTTGTTCAGGACCTGCCGGACCTTGGGGGCGTCGAGCGAGACGATGGGAGGCAGGGGGCCGGGCTCGAGGACAATGCAGGAGCCCTTTTGCGCGGCGGTGGCGTTGCCGAGGCGGACGGTGGCCGCGAGCAGGTCGGCGAGCACGGTGGGCCGGGGCGTGAGCGTCACCTCGCCGGCCTCGAGCACGGAGGCGTCGAGCAGGTCGTTGACGAGTTCGAGCATGGACTGGCTGGCCTCGAACACGGTATCGAGCAGCTCACGCTGAGACGGTGGGACCGGGCCCGCGGCGCCGGCCCGGAGCAGGTGGGTCAGGGCGCGGATCGAGACGAGCGGGTTGCGGAGGTCGTGGGCGGCCATGCAGAGGAGCCGGTTCTTCGCCTGGTCCTCGCGGCTGAGTTGGGCGAGCCGGAGGCGATTGAGGAGGTGCACACGGAGGCGGGCGAGCACCTCGGCCTCGCGCCACGGCCGGAACAGGAAGTCGACCGCGCCGGCCGCGAGCCCCGCCACGATCTCGGCCGGTTCTGGATCCGAGGCGATGAGGATCGTGGCCACGGCACGGCCGCCGTAGGCGTTTTTCAGATACCGACAGATTTCGGGCGCCCGGACGTCCGGTTCGTCGACATCGAGCAGGAGCAGGTCGGGATCGAGATCCGCGTAGCGGTCGAGCATGGCGCCGCTGGAGCGCACGTCTGCCAGTTCGCAACCCTCCGGCTGCAGCAGATCGCGCAGGCTGCGCACGAGGGAGCGATCATTCGTCAGGACCAGCACGCGGCGGTGCTTCAGCAACGGAGCGGAGTCTGGCTCCGCGGCCGACGACGTGCGGGCCAAACACGGCGGCTCTTCAATGGGCATGGAAGACGACATGGGCTGGAGACGCGCACTGTGATCCGCGGACGCGGCGAGGGAAGCCGTGGCGACGATCGGCGGAATTTTAGCCGGTGTTTGACTTTTCCGGGGGCGATACCGCCGCCGGAGAGAAGCGAGATTGCGCGTCGGTCCGCGGCCGGCCATCACGGTCCGGATGAAACCCCTGCCTTGGATGGCCCTGCTGGCGCTGGCAATTTCGGTGACGACGGTCCGGGCGGCCGCCGTGAAGGATCGCGAGGGCGCGGTGCGCGGCGACAAGGCGGCGATGGAGAACGACGCGCGCTGGATCTACAATGATGTCGATCGCGGCTTCGCGGAGGCGAAGAAGGCCGGCAAGCCGTTGCTCGTCGTATTGCGCTGCATCCCGTGCCTCTCGTGCGTCGGGCTCGATGCGGCGGTGCTGCAGGAGGCGTCGCTCGTGCCGCTGCTGGATCAGTTCGTGTGCGTGCGGCTGATCAACGCGAACGCGATCGACCTGCAGCGGTTCCAGTTCGATTACGATCTCTCGTTCTCGACGCTGATCTTCAACGGCGACGGCACGCTCTACGGCCGCTACGGTTCGTGGCTGCACCAGGTGGATCCGGATGCGCGCGAGACGGTCGGCTACCGCAAGGCGCTGGAGGGCGCGCTGGCGCTGCACCGGGGGTATCCGGCGAATCGTGCTGCGCTCGCCGGCAAGCAGGGCGGGCCGACGCCGTTCAAGACGCCGGTGGAGATCCCGGAGCTGGCGAAGAAATACGGGCGCGAGCTGAACTGGGGCGGCAACGTGGTGCAAAGCTGCGTGCACTGCCACCAGGTCGGCGAGGCGTTCCGGGCGTCGTATCGGGACAAGGGCGAGCCGGTGCCGGTCGAGACGATTTACCCGATGCCGGCGCCGGCGACGATTGGACTGACGCTCGCGCCGGATCACGCGGCGAAGGTCGCGGCGGTGGCGCCGAAGTCGATCGCGGCGGCGGCGGGATTTCAGGCAGGCGACGAGTTCGTGTCATTCCATGGCCAGCCGTTGATCTCGATCGCGGATTTCGCGTGGGTGCTGCATCGCGCGCCGGCGGCGGGCACGCTACCGGCGGTGGTGAAGCGGGCGGGGAAGGACGTGACGTGCGCCGTGGCGCTGACGGCGGGCTGGCGGCAGAAGTCGGACATCGCGCGGCGCGTGGGCACATGGTCGATGCGCGCGATGGCGTTGGGCGGGTTGACGCTGATCGATCTCGACGACGCGGCGCGGAGGGCGCGTGGGTTAACGGCGGATACGATGGCGCTGCTCGTGAAGGGCATGGGCCAATACAACAAGCACGGCGCGGCGAAGAAGGCGGGGTTCCTGAAGGACGACGTGATCGTGGCGATTGACGCGATGACGGCGCGGACAACCGAGGGCGAGTTGATCGGGGCACTGCTCGCGGCGCGCAAGGCGGGTGAGGTGGCGGATGTCACCGTGCTGCGCGGGAGCGAGCGCGTGACGTTGCGCCTGCCGATGCAGTGAGGGGGTTGGACAGGATTAACAGGATTTACAGGATTGGGTTCGAGCGGAATTGAATCCTGTAAGTCCTGTTAATCCTGTCTAAAATTCAGGGTCGTTTCGGTTCGAGTGCCCGCTCCCAATCCGGCAGCCACTCCTTGGCGAACTCGAGGGTTTCGATCGCGTTGAGGGTCCATTGGACGCTGGCGACGCCGTGGAGCTGCCAGCCGACGGGGGCGCCGAGGAAGGAGGGATCGGTGACGGGGCGCAGGGTGTTGGAGCCGGTGTATTTCTTCGGCACGTTGAGTGGTGGGAGCGTGCCAGGCGGGCCGATGAGTTTCTCCCAGGCCAGCCGGCCGAGTTCGGCGTCGCGCTTCTTGTGCGCAGCGTAGGCGAGCATGCGCGGGCCGGTCATCTGGTTGCCGGTGACCTGGCGGCCGACGGCCTCGCAGGTGTTGGCCCAGGCGCGCCAGAATTCGGGCACGTCATACATGGGCTCCATCTCCCACATGTTCTCCGGGCCGCCGAAGATCATGTCGAAGTAGCGGCCGGGGAAACGGCCGTTGGCGTCGAGGTTCGCGGCCATCGTGCGGAGGTCGGCTTCGATCCGCGGGCGCCAGGAGACGTCGACGCCGCGCTCCCATTCGGTCGTCCAGTTGAGCGCGTAGCACATCCACTCGAGGCCGAAACGTGTGAACGGTGTTCGCTCGGCAGCGGTCGGTCGCGGGCCGAAATTCTCCGGACGCAGCGCGGGCGGGCTGCCGGCGCGCTCGAGGCGGGCGGTGCCGTCGGCGTTCGGCACGTAGTGCGACGGGTTGAACTGCACGAGATAGGCGTAGGCGAGATCGGCGTCGACCTGCTCGCGGAGGAGATCGCCGATGCGGCCATCGCCGCCGCTGAGGAAATAGTAGTGCCGCTTGAGGCCGGCGTGGCTGGCGCGCGGCTGCTTGGCACCGTCGCCCCAGTGGTTGACGTTGTGACGGGAGCCGAGCGGGGCGAAGGGCCCGACGTGATGCACGTCGACCTCGCTCGTGTGGCGCGTCATCGCCTCGGCCATCCGGAAGAGATCGGCGCGGCCGGTGCGGAGAAACGAATACCAGAGCAGCAGGTCGGGCATCAGCTCGGTGTTGACCCAGGCCCAGCCGCCGACGTCGTAGCGCCACTCATGGCGGCCGAAGTCGTAGTTGTGCATGATGTCGCCGAAATCCCAGAAGCCATACCACGAGCGCTCGTCGACCTGATCGCGGTAGTAGTTCACGAACGTCTCCACCTGATCCTCGACCCAGCGGGTGGCGGGCGTGGAGCGATCCGGCAGGCTCCAGCGGCCGCCGGCGTGCTGCCGATGGTAATACGCCGGTGTGCACACGAGGAGCGGCGGCTCGGCGGCCTCGCGGGCCATGGCGACGAGTTGTTCGTTCGAAGGGATCCGGTCGAAGGCCCAGAGCGTGAGGTCGTGGGTGTTGGCGACGCCGTGCGCGGAGCCCCAGCCGGGTTTCCAGTCCTCGTAGTTGATCGAGAGGCCGTGCGGGGTCTCGGAGTAGCGGCGCAGATCCATCGCGCCGGCTTCGGGCGACCAGAGCCAGACGCGCAGTTCGCCGGCGGCCGCACTGCCGCGAAGAAGCTCGAAGGATTTGGCGGACTTCTGCCAGAAATCCTTCACGCCGACGGCGAGGCCGCCGGAGACATCGGCGAGGACGGCGAGGCCGCGGGCGCGGCGGCCATCGGTGACGTGCAGCCAGGAGGCTTCGGCGCTGGTGCGTTTAAGGAGCGACCAGTTGTTCGGCCCGAGCTGGGTGAGTTTCGCGTCGGCCCAGACGGGGACGGTGAGGATGTTCTCGCGGGTGCGGGCGTCGAAGTCGGCGAGGTTGGGGATGCGCCGGCCCGCGAGGTGCGCGTCGTAGTGCTCGACGACGGGGCGGCCGGCTTGCGGACGATAGCCGGGGAGCATGCGCACGGGCTGCGTCCAGACGCCGCCGTCGGCATCGCCGACGAAACGAAGGTGGCGATTATGCGCCTCCTCTTTGAAGGGAACGGTGAACGAGAGGCCGAGGCCCTTCAGGAAGTCCTTGTTGCCGTCGCCGTCGTAGACGAAGGAGTGCGTGAGCTTGATCGCGCCGCTGCCGGCGAAGAACGCGAGGCGGACGGTGAACGGGAGCCAGACCCTGGACGAGCCGGCGCTCGTCGCTCCGGAGCTACTGCCTTCGACGTGGCGGCCCTCGAGTTTGATCACGGCCCGAACGGGGCCGCTTTGCTCGAGGGTGGCCCGGTCGATGCCGCCGCGCAGTTCGACATCACGCGGGGCGGCGGGATCGCTGCGGTCCTCGCGGCGGGCGATGAGCGAGCCGTGCTGCGCGACGACGCGGTCGCCAATCGTGATGGAATCGATGAGACGCGAGCGGTGCTTCGAAACGCGGACGCGCATCACGCCGGTGTCGATGATGAAGGCGTCGGCGTCCTCCGCGTATTTGATGACTGAGGACGGGGCGGGCGCATCGCCGGAGGAAGTCGGCGTGAGCTGAAGCGTCGCGCTGAGGCCGGCGGTCGCGGCGAGCGCGTGGCCGGTCCATTTCACGGAGCCGTCGGGCCAGTAGGCGAGTGGCCACGTTTGCACGTCGAGGCGGCGGCCGTCGGCGGTGGCGAGGCGCATCGGCGTGCTGGGAGTGACGGCGCCTTTCGGCCATGGGACGCCCCAGGTGATGCCGTTGGGTGCGGCGGGGGCGGCGTCGCCGAGCCAGTGGAGGGTGACGGGTTCGGCGGGGGTGGCGGCGAAGGTGGTGGCCGCGGGGAGAAGCGAGAGAATCCCGGCGCTCACGCGTCGGGCTACACGTGCAGCGAGGCGGATCATTTGGAGGGAGGGGATTTCTTCGGTGAGTTTGCTGCCGGCAGTGCGATCTGAAAGACGGGCTGATCCATCGAGACGGGTGACCAGCCGATGTCTTCGCCGGCGGGGCCGGAGACGACGACCGTGGCGATGTGGCCGTCGACGAGGTAGCCGAGGTAATCGGCGGTAAAGCGCAGCGGGCTGGTGGTGGGCTTCGCGTAGGTGAGCGTGAAGGTGATGTCGTTGTCGCCGCTGATCTTCGTGTCGCCGGAGAGGAACTTCAGCGGTTTCCCGCCGGCGGCGATGCGGATCAGATCGCCGGCGACGGCGCGGAGTCTGGGAGCGACCGCGGCGTAGGTCTCCGGCGTGATGGCGGGGAGCTGTTTCGCGTCGGGGAGGAGATCGTGAGCGGAGGAGCGGGCGAGCGTGAGCGTGAGCTCGAGTTTGTCGGCGAGGAGCTTCGCCTCGGCCCAGCTTGAGTAGATGTCGTGGGCGCGGAGGGGGAAGGTGAGGAGTGCGCCTAGCAGGAGGATAAAGACGCGAAACGGGGTAGGGGCGGTTATCCTTAACCGCCCTGGGTGGGGGCGTGCGGATGTCCAACGAGGGCGGTTGGGGACAGCCGCCCCTACCTCGGAAGCAGCATTCACGGTTCGCCGAGGTAGTAACTCACCTGGGGCACGTGCGCGTAGCCCATGGTGCGGAAGCAGACGCTGTGACGATAAATCGGATCCTGCATGAGGCAGACGCGGCGATCCTTCGCGGGAATCGTGGTGCTGTAAATGCGCAGCTCGCCGTTGGTGAACGTCACGATCTCCTCGCGCCAGTCGCCGAGGAGGTCGGCGACCTGCTGCACCTGGCCCTGGATGCCGGGCGTGATCGGCTGGAGCGCGCCATCCTTCCACTTGCCGATGGAACGCGAGCCGCCTCCAGGGGCGCCGAAGCCGCCGCGACCGCCGGGAGCAGGCGGCGGAGCGGGAGCGGCGTTGTCGCCGGCCTTGGCGACCGGGGCGGGCGGCGCACCCGCGGGAGCCGCGCCGCCACGGCCGCGTCCACCGCCGCCGAAGCCGCCGCTGCCGAGTTGCTCGCGGAGGAGATCGCCATCCCACCAGACGAGTTCGCTCGTCGAGGGCACGGGGCCGGGGATCGGTTCGCCTTTCGCGGTGTAGAAAAGCTGTTTCAGGCCCTTGTTGATCCAGACTTCCATGCCGGGATATTTCGGGTCGATGTCACCGACGGCGACCTGGTCGATCGCGTTGTCGAGGTGCGGCTCGCGGGCGCCCCAGAGCATGTCGCCGGTGCGGGCGTCGCGGAGATTCACGCCGAGCTGCGGCTGCGCGTCCTCGCAGATGTAGGCGATCTCAAGGCCGGGGCGCGACGGGTCGATGTCGGTGAGATACAGGCGGTCACCGTGGCCGAGGCCGGTGCTCCAGAGCGAACGGCCGTCGTGGCTGATGGAAATCGCGCCGTTGAAGATCTCGTCCTTGCCATCGCCGTTGACGTCGCCGACCTGGAGGCCGTGCGCGCCCTGGCCGTGGAAAAGGAAGGGCGCGCGCTCGTTCGTCCAGCGCCAGATTTTTTTGAGCTTCTTGTTCTCGAGGGTCCACGCGTCGATCTTCATCATCCCGTAGGTGCCGCGCACGGCGAGGACGGCGGGCGTCTTGCCGTCGAGGTAGGCGACGCCCATAAGGTGGCGGCTCGCGCGGTTGCCGGTGTTGTCGCCCCAATCCTGCACTTTGCCGAGCTCGATCCAGTCGGCTCTATCGATCAGTTCGCCGGTCTCGCCGTTGTAGACAGCGAGCCACTCAGGGCCTTCGAGGGCGTTGCCTTCGCGCGCGCCGGGGAGCGCTGCCTCGAGCGTGGCGGCGTAGGGTTTGGTGCGGAGGCAGAGCTCGGCCTTGTTGTCGCCGTCGAGATCGCGAACGACGAAGGGCGTCCACCACACGCCCATGTCGACGTTCCAGCCGAGGTCGATCCGCCACATGAACGCGCCGGTTTTGCCGTTGTAAGCATCAAACTTATACGTGCCGCGGCTGACGCTGGTGCGGCCCGGGTCCTTGCCGCCGCCGGGCCATTTCACGATGAAGTCGTAGATGCCATCGGCATCGAGGTCGCCGACGGCAGTCATCGAGATGCTGGTGACGTCGTCCTTGAGTTTGATTGCGCGATATTGCTGTGGAGCGGCGCCCGCGCCGAGGGCGGCGGGAGGCGACGCTTCGAGTTCGCGGCCGGCGACCACGGCGCGGACAGTCCACGTGTTGGCTTGATCGAGCGGCGCGCCGGCGTCGACGAGGTCGCAGGTTTTCGCGATCGGCTGAGCGTTGAGTTTGACGGGGGCGCCGCCGGCGGTGCGGCGGTAGACGTTGAATGCGACGTTCGACGGATCGCTCTTCAACAGGCGCCAGCTCACGTAGACTTTCTTGTCTTCGGTCGCGAGGGCGGCGACCCCGCGATCGATTCTTTCCTCGATGCGCTCCTTCGCCCAGCCGAGCGGCGTGCCTTCGCGGTAGAGCGGGTTGACGGCGTAGAAGTTGAGGTTCGGGTAGATCTCCTCGGGCGTGAGCTCGCGGATCTCGGAGTCGTTGCGCGCACCGGGCGTGGTGCCGCGCTGCATCGGGTTCGTGCCGACGGGCGGCGTGGGTTGGGCGAGGGCGGTGAGGGCGAGGGTCGCGACGGCGATGAAGGGGCGAAAGTGAGCGAGAGGTGGCATGGGGTAGGAATGGATTTGGGTGGCGGGACAAGTCCCGCCGTCAA
>CAZENI010000374.1:0-8511 GCA_964513055.1 uncultured Opitutus sp.
TTAGCGGCGGGTGGCGCCCCGGGCTTTCCATAAAAATGCCGCCGCCCGCGCCCGTCGTCGCGCCCACGCCGCCGCCGCTCTCCGACGCCGAGGCCGCGCTCGCCGCCGCCCTCGCCCACGCCGATCCCCGCGTGCGCATCCGCGATTTCATCACGCAGTTCCATACGCTCCTGCAAACCGATCCCGAGGCCGCGCTCGCGTTTCTCCGCAAGATGCCGCGCGGGCCGGAGTATTCCCAGGCGCTCTTCATGCTCCTCGACACCATCAGCCGCCGCGATATCGACCGCGCCCTCACCCTCGCGCAGGAACTCGCCATCGCCCGCGAGGACCGCGCGTTCTACAGCGCGCTCTTCGACCGCCTTGGGCGCGAGAATGTCCAGACCGCCCTCCCGCGCCTCGCCCTCGTGCCGCCCGGCGAGGCCCGCGACTATGCGTTGCGCGCGCTCAGCGACATCTGGGCCCGCACCGATCCCGCTGCCGCGCTCGCCTGGGCACAGGCGCTCCCCGACCCCGACGATCGCAATCCCGCCCTCGAGACCGTGCTCCGCAACCTCTCCGAACGCGATCCCCTCCAGGCCATCGCCCTCGCGAAAAAATTCCTCACCGGCCCCATTCTCGAACGCACCATCGCCGTCGCCGTCCAGCGGCTCACCGCCACCGATCCCGCCGCCGCCGCCGATCTCGTGAAGGGACTCCCGTCGGGCGACATGCAGACGATGGCCGCCGTCAACGTCGCGCGCGCCCTCGCCGACCAGCAGGGCATCGACGCCGCCCTCGCCTGGATCCAGTCGCTCTCCGTCGAGCTCACCCGCTGGATCGTCCTCAACAACGTGCTCTCGAGCTGGTCGCAGAAGGACCCGCTCGCCGCCGCCCGCTACGTCGCCGAGATGCCGCCCGGCGGCGGCCTCGATTTCGCCGCGCAGCACATGGGCCTGCTCCTCGGCAGCAAGCCCCGCGACGCCATCGCGTGGGCCGAGGCGCTCCCGACCGCCACCGCGCGCGAGGCCGCCTTCGTCTCCATCGCCTCCGCCTGGGCGCAGCGCGAACCGCTCGAGTCCGTGCGCTGGGCCGCCACCCTCCGCGGCGAGCCGCTCCGCACCAACGCCCTCCACGGCGCCTTCACCTACTGGATGATGATCGATCAGGCCGGCGCCCGCGACTGGCTCGACAAATCCGACCTGCCGCCCGCGACGAAGGCCAAGATCCAATACCGCGAGCGCTGAGCCGGGCATCCTCCGAAGCCTCGCCGGTTGACAGCCCCCTCCGTAGCTACAGCGTGCTCACATGAGCACGATTACGGCGAAGGTCTTCCAGGCGGGAAATTCCAAGGCGCTGCGCCTGCCGCAGGGCCTCAAGGTCAAGGCCAAGTCCTACGTCCTCACCCCCACGGCCACGGGCTTTGTCGCCACCGATCCCGTGGCCGAGGCCCGGCGGTTGAAAGCGCTGCAGGCGTTGTGGGGCTCGGCGCCCAATTTTCCTGATCACACCAAGTGATTTTTCTGCCGGATACCAATGTGTTTTCCCGCTATCTGCGGGGCCGGACCGAGGATATCGCGTTGCGGGTCCGTCTGGAGCAATCGCTGTTCGATTGCCGGTTGTCGTCCATCGCGCTGATGGAGCTAGAATATGGGGCGGCGAAGCAGCCGGCCGTGCCGGCGTTTCGCGAACGCATCACTCGCCTGAAGCTGGTTTTTCCGCGCGTGGAGGCGTTCGACGCGGCGGCGGCCCACCACGCGGGATTCGTGCGCGCATTCCTCGCCAACCTAAAACCCAACGCCCAGCCAATCGGCGGATATGACGCCCTGCTCGCCGGCCACGCCCTGGCGCTCGGCGCCGTTTTCGTGACGCACAACACGAAGGAGTTCTCCCGCGTGCCGGGGCTCAACGTGGAAGACTGGCAGGGTTAGGCCGATCCGCCGTGCCCGCCGCGAAAGAAAAAATCCTCGTCGCCCTCTCGGGCGGCGTCGACAGCTCCGTCGCCGCGCTCCTGCTCCAGCAGCAGGGTTACGACGTCACGGGCGCCTACATGAAGAACTGGATCAACGAGGACAACGTCCTCGGCGATTGCCCGTGGCAGCGCGATATCGAGGACGCCCGCGCCGTCGCGGACCATCTCGGGATCCCGTTTCACGTCGTGAACCTGATGCGCGACTACCGCGAGAAGATCGTCGACTACCTCCTCGACGGCTACGCCCGCGGCCTCACGCCGAATCCCGACATCATGTGCAATCGCGAGATCAAGTTCGGCGTCTTCCGCGCCTGGGCGCGCGACCACGGCTTCGACGCGGTCGCGACAGGGCATTATGCGCGACGCGTTTCAATTGCGGATTGCGGATCGCGGATTGCGGATTTTCCCGGGGATCCCGACGCCGGTTCTTCAATCCGAAATCCGAAATCCGAAATCCGAAATCTCGCCCTCCTCGAGGGTGTCGACAAGAACAAGGACCAGTCCTACTTCCTCGCCCTCCTCTCGCCGGTGCAGCTCGCCGACGCCCGCTTCCCCGTCGGCCACCTGCCGAAGCCCGAGCTGCGCGCGCTCGCCCGCAACGCGAAGCTCCCCACCGCCGACAAGAAGGACAGCCAGGGCATCTGCTTCATCGGCGAGGTGAAGATGGCCGACTTCCTCCGTGCTTACGTTCCGGATGCGCCCGGTCCGATCGTGCGCGCCACCGATGGCCGCATGCTCGGCACCCACCGCGGCCTGCATTTCTACACCCTCGGCCAGCGCAAGGGCATCGGCGTCCCCTCGAACACCGACCATGCCGCCTACGTCGTCGTCGGCAAGCGCGCCGCCGATCGCGCGCTGCTCGTCGCCTTCGACCACCCCGACGCCCCGGGCCTCTTCCAGCGCGAGGTGCGCGTGCACTCGCTGAGCTGGATCGGAGAACCCGTCACGAGCGCCAGCGCACTCGAGGGCCGCGTGCGCTACCGCGACCCGCGCGTCGCACTCACCTTCATCCCCGAGTCCACCGGACCCGACGGCGCGGCGACGACGGCCCTGATCCGTTTCCGCGAACCCCAGCGCGGCCTCGCCAGCGGCCAGGTCCTGGCCTTCTACATCGGCGAACGCCTGCTCGGCGGCGGCGTGTATGGCTGAGCGGCGCCCATGATCTGGTCGAAGCTCACGCAGCTCGCGGACCGCGCGTCGCTCCTGCCGGACCTGAGCCGCGCCACGCGCGCCACCGTCGGCTTCATGGCCCCGGTGCTGCTGGCCGCGACCGGCTGGATCGCGTTCGACGTCTCCTTCGTCGCGATCGCCGCCCAGAATATCGCGATGGTCGATGCGCGCGGCGACTATCGGGTGCGCCTCGCCCTGCTCGTCATGATGGCCGCCGTTTTCGCCGGCGCCGCCGCGCTCGGCGCCACCGTGGCCGACAACCTCACCGTCGCCATCCTCGCGACCGGCCTCCTCGCCGTCTGCGGCGGCGTCTGGCGCCACCTCAGCGCCGACTACGGCCCGCCGCTCGCCATCGCGTCGACCCTCGTCTTCCTCCTCGCGCTCGCCGCGCCCGGCGCCTCGTCCGCCATCGGCACCCACGCCCTCGCCGCGCTCGCCGGCGGCGCGTGGGGCGTGCTCGTGCAGGTCGCCAACTGGCCCTTCCGCCCGCAACACGCCCTGCGCCGCACCGTCGCCGATAGCTGGCTCGCGGTCGCCGATCTCTTCGACGCCCTCGTCCCCGGCGGCGAGGCCGCCGCCCGCCACGAGCGCCTGTCGCAGGCCGAGGCCGCCGCCCGCGCCACGCTCGATCACACCTACGCCGCGCTGGCGGTCGCGCGCGCCGGCCTTCTCCGCCCCCGTCTCGAGGCACTCCACCTCGCCGGCGCCCGCCTCGCCACCCGCGTCGTCGCCCTCCAGACCGCGATCGAGGCCGCGCTCGACGCCCCCGCGCTGGCCGACCTCGCGCCGGCGCTCGAGCCCGCCCTCGCCTCCGTCTCCAATCTTTCACGACACGTCGCGCTCACCACCGTCTCGCACCAGCCCGGCCACCTCGCCACCTTCGAGGTGCGGACCCGCCGGCTCGGGTCGCTGCTGGGTGTGCTGCGCGCGCGCCTCGGCCCCGCCCCCGCTCGCGCCCAGCTCGTCGAGATCGTCCGCCAGATCGAGCACTTGCTGCCCGAGATCCGCGAGGCCCTCCACGCTGTCGTCGACCGCGCCGCCGAGCGCACCGCCGCCCCGCTCGATCTCACCGATCTGCGCACCGTCGCGCTGCGCCCGCTCGCCTCGGCCCTCAACCTCACGCTCGCGATCGATCCCGCGCTCGTGCGCTACACCCTGCGGCTCGCCGCCCTCACCATGACCGGCGTCGCGCTCTACCGGCTCTACGGCTTTCCCCACGGCTACTGGCTCCCGTTCACCGTCGTCGTCGTCCTCCAGCCCGACTACGGCTCCACCCGCCAGCGCGCCGGCCAGCGCGTCGCCGGCACGCTCGCCGGCAGCGTGCTCGCCAGCGGCGTCCTCTGGCTCGATCTCCCCGCGCCCGCGCTGTGGGCCGCGATGGCGGTCACGATGTTCGGCTTCGGCTACCACCTGAAGCGCAACTACGGCCTGGCGATCTTCTTCATCACGCTGTTCATCGTCTTCATCACCGAGGCGCACGAGCCGGTCACGCTCGCGTTCACCCTCGAACGCCTCGCCAGCACGCTCGCCGGCGGCGCCCTCGCCCTGCTTGCCGCCCACCTCTTCTGGCCGGTCTGGGAACGCGATCGGCTCCCCGGGATTCTTGCGCAGACCTTCCGTGTCAACCGCGACTACCTCGCCGCCCTCCTCGACCGGCTCGAGGCCGGCGGCTCCTTTGATCGCGACGCCATCGTCATCAAGCGCCGCGCCGAGGCCGCCACGAGCGCGGCCTTCTCGTCGCTGCGCCGGCTCGGCGGCGATCCGCGCAACCGGCAGGAGGGCATCGAGCACGCCGCCACGCTCGTGAACGGCAACCAGCGCCTCACCCGCATCCTCAACGTCCTCGCGCTGCACCTCGCGCCCGGCGCCGCCGTCCCCGCCACCGTGCTCGCGCCATTCCGCTCCGCCGCGCTCCAGGCCCTCGAAAGCCTTGCCGCCAGCGAGCGCGGCCTGCCGCCCCCGGGCCAGCTCGAGCCCCTGCTCGCCGCGCTCGAGCGTCCCCTCTTCCCCGCCGCCGCCACCGATCGCGAGCGCTGGATCTACGATCAACTCGCCCGCGCCGCGACCGAACTCGCCGCCCTCCTGCTCGCGCTGCAGGCCGCGACCCCGCCGTGGGACGAGCACCGCACGCCCTGACGGCCCTGCGGCGCCGCGCGCTTCCGGTCTTGGCCCCGGCGCCGAAGCCGATCACAACACCTCCGCGCCGCTCATGCTCATCGCCGTAGTCACAACCGTCGTGGTGCTGCTCGTGGTGGTCTCGATCGCCGAGGTGCGGAAACTCCGGCGCAAGCCCACCGAGGAACTCATGGCCCTGCTCTACACGGACCAATGGGCCCGCTACGGTGCCGCCCTCAAGGAACTGCGGCGGCGCGGCGAGGACCTCACCGCCTTCGAGGAACGCGTGCGCGATCTCCTCGTCAGCGACCACCTCGTCGATCGCGCCAACGCCTACAACCTGCTCACCGACTTTTATCCCGCCACCAAGGCGCAGCTCGCCGGCTATCGCTCGACCGACGCCCCCGATGTCGCCCGGCGCAAGTTCCCGCACCACTTCCCGGCGACCACTCCGAGCGGGCGCACCTGCGTCTCCTCGGATCGCCGGCCGATCGAACTCGAACTCACGTCGCCCTTCCTCGTCATGGCCGACCCGGCCGCGCTCGAGGGCCTCCGGGGCCTCACGCTCCCCGCCGTTCCGCCCGCCGGGCGGGAGCAGATCGTCGCCGCGTTCGCCGCCGCCCCCGTCGGCTTCGATGTCCGGGTCCACGAGGTTCCTGATTTCCGGCCGGGCACCTACCGCATCACCTTTTCGGATATCGTCGCCACGACCGACGAAAGCCGGGGCCACCACGCCAGCGTCGACACGGGCGCGCTCGTGTTTTTCGACTACGCGCGCCACGCCGCGGTGCTCGAGCATCTGAATCGGGAGGCCTACGACCTCGCCCTGCAGGATGCCACCAGCGACCGCTTCGAAGCGATCACAGCCCGCATCGGCTCCCGCTCCTACGCCATCATGTTCGGCGACGCCGACGCGAAGGGCGATTTCAAGGGCGACGGCGCCTACCGGCTCGCTCCCGCCGCGCCGAGCCCCGTCCCCGCCCTCGCACGGGCCGCATCCCCATGAACTCAAACGCCGCCGGTGAACCACCAAGGCACAGAGCACGGAACCCGGATAGATTCAGCGAAGATCGCTTCACCTGACTGGTGACGCTTCAGCGCTAATTTCATCCTCCGGAGATGGCTTTCTCCGTGCGCTCTGTGCCTCTGTGGTTCGATTCCAACGGCGGGTTTGGTGATGAAAGGACTCCTCATGGTCGCCGGCGCACGTTTCACTGCAGCGTCGCGCCCGCGAGACTCACGGCGAAGGCGATGAACACCACGCCGAGCGCGCGATCGATCCAGTGGCCGTGTCGCAGGAATTTCCGCCGCACGTCCTCCCGCGTGAACAATACGGATACGAGACAGAACCACGCCGCCGTCGCCGCGGCCATCCAGAGCCCGTAGGCGCCCTGCACCAGTTTCGGCGTGCGCGGGCTCACGATCACGACAAAGAGCGAGAGGAAGAACAGCGTCGCCTTGGGATTGAGCGCGTTCGTAAGGAAGCCCGTGGCAAACGCCCCGCGCTCGTCGGGCGCGGCCGTCGCCGCGGATCCGGCCGGCGCCACCGCACCGCCCTCGCCATCCACGCCGACCCGCGCCCGCGCGCGCAGCGATTGCACGCCGACCCACGCGAGGTAGGCGGCACCGGTGTATTTCACGACGCTGAACCACAGCTCCGACCCGCGGATGAGCAGGCCGAGCCCCAGCAGTGAGTAGATTACGTGCAGCAGAATCGCCGTGCCGACGCCCAGACTGGTCCAGATCGCCGTGCGCCGTCCGTGCACGAGGCTCTGCTTCACCACCAGCGCGAAATCCGGCCCGGGGCTCGCGACCGCGAGCAGATGCGCGCCCGCCACCAGCAAGAACTCCTGCCAGTAGTGCTGCATCACCCGCGCGCGAACCTCACAGCGCGCCCTGCTTGAACAGCGGATCCGCGATCATCTTGTCGAAGGCCTTCCCGTCGACGAAGGCGCGCACGTTGCGGTTGTCCGGAAATTTCTTCGCCGTCTTGTCCAGAAGCGCCCGCGCCTCGTCGGTCCGCCCGAGGAGCGCCAGCACCTGCATCTGCTTCAGCCACGGTTCGGCATCCTTCTTCGTCTCGTCGCGCGCCGCGGCGTCCTCGTAGGCCTTCAGCGCGCTGAGATAGGCGTCCTTCGCCCCGGCCTTGTTGCCGAGACGCACGCGCATCGAACCCAGGCTGATCCAGTAAACGCCGGTGTCGGGCGCGAGTTTCACCGCCTGCGCCAGCGACCCCTCCGCCCGCGCCCAGTCGCGCAGATTCATCGCGAAGCTCGCCTCGGCCACGTGATGCTCCGCCTCCTTGCGCTGCAGCTCCGTGATCGCCTTCGGCTTCGGCTTGCAGCCGGCGGCGAGGGCGAGCACGAGCGCGGCAAAGAGAAGGGCTCCGAGGCGCGTGGGTTTCATCGGGGCCGCATGCAAAATGGATTTCCCCGGCCGGTCAACGCGCCCGAGGCCCGCCGCCCGCCGCGGCCGGCTGACCGCCCCACCCGGCTCACATGTCCGGCGGCACGTTCGCGATCGCTTCCTCGATCGTCGTGAGGCCTTCCTTCACCTTGAGGAGACTGTCCTGGTGCAGCGTCTTCATGCCGTTCTTCATCGCGATTCGCTTCAACTCGGCCGACTCGGCCTCCTTGTTGATCGCGTCCACCAGTTCCTCGTTGCTCACCATCAGCTCGTGGATGCCCACGCGGCCCTTGTAGCCGCTGCCACCGCATTTCGGGCAGCCCTTGGTGTTGTGTTTGAAAATCTGCCCGCTCCAGCCGATCGCCCGCTCGATGATCTCCTTCTCGCGGCCCTCCGGCGTGTAGGCGACCCGGCAGGTCTTGCACACGCGGCGCATGAGCCGCTGCGCGCAGACGCAGAGCAGTGACGACGACACCATGAACGACTCCACGCCCATCTCCGTGAGACGCGAGACCGTGGTCGGCGCATCGTTCGTGTGCAGCGTCGAGATGAGCAAGTGGCCGGTGAGCGCGGCCTCGACCGCGATGCCCGCCGTCTCCTTGTCGCGGATTTCGCCGACGAGGATGATGTCGGGGTCCTGGCGGAGAAACGCCCGGAGCGCCGTGGCGAACGTGAGCCCGATCTGCCGGTGCATCTGCATCTGGTTCAACCCGGGCAGCGTGTATTCGATCGGGTCCTCCGCGGTGCGGATGACGATGTCGGGCGTGTTGATCTCGTTGAGCGCCGAGTAGAGCGTCATCGACTTGCCCGAGCCCGTCGGCCCGCAGTGCAGGATCATCCCGTAGGGCTGGCGGATGCACTCGCGGTATTTC
>CAZENI010000375.1:0-8471 GCA_964513055.1 uncultured Opitutus sp.
CGGCCTGCACCGACATCGTGCAGGCGCAGGGCGGCACGCTCGACAAATACATTGGCGACGCGGTGGTCGCGATGTTTGGCGCGCCGCTGCCGCTGCCGGATCATGCGTATCGCGCGTGTGTGGCGACGCAGCTCGTGCACCAGAAGCTCGGGGAACTCCGCGTGAAGTGGAAGGCGGAGGGCGACAAATGGCCGGAGATTGTCTGGAAGATGCAGTCGCGCATCGGGCTGAACAGCGGCCTGGCCACGATCGGCAACATGGGCAGCCGGACGCGTTTCAACTACACGATGATGGGCGACAACGTGAACCTGGCCGCGCGCATGGAGTCCGGTGCGAAGGCGTGGGGCGCGTATTCGATGTGCACCGAGGCCACGCGCGCGTCGTGCGTGAAGCATGGCGGCGACCGCGTCGTGTTTCGTGCACTCGGCCGCATCGTGGTGATGGGGCGGTCGCAGCCCGTGCCGATTTTCGAGATTGTCGGCCTGAAGGAGGCGCTCGCCCCGGAGGTGCACGCGTGCATCGACCACTTTCAACGGGGACTCGAGAAATACTACGCGCGCGACTGGGACGGCGCGCTCGGTTGTTTCAGGCAAAGTGTCGAACTCGAGCCGAATCAGCCGGGCAAGACGCCGGGCGTGAAATCCAATCCCTCGCTCGTCTATCTCGACATCGTCGAGCGCGCCAAGGTCTCGCCGCCGCCGCCCGATTGGGATGGCCGGTATATCATGACGGAAAAGTGACGCGACCGGCGCTCAACGGGCGCCGGTATGCTGATTTCGGATATGTTCGAGCCACCAGAGGATGCCGGGACTCTCCGGCGAACCGTCGCCCTCCGGACGCATGTTCGGCCCGAAGGGCGGCGGGCATTGCAGCCGCGTTGACGCGAGCATGTAGCCGTTGGCGTGCGTGATCATCTCGCTGGAGACGCGCCGCTGCTCCGACATCAACGCCTTCGAGGTTCGCAGACGGATGATCTTGAGCGGGGCGCCGTCGAAGAGGAGGTCGCGACCTGACACCGACAGCACATGCCGGCTGCGTGGGGCTGCACCGTCTGGGGCCCCAGCGCCGGGCGAACCGGCGAACGAATGGGCAATCAGGAAAAGGAGGGAGCGTGGACTCGTGGCAGTCTTCAGTATTTCGCCGTCGGTCCCGGTCCCGACGGACGGCGCAGGGCGAGCAGGGAGACTTCGGTCGCGTCGAGCGTCCGATGGAAAAGGAAGAACTCGTCCAGCCCGCCCCGATACGCGGCGGAGCTGGCGGCGGCCGTGCGCCCGCGGTCAAGCCGCGCATCGGTGAGCACGCCAGCCAGCGCCGTGTCTGCCGGCGGTCCGCCGAAGCGGGGTGGCACACCTTGGCGGGCGACTGCGAGTTCGAGTCCGTCGACCCAGCCGCGCACCGTGCCACTGCTGCCATCGTAGACGAGGGCGAGGTGCTGCCACCGCTCCATCCCTGCCGGACCGAGATCGAGCCATGCCTCCTGCCCGTCGTGCCAGAGACCGGCCACCCAGCGGGCGCGATTGATGGCGATGACAAGGCCGCGCTGGCGGTCGCCCTGCGCGAGCAACACCGGCGTGGCGCCGCCTCCGCGCTCCGGATACGCCCACAGCGCCACGCTGAGCGCGGGAAGCGCCTGGCCGCCGGTGTCTCCGGTGGCGGCGAGCACCGCGGGGCTGCCGCGGCCGTCGAAGAAAAGCCCCGCGCCGAGACGCCCGGCGCGATGCACGGCGCCGTGCAACTCCACGCGATCGCGGGCCGCGCCGACGGACGGGGCCTCAAGGCTGGTCGTCCCAAACCATTCGCCGAACGAGAGCGCCACCGCGGGACCGACGCCGCGCGGGGAATGAGTGGTGTTGTCGATTTCCTGCACGTCCACCGCGTCCGCCGCGCGTGCGATCACGCGATCGCCCTCGGGCAGACCATGGGCCCGGTTCCCGGCGAGCCGGACTCCACTGACGCTGGCGAGGAAGATCGCGGCGAAGCCCCCTCGGCCCGCGTGGGCGAACTCGGGATCCTTCGCGAGCGTCTGGCGCATCACGGCATCGTCCGCCGGCGCGAGGAAGAGATTGTCGCGGATGAGGACGTTGCGGGCGTTGCGCACGGCGATGCCCATGCCGCGCCACTCGTGAAACACGTTGCCGACGAGCTTCAGGTGCGCATTGGCGTATTGCCCGCGGGTGAGGTGCGCGGTGTAGCCGGCGGGCTCCGCGGGATCGCGCAGCCGCCGCGTGTAGACGGAGATGTCCGCGGAATCGACCACCATGAACGCGCGGTGGCGCGACATGTAGCCGTAGTTGTTTTGGCTGAAGGTGCAGCCCTGCACCCAGAGGTGCGTCGCGGGCGGGCCCTCGGGCCACTCGGGTTCGTTCGTCGCGAGAATCGACGGACCGGAGAGTCCTTCGAACTGGCAGTTGAACACCACGCCGCCGCGCGCCTTGATGTAGATGGCGAAGCGCATGCTGTCCGTCACGCGCGAGTCGCGCACGAAGAAGCGCGCGGCGACCCGCGTGTTGTAGACCATCGTCGCGCTGCGGCCGTCTCCCGTCTCCCACGTGTCGATCCCGGGCACGGCCTGCGACAACGTCACGCGCCCGTTCGCGATCGCCTGCACGCGCGCGTAGCCGAGCACGGCGCCGGTCTTCGGGTTGAAGAACACGAGTTGATCGCCCGTCATGATGCTGTCGCCGGTGGGCAGGCGCAGCATGGGCGGGCCGGTCGACTCGACACTGCCGTCGAACACACGGATCGACATCACGGTGTCGTTCGCGTCGTCGTCGGCCACGATCACCATGCTCTGGCCGTAGGTGTTCATGACATCCTCGCAGATGCCGCGGATGAGGGTGTTCTCGATCCACGGGCCTTCGCGCGCGCGGCCGTGCACGCTGTCGGCGCTCGAGCTGATCCAGTCCTCGCCGTCGGGCTCGAAGCGGCAGTCGAGGATATTGATGCCGGAACTCGGCGAGAAACGCAGATGGCCGCCGCCGGACGCGAGGCCGGTGACGCCGGAGAGCGTGACGTTTTCGGAGGCGCCGCGCGCGCTGAGATAGATGACGCCGCCGCGCTTGTTCTTCACGAGCCACCGATCGCCGACGTGGATCGAGCTGTTCGTGCGCGTGACCTGATGCGTGAAGACGCCAGGCTCGGCCGTGGCCTGCAGCGCGGGAGTGCCGCGGCCGGGATAGTGCGTCCAGCTCCCGACCGCGAGCCGTCCGGGGATCAGCGGGTCGTAGGCATAGGCGTCGGCCTGGCCGTCACGACTGATGTCCGCCCGCGGGTCGAGCGCGCCGGGCGTGACGCGAAACGTCACGGTCTGCGTGTTCGCATTCGGTGGATTCACCGCGAGAACTTCGCCGGTCGTGAAGGGCACCGTCGTCGCCTTCACCGTGAAATCGGCGAACGCGATCTCGCGGCTGTTGAGCACGGAGAACACGGTGACTTCACGCCGCGCCAGTTCCGGCGAGCTCACGAGGAGTGTGGCGCCGTTGCCGTCGAAAATGATCCGTCGCGCGTCGCGCAATGCGAACACGCTGCCGCCGGTTTGCACCGAGGCGACGACGTAGGTCCGGCCGGCCTCGAGCCGCACGCCCGCGTAGGTGTTGGCGGTTTTCGCGGCGGCTTGCGCCTCTGCGAACGCCCGCCGGATCGCCTCGGTGGCATCGGCCGCGCCGGCGGGCGCGGGGACGGTGATCCAGCGCGCCGCCGGTATGTCGATGGCGCGCCGCGGCGCCTCGGGCTCGAAGACGTCGAGCAGGCCGTCGGTGCCACGCCGCACGCGCAGCGGCGGGCGGCGCGGCGCCCACTCGACGATCGAGCCGGTGAAATCGACGGCGGCGCCGGCCGCGCCGGACGTGTTGGCGAAGGCCAGCGTGATCGTGGCGTCCTTCGCGATGTAGCCGAGGTCGGTGTTCAGGCGCGCGGGCGCGGCGGCGGGATCGACGGGAAATGTGCGGCGCGGTTCGGTCTCGCGGTCGACATAAAGGCGCGCCTCGACGCGGCCGCCGGTCGCGCGGACCGTTGCCTCGTGGAGCGCGTAGTAGCCGCTCTGCGGCACGCGGAAGGTTGCGATGGATTCGCGCGTGCGATCCGCACCGAGGACGAGCCGGCGCTGGTCGTTCACGCTGCTCGCGAGGTGCCGGGCGACATCGGACCCGGCGGGGAGATCGCTGGCGAGGGACCAACTGCCGGGTGCGATGACGGCGGGCGGCGCCACGAGGTCGTCGGGGAAAACACTGACCGGAATGAGCGGCGTCCGGACGATTTTGAAATCGAGCTCGCTGCGGTCGGTGGTCGCGTCGGCCTCGGAACCGAGGCGCACGTGAATCGTGTCGCCGGCGTCGAGGTAGCCGAGAAAGGTGTCGAAATCGAAAAACTCGCCGGACTCGAGCGACGTGAGGACTGCGGGCTCCGCCTGACTTGGCTCCGGCAGGCCGGCGCGGTGGGCCCACACCCGGAGGGGCGTTCGACCCGGCCGCGCGGGATCGACGCGCAGCGAGCTGTCCTCGATCGCGTAGAAGCCGGCGGCACCGGGTGGGACGACGTGGCGGCGTTCCGGGGCGGCGAGGGCTGCCGCCGCCGCGAATCCGAGCCCAACCAGGAAAGAGCATCGGAGCATTTTCATCGCGAAACACTCACGGATATCCGCTGGGTTGAGCATCGGATCGGAACGGCTCACAAGTCGGTGTTTGGGGTGTGCACGCAGTTGTGGTTGGCGGAGAGGCCGGAGGTTTTCTTGCGGAGCCAGGTGCCGCCGGCGGTGGGAGCTTCGATCATGTTGTAGCGGAAGTAGACCACGTTGGCCGTGCCGGTGTCGCCCACGAAGTGCGAAAGGATGCCGCCGTTGAACGGCGGCGCGACGAGATAGTTGAACTCCATGCGGCCCTGCATCGGCGCGGCGTCGATCACGAGATTGCTGCGCATCGCGTTGCCGTCGGCGCCGTCCGGGAGAGTCGATCCGATCGCGCGCGGCAGGGAACGGAGCGAGAGCGGCAAGTCGCCGGGATGGAATCCGGAGCGGAGTGGGGCGAGGCGTCGGCGAGTCCCGCCGACCCGAGTCTCACCGGACGCTCACCCTAGCAAACGCATGGCGGGAAACTCTTGTCCGATTTTGGGCAAGACTTGCGTTTTTCTATCCGCGGGCCGCGGTCGGCCGCACGTCGGCCAAGCCGGCGACGACGTGGCGGCGAAACTCCCGCGGCGACATCCCACGGATTTCCCGGAAGCGGTGGATGAAGTGGGAGACGGAGTTGAAGCCGCAGTCGAAGGCGATCTCGGTTACGGGTTTGCCGGTCTCGGTCAGCGCGAGGAAGGCGTGCGCGAGGCGCACGTCGGTCAGGAACTGAATGAAGGGCTTGCCCGTGGCGGCGGAGAACCAGCGGCTGAACGACGTCGGACTCAGGGCGACGAGGCGGGCGACCTCCGCGATCGCGATCTCCTGGTGATAGTTTTCCTCCACGTGAGCCAGGATGCGGCTGATGCGGTCGAGGTTCTCCGGCTTGATCTGCTGCTTGAACGCGCTCGAGGCCAGCGGGCGGGCGGGGGCGCGCACGAGCCGGCCCAGGAGGTCGATCAGTAGCGCCACGCGCGGCGCGCCCTGCAGCGTGAGGAGCCGCCGCATCGCCGGCGCCACCGCGCGCGCGGTGGCCCGGCCGAAATGCAGGCCGTGGTTGGCGGCGAGCAGCAGTTGCTGCACATCGCGCAGCTCCGGGCGCTCGAAGAATCCCGGGCCGAGGAAGGTGGGGAGAAACTGGATGACGAGCGACGAGGCCACCTTGGTCGCGGCGGGCGCGCTGCGGTCCCGCGCGAAGACATGCGGCACGTTGGCCCCGATCAGAACGAGGTCGCCCGGCGCGTAGGGCTCGATGGAATCGGCGACATACCGGGTGCCGTGACTCGATTCCATCAGCAGCAATTCGATCTCCGGATGGAAATGATAAGGCGAATCGAAAGCCTCTTCCGAGCCGAGGTAGCCCCGGTCGACACAGCGGCGGCACACGAAGGACTCGGCCCGCCGCATGACCGTGAGTTGCAGCCGCGGCGCGGGCAGGGGAGGCGACGGGCGGGTGGGGCGGCGTGGGTCGCTCATGCGCGGCCTATGGCAAAACAGAACAACTCCCGGGAATCGAATCCGATTCCGCGCCTGACGTGGGCGAAGGTGCGGACCGGCGCCGGCGGCCGATGGGCCAGCCGTGCCAGGAGCGGCGGGTTTCGAAAACCAAGGCTGTTCACTCCGCGGTTCCCGGTTCAAGAAGCCTCGCCGCATGCACTGGCTCGACTGGCCCGTGGGGGCGCTTTCCCTGCTGGCCGTGTTGGCGCTGGGCGCCTACGCGCGGCGGTTCGCGAAGGGTGTGGCGGAATTTCTATCGGGCGGACGCTCGACCGAGCGCTACCTCCTCACGGTCGCGTGCGGCGAGATGTTCGCGGGCTGGTGGTGTTCGTCGCGACGTTCGAGGTCATCACGCACTCGGGCTTCGTCACGGTGTGGTGGAACACGCTCTACGTGCCGATCGCGCTGCTGCCCGGCGTCGACGGCTTCGTGACCTACCTCTACCGCGAGACGCGGGCGATGACGCCCGCGTAGTTCGTCTACCTGGTCATCCTCGCGTCGCTGTTGCTCTCGTTCGACTGGTCGCAGATCGAGCAGGCGCTGGGCGGACGGGCTTCGGGTCAGCCGGTGCTCAACCCCTTCGATGCGGCGAATGTGCCGGACTTCAACCTCTGGTATGTCGAATCCGCTCGATAACGGACGGGTCGAGGGGCATCGGAACCTCGACGATGCGACCGGCGCCGTCGCGGGAGATCGTCGTGGACGCGACGAAACGGTGTCGCGCCCCGAACGCGGAAAATAAAAAGGGCGGGTCAGCGACCCGCCCCGTGTGTCCCGCGCGACGAACGCGGACTTACTTCAGCAGCATGTCCTTCACCGTGCGTCCCGCCGGAATCATCGGCAGCACGTGCTCGGTGTAGGGCACGATGACGTCGAGGACGAAGGGACCGTCGCAATCGAGCATCTCCTGAATCGCGGCGCGGAGCTCGCTCTTCAGGTGCACGCGGCGGCCCTTGACGCCGAAGCCCTCGGCAATCTTGACGAAGTCGGGATAGAGGCCGGCGAGGTTCTCGGGGCTGCCGACGTTGCTCTCGTCGCCGAGGATGGTGTTGCCGCGCACGCTGCCGTAGAAACGGTCTTCCCACTGCACGACCATGCCGAGGTGCTGATTGTTCAGGATCATCGCCTTCGCGGCGATGTTCTCGATCTTGGCGGTGGCGAGTTCCTGGACGTTCATGACGAACGAGCCGTCGCCGTCGATGTCGATGACCTGCTTGTCGGGGCACGCGACCTTGGCGCCGAGCGCCGCGGGATAGCCGAAGCCCATCGCGCCGAGGCCGAGCGAGCTGATGTAGCGGCGCGGCTCGTTGAAGCGGTAGAACTGCGCGGCCCACATCTGATGCTGGCCCACGCCCGTCGTGATGATCGCTTCGCCCTTGGTGAGCTCGTAGAGAACCTTCACGGCCTCCTGCGGCACGATGTGCTTGCTCTCCTCGAAGCTGAACGGGTGGTCCTTTTTCCACGTGGCGATCTGCGCGTGCCACGCCTGGGTGTCGGGCGCGGTGAACTTGTGGACGGCGGCCAACTCGAGCAGGCGCGTGAGCGCGAACTTGATGTCGCTCGTGATCGGCAGGAGCGTGCGGTTGACGTTCTTGTTGTGCTCCGAGGCGTCGATGTCGATGTGGACGATCTTCGCGCCGGCGGCGAAATGCTTCGTGTCGCCGGTGATGCGGTCGTCGAAGCGCGCGCCGAAGCAGAGCAGCAGGTCGCACTGGTCGACGGCCCAGTTGCCGTAGGCGGAGCCGTGCATGCCGAACCACTGCATGGAGAGCGGATGCGTCTCGGGGAAGCCGCCCACGCCCATGAGCGTGGTCGCCACGGGCACATTGGTCTTCTCCGCAAACGCCTTCAGCTCCGCGTGCGCCTCGGCCGAGATGATGCCGCCGCCGGCGTAGAGCACGGGGCGCTTGGCCTCCGCGATCAGCGCGAGGACCTTCTTGAGCTGCTCATCGGGCGCGTGCTGCGTCGCATTCGCGTAGGTGCTGCGGAACTCCACGGCCGCCGGGTAGACCGGCTGGAATTTTTTCTGCTGCACATCCTTCGGGATGTCGATCACCACGGGGCCGGGCCGGCCGCTGCGGGCGAGATGGAAGGCCTCCTTGAAGATGCGCGGCAGGTCGTTCGCATCCATCACGAGGTAGGAGTGCTTCACGATCGGCAGCGTCATGCCGTAGAAATCCGTCTCCTGAAACGCCATCTTACCGATGTATTTCGAAAATACCTGGCCGGTGATCGCGACCAGCGGAATGGAGTCCATGAACGCATCGGCGATGGCCGAGACCAGATTGGTCGCGCCCGGTCCGCTGGTGGCCATGCACACGCCCACTTTGCCGGTGGCCCGGGCGTAGCCTTCGGCGGCGAATGAGCCGCC
>CAZENI010000376.1:0-8465 GCA_964513055.1 uncultured Opitutus sp.
CGCGCTCCACCCAGACCGTTCCCCCCACCGACTCCCTGCCATGCGAACCTCCATGCATGCGAAACTCCTCCGCTCCCGTTTCACGGTGCTCTTGTCCGCGATCGTCGCGCCGGCCGCGATCCGTGCCGGCTTCGCCCAGGCCGCAAATCCCACTTCCTCCCCGCCAGCGATCGAGCTGTCGCCGTTCGTGGTGCAGGCGGAGGACGAGGGCTGGCTGGCGGGCAACACGATGCTGTCGAATCGCACGAACCAGTCGCTCAAGGATGTGCCTGTGACGATCGAGTCGCTGACGAAGGACTTCCTTGCGGAGGTCGGCGTCTACGAGGCCTTCGACGCCGCGAAATGGGTCGCCAATGCCGACGTCGTCCGCGAAGGCGAGCGCGGGCTGAGCATCGGGACCTCCGGCACGCCGCAGGACAGCAACCGGTATTCGTTCCGCGGCATCCCCAACGAAGGCGGCCCGACGCGCAATTTCTTCCAGTGGGGCGTGCCGAGCGATACCTACAACGTCGAGCGGATCGACTTCGGCCGCGGTTCAAATTCCCTGCTCTTCGGCGACATGGAGCCCGGCGGCCAGGGGAACATCTACACGAAGCGCGCGACCATCGGCCGGAATTTCGGCAACGCGCTGGCGCAGGTCGGCTCCTACGACACCTACCGCGCGAACCTCGACTACAACCTTTCGCCCTCGAAGCGCTTCGCCGCGCGACTGAACCTGACGAAGAGCGAGCAGGGCAAGGAATACGACTTCGGCAAATTCGGGCTGCAGGCGGCACACGCGGCGGTGACGTTCCGGTTGTTCAAGAACACCGAGCTGCGCGCCGACGCCGAAATCGGCGCGCACCGGCGCAACTGGGGCACCAACGATCAGCGCGTCGTCGAGCGTCCCGCGCCTGGCCGCGGGTTTACCAACAAGTGGACGGCGCTGGCCGACAACACCGTCGTCCTCAACACCGCGCTGCCCGCCGCGGACCGCACCAATTCAGCCGGCGCGCTCCTGAGCCTGGTCGAGGACGATCCCGGCGGATTTCCCCGCCACTACAACTGGGCGCCGCAGAAGCACCTCGACCAGGACTACCACACCGTATCCGCGTTCCTGGAACAGCGTCTCGGCAAGCTGGGCATCGAGCTGTCGCTCAACCAGCAGACCGCCGTGCGCGACCGGGCGGAGACCTTCCAGAGTAACCGGATCAGCGTCGATAGTGCGGGACGCCGCTACCTTGATTTCACCTATCAGGAGGCCAGCCAGCGCGCGACGACGATGACCTACCGCGGCATGGCCGTCTACCATTGGGAGCCGGTGCGCTGGATGTCGCAGCTCGTCGTGGGGTCGCTCGAGTGGCGCGAGAGCCGCAACTCGAACAGCACCTTCCAGCAGATCAACGAACTCGACAACCCGGGCGTGTTGAGCGGCGCGGGCCCTCGCATCTGGTATCGCGTCTACGTGGACGATCCCGGCGCCTACAATCCGGCCGTGCTCTCGGCGCGGTCGCTGCCGTCCACGGCGACGTTTCGCGCCGCGATGTTTCCGACGCAATACACCGAGCAGCTCAGCCGGTTCTGGAATCAGACGGTGTCCGCGAACGGCCGGTATTTCGACGGCAGATTGCAGTCCATGGCCGGCGTGCGGCGCGATCGTGGCTACCGGTTGACCGCCATTCCGTGGGGCACCGCGAACCGCGGTCCGCGCGGCGAATCGCTCCAGGCCGGCCCTTACGACGAGCATCCCGAGCGCTATGTGCTCGATCCCGCGCTGTCGGATATCGACGAGATCTCGCACACCTACGGACTCGTCTACCGGCTGACGTCCACGATCAACCTCTACGCCACCCAGTCGCAGTCGTTCCGCGCCGCCAACGGCAACGCGACGAACTTTCTCGACGAGCCGATCGGCCAGCAGCGCGGCGAGACGTTCGAAGTGGGCATCAAGAGCGATTTCTTCAACCGCAAGCTGGTGTGGAATCTCAATTGGTATGAGCTCGCGCGCGACAACGTGACGTTTCAGTTCGCGCAGACCGGCATCACCACCCCGGAGCTCGAGGCGCTGTTCAACCCGAACGGGCTCTCTCCGGCCGATCCCAAATATCTCGTCGTCAATACGACGCGGCGCGAACTGCGCAGCACGTTCTCCAAGGGAGTTGAATCCACGTTGATCTTTTTTCCGGGCGCAGGGTGGAACGTTCGCATTGCGGCTGCCCACAAGAAGGTCACGCAGGACGCCGCGATGCCGCGCTTCAAGCAACTGGTCGAAGAGGCCCGGGCGCGCGGAAACGAGAACCCCGCGCACCTCGCGGCCGCGCAGGCGATCGTCGACATGGAAGGCAACCGCGGCTCGGAAATTCCCGGACGTTTCGCCACGCCGTTCACCTTCAACTTCGCGGTCAACTATCGCTTCAGCCGCAGCGGCTGGCTGAAGGATCTCAGCCTCGGCCTCAACGGCGCCTACAACGACAACTATCTCTTCGCCTATCTCAGCAACGTGCCGGTCAAGGGCGGCGAGGAATTCACGCTCAACGGCACCGCCTCGTATCGCGTGAAGGTCATGCAGCGCCCGGTCACGCTCCAACTGAATGTCCGCAACCTGATCGAGAACGACTATATCACCGTGGGCGTCGTGCAGCTCGCCAACGCCACGCGCCGCAACGTGAACGCCTACGGGTTGCCCCGATCGTTCCTCTTGACGGCCACGACGCAGTTCTAGTCCCGGACGACTTCTCCCATGAGATCCTTGATCACCCGCAGCGTCGCTCTGTTTTGCACCGTCCTGTCCGGCACCGTGCCGACCATCGTGGCCGCCGACAAGCCGCCCGCCTACCAGGTGACGACGACGCCCGCCACGGGGACCTCAGGCCCGGTCGTGAAGATGGCGGGTGTTTTCGGCTCCCGCTACACCGCGCACGCCGACGTGGCGGACAACACCACCTTCGACCTCAGGGGGATGGTCTGGGACTCGAAGCCGACGCACCCGATCGTGACCGCGTTTTCCGCTGGGGAGCAACCGACGCCGCCGAAGAACCTCACCCTGCTCGGCGGCGTGGTGCGCGGCACGATCCCGCTGGAATGGAGCTGGGAACTCACGCACGCGTTCGGCGGCGCGGGCTTCTACACGGTGGGGGCGGGCCTGCACCGGCTGGAGGGCGCGCGGATTCACAACATGCACGACGGCTGGCGGCCACGCGAAACGCCGCTCTTCCGCGCGCGCAGCTATCCGAACCACGCGAGCTTTCTCATGCGCGGGTGCTACCTCACCGGGATTCGCGACGACGCGATCGAGAACGACGAGTTCATGCCGGGCGACATCGAGGACTGCCTGATCGACGGCACGTGGACCTTTCTCTCCGAGCAGAACGAAACCGTGAACGGCTTCCGTTCGCTGAAGGTGCCCGCCATTGGCGCGGACGAGGACCCGGAGATTCGCATCACGCGAACGCTCGTGCGGCTCGCGCGCACGAACGGCGACGACGGCGTCGGCACGTGGTTCAAGTTTCACGGCTACGAAACCCCGAACCATCGAGTCGTGATTACCGATTCCGTCTTCGCGGTCGGTCAGCAGCCGCGCAACAGGTGGAAGGAACTCAAATTTCCGAAGACCGCCTCGTTCAAAGGCACGAACCACCTGCTCTGGCTCGGCGAGCCCGGCATGTTTGGTGGGGAAAAGCCGGCGGGCGTGATCTTCCTAGAGGGCGCCGCGGCCCGGGCGAAATGGCACGAGCTGCGCAACCGGTGGCTCGTGGCGCACGGTTACGAGCCGCGAGGCGCCGACGACTGGGATCCGATGCAGGCGCCCGTAATCGCGCCGAAACCGCGCTAGCGAACTCACAACTCCCATGCGTTTCCTCCTTTTCCCTCTCATCCTTCTGTCGGCGGCGGCTGCGCCGGTGGCGCCGGAAAACGTGCGGCACACGGGCTCGTCGCCGGCGCACCTGCGCGTGGAGTGGACCGACCGCGCCGACAGCGAAACCGGCTTTCGCATCTGGCGGCGCGAGGCCGGCACCGAGCGGTGGTGGCTGGCCGGCGAAGTGCCGTCCAACGTCACGCACTTCGACGATGGCGGCATGCAGCACGAAACGAACTACGAGCACAAGGTGGCGGCGTTCGATGCCGCAGGCGAAAGCGCGGGTGTCTTCTCCGGCGTCGGGCGGACGCAGCGCATGGTCGCGCATCTCCAGCCCGTCCTGGTCCGCAAGGCCGATGACCTTCACGCGGGCGCGCCGAGTCTGCTCGGCCTCCGCGACGGACGGCTGCTGCTGATCTATTTTCTGAAGCAGCTCGCGAAACCGCGGCTGCACATGAACACGAGCCTCTGGCAGGTGGAGTCCCCGGATCAGGGCCGCTCGTGGTCAAAGCCGCGCCTGCTGTTCGAAGGCGATCTGAAGACAATCTGGGGCAAGCCGGCGCTGGCGCGACTGCCCGACGGCAGCATCGGACTCACCTATTCCCGCTTCGGGCTCGACGCGAAATACGGCATCGTGACGCGTGCGCGCTTCTTCGTCCGCTCGACGGACGAGGCGGCGAATTGGTCCACACCGGTGCAGGTCGATGCGGACATGTCGGCCAACAACGACACGCTGATCGTCGGGGACGGGGGGCGGCTCCTGCAGGCTCTGAACAGCTATGCGCCCGCTTCGAAGATCGTGGCCTCCGATGATCGGGGCGCGACGTGGCGGGTGCTGAGCGAGGTCTCGGCCAAGGCGCTGCCGACCGGCGAGTCCGCGCTGGCGCATCTGGGCGGCGGCCGGATCGTCTTCCTCAGCCGGCACGAAGCGCCGTTCTATTTTCTGAATTTCTCCCAAGACAATGGGCACACGTGGAGCGGCAGCTCGACCTTGTATCTGGGAGGTGGTGACAACCCGCCCAAGCTCGCGCGGATTCCCGGCACGGACACGCTGGTGGCGGTGGTGCACTCCTGGGGCACGGGGCGTCGTTCCAAGGATCGCCGTCAGCTTGGTTCCGTGATCAGCCGCGACGGAGGGCGCACATGGGACAATTTCCGCCTGCTCGGGCACTTTGCGGACGGGAAGGATGGCTTCCTCCAGCACTCGCTGGCCTTCGTCGACGACCAGGCCTATATCGTCTACGGCGGCGGCTCGAACAACGACACCGCCGATGGCACGGACTTG
The DNA here is from genome assembly GCA_964513055.1 of uncultured Opitutus sp. GTDB lineage: Bacteria > Verrucomicrobiota > Verrucomicrobiia > Opitutales > Opitutaceae > ER46. Next base: position 5,121 of record CAZENI010000376.1, read on the forward strand.
TATCTCCTGCGGGTCGCGAAGGACTTTTTCACGTCGACTACTCCCTGGCCCTATGGGGCCGATGGCCGGGCACTGAAGGCGTCGGAAGCGAAATAGCCGAACGTCGGCGCGCCCGGGTTTGAGCCTTCACCCCGCCAGATGCCCGCAGCAAGCGCCGGTCAAGTCGCCCCTCAATGCCAGATTGTAGCGAGCTCTGGCGAGGAGCCGCCCGAAGCGTCGAGCACCTGCACGCTCGAAACTGTCCGAAACTTCACGTGGTCCGCGCAGGACCAGACGACGCGCTTGTCGCGTGTGATCTCGATCAGGTGAGGCGCCTTGCCAAACTGGCCGTGACCGAGCCAGTTCGCGATGACGGTGTTGCCGTTCGGCAGCCGGTGAAAGCCGGCGATGAACTTCAGGCTAATGCCCGGCAGGTCGTCGCCCTGCACCTGCCAGACCGTCCTGCCGGCGGCATCCACTTCGAAGATCCGCGCGCCGCCGGGAAGATCGCCGCACGATATGACCGTGTGGCCGTTGGGCAGCCGCGCCACGCTGTGCGGCCCGCCGGCCGCCGGGATCGTGAGCACCGTCCTTCCGTCCGCATCGTATTCGCGCACCACCTGCTCGCCGTAATGCGTGACGAGGTAGTGGCCGTTGGCCAGCCGACGCGCGTTGCGCATGTAGAGGTGGCCGCCGTCCTTGCCCTCGGGGAGCAGGCGCACCTCCTTCGCGATTCTTCCGTCCGGCTCGATCTCGAGCAGGCGTCCGGTGTTGCACTCGCCCACAAACGTGCGGCCGTTGGCGAGCCGCTGGCAGGCGTAGATTTCGCTTTTCGACTGGTAGTCGAACACGACGCGGCCGTCCCGCGTGACCTCTTGCACGCCGCGGCCCGTGTTGAACAGCACGTTGCCGGTCGGCAGCACCCAAAGATCGTTGCACCGAGTCGTCTTGAATTCCCACTGGGTCGTTCCGTCCGCGGCGACAATGAAGACCTTGCCCTGCGTGTAATCGGTGCAGGCAAAAACATGACTGGCGGGCTCTGCACCTTGGGCCGCGGCTCCCATCCAGGTGAGCATCGCGAGAGCGAACGCGAGCGCGCCGCGCCGGAGGCACCGGAGGGCAATCATGGCGTGCGGGTAAGCGAGGCCGGCGGGCGTGGCCGCTCGATCAGGAGATCGCTGGACGCCTGGCGCAAGGCCGCCAGTTCCCGCTCCTGCTCGTCGCTGAAATGTCCCTGCCGCTGCGCGTAGGTGTCGAGCCACACGAGCCACCGCTCGCGCGTCTCGCGATCGAACTCGACGGCGTAGTGCTTCGTTGGTCCGTCGAGCAATGCGAGCAGGGCGCTTTGCTGGGCGATGCCATCGCCGGCGATGGACGTGCCGCGGTTGTAGGCGGCCATGACCTGGTCGCGCAGGTTCGGCTTTCCGTAGGCGACGAGCGTCTCGTAGGCCTTGGCCGGAGTGAGATCGAATTTCGCGGCGAGCGCATCGGTCGCCTTCGGGTTGTGGCAACTGACGCACTGGCGATCGAGCGCGGGTTGCAGCAGCCGATCGAAACGCAGCGGCCACGAACCTTCCGGACCGGCGTCCAAGCGCGATGGCTCGCGCAGGCTGGCCAGCGCCCGCTTCACCGGCGGGGTTTGATTGCGGTCCTCGTGGCAGCCGATGCAGCTCAGCGTCTGGCCGGGCTGGACGTGCGTCGCGCCGCGCATCGTCTGCACCGCCACGCCGCGTTCGTCGAGCGCCTGGAAAAACACGATCACGCCGGATGGCACGCGGAAATAGGCCGAACCGTCGGCTTCGACGGGCGCGGTGCCGAGCACGCATTTGCCCGGGTCATCGCGGGTGAGCCCGATGCTGGGAAAGTTCATCGTCGGGTGCGTCTTCGCCGGCACGGCCACGATCCGGAGCGACTTGATCGTGCCCCGGGCCGCGTCGGGCAGCCCGCGAGACACGTCGCTGATCAGAAACCGCCCCTCGCGCGGCGCACCGGCCACGAGCTGGCTCGGCAGCACGGGCGGGCGCGGGCGCGGGCGCACCGGAATCGGCTCGCTGCAGGCGATCGCGTCGTCGCTCCAGAGCAGTTCGCGCGTGCGCGTGGCGGCGTCGTAATGATACAGCGCCATGCCGTTCGACGGCCGCTGCACCTCGTGCCAGCGGCTCCAGCCGGACCGGCCCTCGACGAGAAAACCCTCCGCGCCCCATGCGACGAGATAGGAGCGCTCGCTGAGCGGCCACGGGCTCGCATACGACGTCAGCGGCCAGCCTTCGATCTCGGGGAACACCACTTCGGGCGTGAGCCGGGTGATCGGCTCGTTGCCTTCCTGGCCGGCGCGCGGGTCGAGCAGGACCAGGCTGCCCATCGTCTGGGCGTGGTGGGCGCTGCCGGTGAACACGATCTTGTGCGAACCGGGAATCGGCTTGGGCTCGAATGTCGCGTGCGGCGCCTTCGTGTAGTTCTTGTAAACGAGGCGGGCGTCCGTGCCGTCGGGCCGGATCGACCACAGGCCCATGTAGGGCATGTTGTCGCGGTCGACGTAGTCCCAGCGCGAATAGAGGATGCTGCCGTCGTGCGCGATCTCCGGCGTCCACTCGAACATCTCGAAGGGTGAGATCGCGACCATGTCCGAGCCGTCGGGGTTGATGGTGTGCAGCGTGTAGACGGCGACCGGCCGCTCGGGTCCGCCGCCGCAGCGCACGTAGCAGTCAGGCAGGTCCGGCTGCGCCACCGAGCGCGCGGCGCTCTCGCGCCCGACCTGCACGGCCTGGCCGCGTCGCGTGGACAGAAACACGATGCGCCCGTCCGGCAGGTAGCGTCCGTCGAAGTCGTCGTATTTGCCGTGCGTGAGCTGGCGCAGGCCCGAGCCGTCGAGGTTCATCTCGAACAAGTGGTAGAACGCGTCCGCCGGCACGTTGGCCTTGTCGAGTTTGTTCTTTTCCGCGGCCAGGTGCGGGTAGTGCCGGCACCAGGCGAACAACACCTTCTTCGCGTCGTAGGAGAGCGTCGGACGCAGGAAGCTGCCCGGTTCCTTGAACGCCGCGGCGGTGATGCACTCCTCGCGGGGCGCGTCGCCCGTGAATCCGCGCAGCAGATACAGGCCGCCGCCGGGCTTCGACCACCAGCCGTAATACTGATCCGACATGTGATTGTAGCTGCCGGGCACGCGCTTGGTGAAGAGCAGGGTGTCGAAGTCGCGCAGCAGCGGATTGCGCAGCGCGAGCTGGCGCTGCAGGCGGCGCGCCGCGAGAAAAACCGGCTCCGCCGACTGGCCGGTGGGCACGCTCGCGAGCTGCGCCCGCAGGCGCTGAATGGCGGCGGCGGATCCCGCGGCGAGTCGAGCGAGCGTCGAAGCGGCGATCCGGGATG
>CAZENI010000377.1:0-3590 GCA_964513055.1 uncultured Opitutus sp.
ACGCCAACAAGGCCGGCTTCAAGGCCAAGCCCGAGATCATGATCCCGCTCGTCGGCTTCAAGAAGGAGCTCGATCTCCAGGTGGAGCTCGTGCACTCCGTCGCCAAGGCCGTCATGGCCGAGAAGAAGACGAAGATCGCCTACTCCGTCGGCACGATGATCGAGATCCCGCGCGGCGCGCTGACGGCCGACGAGATCGCCGAGACGGCCGAGTTCTTCAGCTTCGGCACGAACGATCTCACGCAGACCTGCCTCGGCATGTCGCGCGATGACTCCGGCTCGTTCCTCCCGGCCTACGCCGAGAGCGAGATCGTGAAGAAGAACCCGTTCGCCTCGATCGACCAGACCGGCGTGGGCGAGCTGATGAAGATCGCGATCGTCAAGGGCCGCAGCAAGCGCCCCGACATCAAGCTCGGCATCTGCGGCGAGCACGGTGGCGATCCGGACTCGGTGAAGTTCTGCCACAAGATCGGCCTGAACTACGTCTCGTGCTCGCCCTATCGCGTGCCCGTCGCCCGCCTCGCGGCGGCGCAGGCCGCGGTCGCCGCCGCGAAGGCCGCCGCCAAGAAGTAAGGAATTATCTGGGGACGCGGCGCCCTCGCCGCGTCTCCTCTACTCTCACGCCCCGCGCCCTCACCGGCGCGGGGCTTTTTTTCAGCCGTGGGAAGGGTGACGCCGCCTCCCGCTCCGATCGCGACACCGCACCGCCGTTCCCGCGCGCGGCCTCATCCCAAGCTGGACCTCACTATTGAATTGTAGGCCCGGCCGTCGGCCGGGCTTCAACCAGCCTGCGGCCGGTTCTACAACGAAACGATCATCCCACAGCGCTGGGCGATTGGGATCAGGCCGCCGCGCAGCGCCCGGAGCCGTCGAACGTCTCCGTCCGCGCCACCCGCTCCGCCGCCAGATCGCGCAACACCTGCCGCCGCATCTCGTGCCCCATGCGCAGGACCACGAGGCAGACATTCTCCCGCACCACGACGTCCGTCGGATCGACCGCACGCCCGCGGCGCTCGCCCTCGAGCCAGGTCTCGTCGGCGATGATTTTCTTGATGAGCGGAAGCTGGCGCGTGAGCACCGGATCGGAAGCAGGCATCGTCGAAAACGTGGAAGCCCGGAACCTAATCGTAACATCCACCCCGGCTTCAAGCCGCGAATTTCCCCGCCAACTTCTCCCGTGCCTTCGCGCAACACCCGCGCGCGTCCGCCCCCGCGCCTCCACTCGCCGCCTCACACCGGCGCCGGATTCCGCTCCGCGAACCCGTCCTGGTGCCAATACGGATACGGCTTCGGGCGCGCGCTCGCGGCATCCAGCCGGGCGATCTGCTCGCGCGTCAGGCTCCAGCCCACCGCGCCGAGATTCTGGCGGAGTTGCTCCTCGTTGCGCGCCCCGATGATCACGTTGGTCACCGTCGGCCGTTGCAGCAGCCAGTTGATCGCGATCTGCGGCACCGCCTTGCCGGTCTCCGCCGCCACCGCCTCCAGCGCGTCCACCACCTGGAAAAAATACGCGTCGTCCACCTGTGGTCCGTGATCGATCGCGACCTGCGAGTTCAGGCGGCTCACCTTCGGCTTCGGCTGGCCGCGGCGGATTTTCCCCGTCAGCCGGCCCCAGCCCAGCGGACTCCAGACGATCGCGCCGACGCCCTGATCCAGCCCGAGCGGCATCAACTCCCACTCGTAGTCGCGCCCGATCAGCGAATAATAAGCCTGGTTCGCGACGTAGCGCGCGAGGCCGTATTTCTCGGCGGCCGCCAGCGACTTCATCAGGTGCCAGCCGGAGAAATTGGATACGCCCAGGTAGCGGATCTTCCCCGCCCGGACGAAACCGTCCAGCGTCTGCAGCACCTCCTCCACCGGCGTCTGCGCGTCGAAGCCGTGCAGTTGGAAAATGTCGATGTAGTCCGTGCCGAGCCGGCGCAGGCTGGCGTCGATCGCGCGCATCAGCCGGTGCCGCGACGAGCCCGCATCGTTCGGCCCTTCGCCCAGCCGGAAGGTGGCCTTCGTCGAGATGATCACGCGGTCGCGCCGCCCCTTCACCGCCTGCCCGAGGATCTCCTCGGCGGCACCGCCGGAGTAGACGTCCGCCGTATCGAACATGCTGAGACCCGCCTCGAGCGCGACATCCACGAGCCGCGTGGCCTCGGCGACGTCGCTCGAGCCCCACGCGCCGAAGAACTCACCTTTGCCGCCAAACGTGCCCGTGCCGAGACTGAGCACGGGGACTTTGAAGCCAGACTGGCCGAGACGACGGAATTCCATGGGATGATCGAGGTTGAAGTTGTGGGCCGCTCACTCGGGCGCTCCGCACACAAGCCAACCCGGCGCAGAACACAAAGCCCGCGGTGCGAACGCCGGCGCCTACCGCCACGCCTCCTGCTCCTGCACGCGGGTGGGATACAGGTTGATGTATTGCACGATGCGCGGCCGCGTCCCGCGGTTCGGCCGGCTCCCGTGGGGGAGCTTGTGATCCCAGATGATCAGATCACCCGCGCGACCCGCGATCGGCCGCGAACCGAGCGCGTGCAGATCCTCGCGCCGCGGGTCGGCGCCCGGCGGCAGTCCGTCGAGCCAGGCGTCGATGCGTCGTTGAAATCCGGGGACGCACGTGAACGCCCCCTGCTCGCCCGGCGTGTCGGTCAGGTAGAGGATGCCCTGCGTGCCGAACGGAATCGGCTGCACCAGGCTCACGTCCCAGTGCAGGTCCGGTCCGTGAAACCTCCAGCCGGGCCGCTCCGGCACGTTGAAGCCCACGCGGTCCGTCGACGCCCACAGATCCGACGTGCCCCAGAGCTGCGCGAACGCCTTGTGGATGCGCGGCGAGCGCCGGTTCGCGGTGAACGCCTCGTGCTGGAAAAGCTGCACCATGATGCCGTGGTCGTTCGGCACATACCACGAGTCCGGCTCCGCCGGGCGCGCGCCCAGGTGCGCCCAGATCGCGCGCTCCGCCGCCGCGCGCGTCTCCTCCGGCACGGCGTCGGGCACGATCACGTAGCCGTGCTCCTCCCAGTGAGCGAGGTCGTCCGCCGTCAGCACCGGCGGCAGCGCGTCGATCGCCGCGAGCCGCCGCCGCGTCGCCGCCGGCGGCTCCTCGCCGCGGACGGCCGCGTTGATCCGTGCGACCTGCTCCGGCTCGACGCCTCCCGTCGTGGCCACGATCCAGCGCTCGAACTCCTCGAACGTCGGCGCGCGCTGCATCAGGTATTGCTGCGTCTGCTCGAAGCCGAGGCCGAGCGCATCCGTCACGAGGTGCTCGAGGTGCTGCTCGGCGACATCGCGCACCGGCCGGCCGGCGCGGGCCGCGGCGGCGCGCGACCACAGACGTTTGAGTTGAAGCACGCCGAGGGCGCCGACCTCCGTGGGTGCGGCGAGCGAGGTGTCGGTGGTCATGGGAGCGAGGCGACGATCTGGAACAGAAACGCGCGCCGAAAACGACGCCCGAGTTGCGGAAATCCCGCGCCGGCCGCCGCCGCCGCGTTTTTTCGATGAGCCGATCCGCGGGAAACCGGCGCTTGTGGTGACATGCACTCCCCCGCTGCCCCTGCCCCGCCCCCGGTCGCCACCCGCTACCCACCGGCCACGACCGCCCGA
>CAZENI010000377.1:3600-8463 GCA_964513055.1 uncultured Opitutus sp.
CCCGCACCCGTTCGCGTCCATTCGTTTCCCCGGCGCCCCCCCGCTCCTCGCCTTCGTCGTCTCGCTCCTCCTCGCCGCCGTCGCCGCCCGCGCGCAGACCTCCGGCTCCCCGGTGGCCCCCGCCGCCCGCGACGCCGCCTGGAGCACCGCCACGACCGGGCTCGATCTCACCCGCGCTCGCGTGAGCGGCCGCACGCCGCGGCTCACCAACGTCTCGACGCGCGCGCGCGCCGGCAGCGGCGCCGACACCCTGATCGCCGGAGCCATCGTGCAGGGCTCGGGGACGCTCCCGCTCCTGGTCCGCGCGATCGGCCCCGGGCTCGCGCGCTTCGGCGTGACGAATCCCCTGCGCGATCCGCAGCTCGAGATCTTCGGCGGCAACGCGCGCGCCGCCCAGACGACCTCGCTCCCTCCCGGCGCGGAGGACGCCGCGCGGTATGTCGGCGCCTTCCCCGCCACCGCGGCGACCGCCAGCCTCGCCGCGGGCGATGCCGGCCTGCTCGGCCAGGTGTCCGCCGGCATGCTCACCGCCCACTGCAGCCCGGCTGGCGCCGGCGCCGGCGTGGCCTTGCTCGAGTTCTACGATGCCTCCGCCGCGCCCACCGAGACCTCCGCCCGCTTCGTCAACCTCTCGGCGCGCGCCCGCGTCGAACCCGGCGACGGCGTCATCGTCATCGGCTTCGTCGTGACCGGCGATCGCCCGCTCACCCTGCTGCTGCGCGGCATCGGTCCCACGCTCGCCCAATTCGGCGTCACCGGCACCCTGCCGGATCCACGCCTCGAACTCTACGCCGGGCGCGTGCTCATCGCCGCCAACGACAGCTGGCAGGTGCCGAACCGTGGCGAAACCGTGCAGCTCGCGGATGCGGAGCTCGCCGCCGGCGCGTTTGCCCTCACCCACGCGAACGACGCCGCCATGGTCGTCACCGTATTCCCGGGATCCTACACGCTGCAGGTGCACGGCGCCGCCGGCCAGAGCGGCATCGCGCTCGCGGAGATTCACGAGGTTGTGCTGGGAAACACGGATACGGCCCAGGGCATCAACGCCGTCGGGCTCAATCTCTACCGCGAGCTCAGCCGCGCCGCGTCGCCGGCCAACCTGATCATTTCGCCCTACTCCATCTCGAGTGCGCTTGCGCTCGCCTACGCCGGAGCCGACGGCGCCACCCGCGAGGAGATGGCCTCCGTGCTGCGCTTCCCGGCGGACGACGCCACGCTGCAGTCGGAATTCGCCGGCCTGCGGCGGGCGCTGGATCGCACGGCGGCGGACTCCGTCGCGCTCGCGGCCTCCACCGCCGCGCTCGGCGGCCGCCTCGACCCGATCGAGTGGAGCGCCGCCAACCGGCTCTTCGGCCAGTTCAACTATCCGTTTCGCCCCGCGTTTCTCGCGCTGATGCGCGACGGTTTCGAAGCGCCGCTGCAGCCGGCGGATTTCGTCGGCGACGCCGAACGTGAGCGCCTGGCCATCAATGCCTGGGTCGAGGAGCAGACCCGGCAGAAGATCCGCAACCTCATTCCCTTTCGGGAACTCGATGAAACCACGCGGTTGGTGCTGGTGAACGCCCTCTATTTGAAGGCCCCGTGGGACGTGCCGTTTCCCGCCACCGCCACCGCGCCGCGCGCGTTTCGCCCGACTCCAGGCACCAGCCACGAAGTGCCGACGATGCAGCGCGTCGGCACCATGGGACACGCCGTCGAGGACGGCATGACCATCGTCACCCTCGACTATGTGGGACGCGGCCTGCAATTCATCATCGCGCTGCCCGACGAGGGTATCACGGCCGAAGCGGCGGCGGCCCGACTCACGCCCGCGCATTTCGCGCGCTGGGCCCAACTGGGTGATGCCAACCGCGCACATGTTTCGCTCTCTCTGCCGAAGTTCCGCGTCGAAGCTCCGACGATCCCGCTCGGAAAACACCTGGAAGCCCTCGGCCTGCGGCAAGCCTTCGATGTGCCGGTGGGCACCGCCAACTTCGATCGGATGGCGCCGCGCCGCCCGGACGAATACCTCTACATCTCAAAGGTGTTTCACCAGACGTTCGTGGCGCTCGACGAACTGGGCACCGAGGCCGCGGCGGCGACCGCTGTGGTCATCAGCGTCGCCGTCTCCTCCATCTCGTTTCCGCCGCCGCCGATCGAAGTCAAAGTGGACCGGCCATTCCTCTTCGCGATCCAACATCGAGCGAGCGGCGCCTGCCTCTTCCTCGGCCGCATCGGCGATCCTCGCTGAGCGGCATTCCACTTCATCCAAACGCGCCGCCGCCACCCGGCAAAGGCCCACCGCACAAATTCCCCGCCCCCGGCAACCACCCGCTCGCCGCACGCTGGCTCGGGTCGGGACGGATCGTAATCACCTCGCCGCCGCTCCGTCCCGGTCCGCCTGGTCCAGCACCTCCCGCAACGCCCGGGCGAGCTTCTCGGCCGTCAGCGGCTTGGTGATCAGGCGCCGCACGCCGAGCGCCTTCAGTTTCTCCGGCGTCCAGCCGCCGCTGTGCCCGGTCGCCAGCAGCACCGGCATGCCGGGTGCCCGCTCGAGCACGCGCCGCGTCACCTCGATGCCCGTCACCCGCGGCATCGCCAGGTCGGTCAGCACCGCGTCGAACGCGTCGGGCGCCGCCTCGAACACCGCCAGCGCCGCCTGCGGATCCGAATGCGAAACCACCCGGTATCCGCTCCGGCGCAACAGTTCCGCCGCCGCTTCCCCGAGCGCCGCCTCGTCGTCGACGAACAGCACGCGCTCGCCGCGGCCCCGGGGCAGGTCGCCATTTCCCGCGAGCTGTTCCGGCCCGATCGCCCCGTGCTCCGGCAGGCAAATCTCAAAGGTGGTGCCCGCGCCCGGCTCGCTCCGGGCCGTGATCATGCCGTCGTGATCCTCGATGATGCCGTGCACCACGGACAGTCCCAGACCCGTGCCTTCGCCGGGCCCCTTGGTCGTGAAGAACGGCTCGAAGATCCGCGCCAGCGTCGCGCCATCCATGCCGTGCCCCGTGTCGCTCACGACCAGCCGTGCATAATTTCCCGGCTCGAGCCCGGCCCGCTCCGGCGCACCGGCCGCCGGGATCCGGAGCGTGTCGAGCACCACGCCCAGCCGGCCCGGACGCTCGCGCATCGCCTGCGCCGCGTTCGTGCAGAGATTCATCAGCACCTGGTGGATTTGCGACGCATCGGCCAGCACGACGGGCGCGCCGGGATCCAGTTGCTCGACGATCTCGATCGTCTTGGGCAGGCTCGAACGCAGCAGCTTCAACGCCTCCCGGATCACCACCGGCAGCCGCGTCGGCTTGCGCTCCTGCGCCGACTGGCGGCTGAACGTCAGGATCTGCCGCACGAGATCGGTCGCGCGATCCGCGGCGCGGCGGACCTGGGCGAGGTGCCGGCGCACCTCCTCCGGCCGCTCCGCATCCATCACCGCCAGCTCGGTGTAGGCGCCAATCCCCGTCAGGAGGTTGTTGAAATCGTGCGCGATCCCGCCGGCGAGCTGGCCCAGCGCCTCGAGCTTCTGGGTCTGGCGCAGTTGCGCCTCGAGCGTCGCGCGCGCCTGCTCGGCCCGCCGCCGCGCCGTGATGTCGTAGAGCGCCGTGATCCCGTGCGGCCGGCCGCCCAGCTCCATCATCTCGGCGCTGAGCAGGCAGAAGACCGGCGTGCCGTCGCGCCGCCGGCCCTCGATCTCCAGATTGCGGACCGAACCCCGCGCCGACAACTCCGCCAGGAAACGCAGCCGATCCTCGTCGCGTCCCCAGAGCTTCAACTCCACGCCCGTGCGCCCGATCATCTCCGCACGCGCATAGCCGAAGATGCGCGCGTAGCCCTCGCTCACCTCGACGAACTGCCGCGACTCGATGTCGGAGATCGCCATCCCGCCCGGGCTCGCATGAAAGGCCTTCGCGAACTTCGCCTCCGACTCGCGCAGCGCCGCCTCGGCCCGGTTTCGCGCCGTGACGTCGTGCGCGATCGTCACGAGGTGCGGCCGCCCCTCCAGCTCGATCGTCTCGCAGCTCACGAGCACGTCGACGCGGCTGCCGTCGCGCCGCCGGCCGAAAACCGCCAGCTCCCGCACGACGCCGCCGTTCGCCCGCAGCGCCTCGAGCACGCGCGTCCGATCCGCCGGATCGTGCCAGAGCTCGAGCTCGTGCGTCGTCCGCCCGAGGCACTCCTCGCGCCGGTAGCCGTAGAGCCGGAAGCAGCCCTCGTTCACGTCCACCACGCGACCGCTCGCCAGCTCGGTGATGAACACCGCATCCGGCACCGCGCGAAACGCCTTGGAGAATTTCTCCTCCGACTCCCGCCGCGCCGCCTCCGCCCGCTTCCGGTCGGTGATGTCGAAAAGCGCGATCACCAGGCACGCGCGGCCGCCCAGCTGCAGCGCTTCCGCGCTCATCACGCAGCTGACCGGTGCGCCGTCCTTGCGCCGGCTGTCCACCTCCATCTCCCAGACGCGCCCCTCCGTCCGCAGCAACGCGTAGAACCGCTCCTGCTGGCGCGGATCCGTCCAGAGTCCGAGGTCGGTCGCCTTCGCGCCGATGAACTCCTCCCGCGAAAACCCGAAGATCCGCGTGTAGCCGTCGTTCACCTCCAGGAAGCCCCGGCCCTCCGGCTCCGTGATCGCCATCGCCCCGGGGCTCGCGCGAAACGCCTTCGCAAACTTCTCCTCCGACTCCCGCAGCGACGCCTCGGCCCGCTTTTGATCCGTCACGTCGGCCGACGCATAGAGCAGGAAGCGGCACACTCCCGCCTCGTCGCAGATCGGCGAGATCGTGCTCTGGCCGTAAAACACCCCGGTCGGCGTCTCGCTCCGTTCCTCGTAGTGCAGCGCCTGCCGCGTGGCCGCGACCCTCTCGTAGCGCGCGATCAACGCGGCCCAGC
>CAZENI010000378.1:0-8447 GCA_964513055.1 uncultured Opitutus sp.
GATGATCCGGCGTCGAAACCGTGACGGCGTCGAGCCCCGGCATGGTCGCGATCATCTCGCGGTAGTCCGTGAAGAACTTCGCGTCGGCGAACGTATCCAGAATTGTCTTCTCCGTCTTCGATTTCTTGCGCCGGTCGAGTCCCGGCGTGCGCGGATCAGCCACGTCGCACATCGCGACGATCGCGGCGCCTGCGGCCGCTGTCGCCATCGTATCCGAGTATCCCTTGCCGCCGACGCCGATGCACCCGACCTGGATGCGGCTGTTGGCGCCGCGGGCGGACGCGGGCAGGATGTGGAACGCGAGCGCGGCGGTGGCGGAGGCGCGCAGGAAATGGCGGCGGTTCAGTGGGGTGCTTTTCATGGAAGGGACCGAGGAGGACCGGCGGCGGCAGGACGACCGCGCCATGCGTGGAGACGTTTACGACACAAAGTGCGCGGAGGATCAATCCGCGTTCGCGGCGGTGAAAATCTCATCGCGCTGCGTCGAGGGCACTCGTTAGGAACAGCGGTTCAGCCACCTCGCGTCCTACTCATGCATGACACCCCCTCCACCCTTGAGGCGGCCCCGCGGTCCTTGATCCGCCTCGCCGATCACGCCGGCCGGGTCCACTCGCAGTTCGGCGAAGACGGGATGCTTGCGAAGATTTTCGAGCGTCTCGGCACAACCACGGGCTACTTCGTCGAGTTCGGCGCGTGGGACGGCAAGTATCTCAGCAACACCTACCAGTTCGTGGAGCGGGGCTGGCGCGGTGTGCTGATCGAGGCGGACGCGGAGCGATTCGGCGAGCTCCGCCGCAATTTCGCCGACGGTCCGGTCGTGCTGCGGCACGCCCGCGTCGGCCTGGAGGGTGAGCAGTCGCTCGATCGGCTCCTCGAAGGCGCCGGCGCGCCGCGCACCATCGACCTGCTGTCGATCGACATCGATGGCGACGATTTCGCGATCTGGGTCTCGTTGCGGCGGCATCACAGCCGGTGCGTCATCATCGAGTTCAACCAGAGCATTCCCTTCGACACCGAATTCGTGAACCCACCGGGGAAACACTGGGGCAACTCCGCGCGCTCGATCACGCTCCACGCGAATGCGCAGGGCTACGACCTGGTCGGGATCACGGAGGCCAATCTGATCTTTCTCGAGCGTCCGCTGGCCGCCCAGGCCGGACTCGCGGTCGTCGAGCTGGCGGAGGCGCCGCCGCACACGCGCTGGTTTTGGGGGATGGACGGCACGCTGTTGTGCAACCGGGCGTGTCCGCTGCCGCCCGACGGAGAAGTGTTTCAAGTGCCGTTCTGCTACAGCCGGGCGGCGCAGCCGCTGCCAGCGGTCCTGCGCTCCTTTCCGCCGAAAAAGTCCAGCCTGCCGGCGAGCCTGTTCCTGCTGCTGCTGGTCCGGCCCCGGGCGGCGCTGGCGTTTGCCTGGGGCCAGCTGCGCAAACGCTGGCGCCGCCGGTAGCGTGCCGGCTGGGCGTCACGCCAGGAAGCCGACGTCGGCGGTCGCGAAGTTGCCGATGTTGGGGAAGACGGAGGCCATGTCCGCGGGCGCGACGCCGAACCACTTCGCGCAGGTGCAGCCGAATTGATCGACCGAGGTCGTCGGGATCAGCACGCCGCGGTTGCCGGTGTCGTCGGGGCCGCCGAGCGAGAGATCGGGGAAGGTGCCGTAGAGATCGCCGCCCTTGACGGCGCCGCCCATGACGAGGTGGTGATTGCCCCAGCCGTGGTCGGTGCCGCTGCCGCTCGGCTGCAGGCTGCGGCCGAATTCGCTCGCGGTGAAGGTCGTGACGCCGTCGGCGATGCCCATCTCCGCGGTCGCGGCGTAGAACGCAGCCATTGCCTCGGAGAGATGCCGGAGCAGATCCCAGTGCGCCCAGCTCTGGCTGGAGTGGGTGTCGAAGCCGTTGAGCGCGCAGAAGAAAACCTGGCGCTTCATGCCGGTGCTCGCGCGGAGGCTGATGAGCTGGGCGACCTGCTGCAGTTGCTGGCCGAGGTTGGTGCCGGGAAACGGCGTGGTGAAGCCGCCGCCGTTGAGGCCGGCGAGCATGCCGTTGAGCTCGATGGCGTCGGCGCGCACGTCGTTCGCCGCCTGCACCATCGAGACGCCGCTGTTGAGCGTGATGATCTCCTGCAGCGCGTTCGCCTTGGCGGCGGCGGCGCTCGCGGGCCAGGCGCCCATGCCGTCGCCCCAGAGGTTGTAGCCGGGGATGAGGCTCGTGGACTGGACGATGTTGCCCGAGCAGAAGAGGGAGGAGCCGGCGAACGAGATCGCGGGCGGGAAGGTCGCGGCGGCGTTGAGCGTGCGCGTCGCGTCGGCCACGCGGCCGGCCCAGCCGGAGCCGCCGGAGCCGTTGGGATCGCCGGCCTGCATCGAGAGGATCTGATCGGAGTGCGAGAAGAGGTTGCTCGGCAGGCCGACGGTGGCGCCGAGGTATTGGGCGCGCGTGGTGGGCTTCACGAGCATGCCCATGTTGGCGATGGCGGCGAGTTTGCCCTGGGCCCAGAGCGGATGGAGCGCGGCGAGGCCGCTGTTGAGGCCGTAGGGCGTGCCATTCTTCGAGGTGACGGCGAGCACCTGGGTGTTGGTGTCGGGGAGCGCGAGGGAGCCGCGGGCGTTCTGGTAGGCGGTGAGCGCGGAGCCGTTGAGCGGCACGAGCATGTTGTGGCCGTCGTTGCCGCCGAGCATGAAGACGCAGACGAGCGCCTTGTAGTCGGAGGAGGCGGGGAGCGACTGGGCGCGGGCGTTGAGCAGGCCGATGCGGCCGAGGCCGGCGGTGGCGGCGAGCAGGGTGGTTTTCTGGAGGAAGCTGCGGCGGGAGAGGAAGGAGGCGTGTTGCATGGGAGGAGGGAGGTGAAAGTTGAAAGTTGAGAGCGATAGGCAGGTGCCCGAGGTAGGAGCCCGCTGGCGGGCGATGGTTTGCGGTTCTGGTGGCGATCGGCGGGTGCAAGACTCGCGGGAATCGCGCGCAAGCGCGCTCCTACCTAGGGCAGGTCAATACTGCACCGCGTAGAAGCCGGAGAGGGCGGTGAGGTAGAGGGCGGTGCGGGCTTTGCTCAGCGCGTCGCCCTGGGCGTTGATCGCGTTGGCGAGGCTCTGGCGCATCGCGGCCGGCATGCGGCCGTAGAGGAGCGCCTGGTCGCAGGCGTCGATCAGCGCGATGGTGTTGCCGGCGAGATTCGTGAACGACGACGTGTCGACGAGGAAGTCCGAGCCGGGATTTGAGATGATCTGCCAGTAGACGTTGCCGCGCAGGACGGACTCGGTGGGGCCGTAGATCTGGAACTCGGGGCCGTTAAGCGTGGAGCGCGGAATGCGGTAGAGCGGCGAGTAGAAACCGAAGACGGAATTCGGCGCGAGCGGCGTCTGGCTCATGCGCGTGAAGGTCCACGGCTGCACATTCGTCGGGGAGATGGTGCCGCCGAGCGCGCGCACGAAGGCGGCGACGTTGTAGATCGGGTCCTTGAGGCGGCCGGAGTCGGCGTCGGCGATGTCGTTCCGCGCCTCGGGATCGAGGAGGATGGCGCGGACGACGGCTTTCAGGTCGCCGCGGACGCCGGCGCCGTTGTTGGCGAAGACGGCGGAGATGCGCGCGATGTAGCCGGGCGTCGGGTTGCTCTTCACCAGCGCGCGGATGAGGCGCGTGGCGATGAAGGGCGCGGTGTTCTGATGCTGGAAGAGCCAGTCGAGCACGCCCTGCATGTCCTGCTCGGCGGTCTGGCCCTCGGGCAGCGTGACGCCGACGAGGGTCTTGGCGCGGGTGTCATGGTTTTGCTGATGCGCGACGAGCGGGCCGGAGAAATTATCCCAGTTGTTGGCGTTGGGGCCGGGGAAGGTCCAGCCGGTGAGCGCGAGCGCGACCTGCTGCACGGTCGACTGATCGTAGGCGCGGATGGGGTTGCCCTGCGCGTCGAGCTGGCGCGAGCCGTCGGGGTTGAGCAGGTAGAGGCCGATGGTGAAGAGCTGCATCAGCTCGCGGGCGAAGTTCTCGTTGGCGGCGCTGACGCCCATGGGCTTGTTGCTGTTCGCGAGGTCGAGGTATTTGCCCATCTGCGAACTGTGCGAGATCTGGTCGAGCAGCGTGCGGTAGTTGCCGAAGGCGTTCGCGCTGAGGAGCTGCAGGTAAGGGACGAGCTCGTCGGGGTAGATGTTCTTGTTGGCCGAGATCACGATGATCTGGCTGAGGGCGTAGACGACGCGCTGGCGGAGCTGGTCGGGGGCGTTGGTGACGCGGGCGAGATACTCGGACTGGACCTGGCCCATGAGCATGCCGCCGGGGTTGTTGATCGGCGTGGCGTTCATCGCGAACTGCTCGTCGAGCCAGGCGTTGAAACCGATCGACTTGACGTGCGCGAGCGCGGCGGGCGTCGGGCCGTAGGCGGCCTGCTCGAGGAAACGGCCGGCGGAAAGATTCGCCGTGCCCTGGCTCACGCCGCCGCCGGGCGGCTGCGTGACAGTGACGGAGGCGTTCGCGCCGGAGGAGGTGTTGGCGACGCTCGTCGCGCGAATGGTGACGCCCGCGGGATTCGGCACGGCGAGCGGCGCGGCGTAGAGGCCGGCGGCGGAGATGGTGCCGACGGTGGCGTTGCCGCCGGGGATGGTGTTGACGCTCCAGGTGACGGCGGTGTTGGCGGCGCCGGTGACGCTGGCGGAAAACTGCTGCGTCTGGCCGGCGGTGACCGAGGCGGTGGTCGGATTGACGGTGACGACTGGGGGCGGAGGCGGCTGCACGGTGACCGTAGCGATCGCGGAGATCGCGGGGTTTGCGACGCTGGTGGCGCGCACCGTCACCGCGGATGCCGGCACGGCGGCGGGCGCGGTGTAGAGACCGGAGGTGGAGATGGTGCCGACGGTGGCGTCGCCGCCGGCGATGGTGTTCACGCTCCAGGTGACGGCGGTGTTGGACGTGCCGCCGACGGTCGCGGAGAATTGGCGGGTGGCGCCCACGACGACAGAGGCGCTCGTGGGATTGAGGGCGACGGTGACGGGGAGGGCGCCGGTGATTGCGAGGTTGACGGAGGAACTCGTCATGCCGCCGAGGCCGGGATTCACGACGGTGATCTTCACGTTGGTGCCGGCGAGCGCGGCATCGGCGACGCCGGTGACTTTGAGGCTCGTCGGGGAAACGTAGGTGGTGGCGAGCGGCGCGCCGCCGAAGTGCACGACGGAGGTCGGGTTGAAGTTCGCGCCGTTGATCGAGAGATTGAAGCTGCCGGCCGGCACGCTGCCCGGGTAGGTGCCCCAGAGCCACACCTGCGGCTGCATGATGTTGAGGGTGACCTCGCCGAATTTCGCCGGCTGGGCGGTGCTCGTGGCGCGCACGGCGACGGCGTTGTTCGCGGGGATGATGGCGGGCGCCTTGTAGAGGCCGGTGGCCGAGACGGTGCCGTAGGTGGTGTCGCCGCCGGCGATGCCGTTGACGGACCAGGTGATGGTGTTGGGGCTCAGCGGCACGTAGGCGGAGAGCTGGCGCGAGCCGCCGCGCTCGACGGTGCCGCTGCTGTAGACGGTGATGTTCTGCGCGTGGAGCGCAGAGAGGGAGAGCGCGGTGAGCGCAAGAATCAGAAATCGCTTAATCATGGGATCGTGGAGGGAAGTTGAACGGGCGCGGCCCTGCGGTGGAGCGGGCGGAAACGAACCGCGGTGAGCGGCCAGGTCACGCCCGCGTCCCGTTCAACCGCAATTTCGGAGAACTATTACACGACCCGCCGAAAAAGTTCGGCACGGTGGAGAGACGCGCCGAGGCGGCGCGTCGCGGTGGCGGCGTGAAGGCGGGGCGCGCGCCGCACGGGTGCTGCGCGGGTGGCGGTCGGGGACGACCGCCGCTGCCTCAGACGCGGTCCGTCACCACGAAGGGCGGACGGTAGACGCGCGTCAGGAGCGCGTCGGCCTCGGGATCGCCGGCGAATTTCTCGCGGTCGCCGATGAATTTGAGCGAGCGGCCGACGCGGTAGGAGATGTTCGCGAGGTGGCAGAGCGACGTCGACAGGTGGCCCTCGTTGATGTCGCAGTGCAGGGGCGCGTCTTTGCCGGCGCGCAGGGCGTCGAGGAAGTTGGCCCAGTGGTTCGCGCGGTCGCGCTCGGTTTCCTTCGACTGGGCGAAGGGCTGCTTCTCGCGGCGGCGAAAGGCCTTCCAGGTGTGGCCGCTGATCTCGAGCCAGCCCTCGGAGCCGTAGAAAAGATTGCCGACCTCCTGGCCCGCGCTGCCCTCGTGATTCGTGTAGCGGCCGCGGGTCTCCAGCTCGATGATCGTGCCGTCGCGATAGGTGTAGGCCGCGGTCTGGGTGTTGGGCGTCTCCTGCGTGGTCATGTCGTGGCCGTAGGTCTCGACGTCGCCATACACGCGTTTGCCGGGGGTCTTGGTCTTGTCGTCCTTGGCGAAGCCGAAGAGTCCGCCGGTGGAATAGACGGCGACGGGGTGTTCGTTTTTCTGCATGCCCCAGCGCGCGAGATCGAGTTGGTGCGGGCCGGTGTTGCCGGTGTCGCCGTTGCCGGTGTCCCAATACCAGTGCCAGTTGTAGTGGCTGCGTTTCTCGTTGTAGGGCCGCAGGGGCGCGGGCCCGAGCCACTGGTCGTAGTGAAACTTCGCCGGCGGCTGGCCATCCTTCGCCTGGCCGTAGGAATCGCGGGCCTTGAAGCAGAGGGCGCGCGCGAGGAAGAGCTCGCCGATGCCGCCGCCGTGGAGGAACGCCATGGCCTCGCGGACGTTTTTCGCGGAGCGGTTGTTGAGGCCGACCTGCATGCGCACGCCGTATTTGCGCGCGGCTTCGACCATCTTGCGTCCCTCCCAGATGTTGTGGGAGGACGGTTTCTCGACGTAGACGTGCTTGCCGGCCTGGCAGGCCCAGACGGTGGCGAGCGCGTGCCAGTGGTTCGGGGTGACGATGGAGACGGCGTCGATCGCCTTGTCCTCCAGCAGAGCGCGCAGGTCCCAGTGCGTGGCGGGCTTCGCGCCGCTCTTTTCCTCGACGAGCTTGAGCGCGGGGGCGAAGAGCTGCTCGTCGGGATCGCAGAGGGCGCGCACCTGGACATTATGGCTGTCCTTCAGGCTGCACCAGCTGTTGAGATGGACCGTGCCCTGATTGCGGATACCGATCACGCCGACGTTGATCCGCTCGTTGGCGCCGCGGATCGCGGCGTAGGATTTGGCGCTGAAGCCCATGGCGCCGATCGTGATTCCGGCGGTGCCGAGCGCCCCCTGCCTGATGAATTCTCTCCGGTTGGTCGTCTTCATGTTGGTGCGGCGGCCGGGCGGGGTGGGCGCGCGCCCGGCCATCCGTGCGTAGCCAACGCGCGGCCCCGAAAGGCGTCAACGGACGAAATCGAACGAGGGCGGGCACAACGCGCACACTCCCCGCCTATAAGCGGCGATTGCGGCCGCCCGGCACCCGCGCCGGCCGCTTACGCGACGGCGGCGGCGGGGTAGTCGATGTAGCCGCGCGGGCCAGGACTGTAGAAGGTCCGGGCGTCGGGCTCGACCAGCGGCACGCCGGCGCGCACGCGGGCGACGAGGTCGGGGTTGCTGACGTAGTGGTGGCCGAAGGCGACGGCGGCGAGGGTGCCGGCGTCGATGGCCTGGACGGCCTCGGCGGGCGCGTAGCCCATGTTGCCGATGAGCGCGCCCTTGAACGCGGCGCGGGCCGGCGTGACGACGTCGCCCTTTTGCAGGCTGAAGAAATCGCCGCGCATCAGGTGCAGGTAGGCGACGCCGCGCCGGTCGAGTTCGGTGGCGACGTGGCGCGTGAGCGCGACGGGATCGCTGTCGAGCATGTCGTTGTAGCTGTTCAGCGGCGAAATGCGCGCGCCGACGCGGCCGGCGCCCCAGACGGCAATCGCGGCGTCGACGACCTCGAGCAGGAGGCGGGCGCGATTCGCGATCGGACCGCCGTAGGGCCCGGTGCGGCGGTTGCTGCCGTCGCGGAGAAATTCGTCGAGCAGGTAGCCGTTGGCGCCGTGCACCTCGACGCCGTCGAAGCCGGCGCGCTGCGCATTTTCCGCCGCGTGGCGGAAGCCGGCGACGATGCCGGGCAACTCGTCGTCGCGGAGCTCGCGGGGAATCTCATAGGGCTTCTTGCCCTGCGGGGTGTGCGTCTCGTCATTCGTGATACGCAGGGGGCTCGGCGCCACGGGCTGCGCGCCGGCGTTCAGGAGCGAGTGGCACGCGCGGCCGCCGTGCCAGAGCTGCGAGACGATCTTGCCGCCGGCGGCGTGGACGGCGTCGGTGACTTTGCGCCAGGCGGCGACCTGGGCATCGGAGTAGATCCCGGGCTCACGGCCGCCGAAGGCGGAGTGGCCGGCGATTGCCATGGTGGCTTCGGCGACGATGAGGCCGGCGCTGGCGCGCTGGGCGTAGTAGGTCGCCATGATCTCGGTCGGCACGTGGTCGGCGTCGGCGCGGCAGCGCGTGAGCGGAGCCATGACGATGCGATTCGAGAGTGCGAGCGAGCCGAGGGTGACGGGA
>CAZENI010000379.1:0-8392 GCA_964513055.1 uncultured Opitutus sp.
CCAGCGCCGCGCGGAAACTCCCCGGCCCGCCGTCGGCCAGCGTCGTCACCGCGAGGACGCGCCCGCCGCGGCCGCCGGGAGTCGTGGCACCGAATCCTTCGGCACCGGGAAAAGCCGGGACGGCCGGCTTCTCCGCGGCAAACGCGACCGAAGCGGACAGGAACGCGATCACCAGGGCGAGACGACACGCGGTTTTCATGGGGCGGCAGCGAGACGCGCGAGTGGCGGAATCGTTCCGTGGTGGAGCGGCTTGACCTCAAGCCGCTGGTTTGAGTGCGCGCGAATCGCTCCCTGACGTTCGAAAATCCTGAAGCGTCTTGGGGACAAGCCGCTCCACCTGCCCTCCCCGCTCACGGCAGTTCGTAAACCTCCACCAGCGCCACGCCGGTCGTCGCACCCGCACCCGTGATTTGCGCGGTGTAATTCCCCGGCGGCAGCGAGAGCAACAACGCCGCATCCGCACTGCCGTTCGCAAAGCCAAACGCACCGACCTGCGCCGCGACGCTCGCGATCTGCGCGCCGTCGCTGCCGGCGCTCCAGCCGCTGTTCTGCGCCACCACGCGCGTTCCCTCCAGCAGCGTCAGCGTCGGCCGCGTCAGCGCATCGGATACGCCCAGCGCCGCGAGCGCCGGGCCGGCCGCGCGGATCAACACGCGTTTCGCCACACCGCCCGCCACCGTCATGCCAGCGATCAAGGTCGCGTCACCCGCGCCCACAAACGCCCGCGCCGACAAATTGGCCAGCCGCTGCGTGCCATCGTCGGCCGCCAGATCGTAGATTTCCACGAGGCCGTTGCCCGTCCGGCCCTGCGCATCCGTCATCACCGCCGTGTAGCCGCCGGGCGAGAGCGTGACGAGCAGCGCGGAATCGGCGCTGCCCGCCGCGAGCGGAAACAACCCGACCTGCGCCGACACGCCGGCGATCTCGCCCGCGTTCGGCGAGGCGCCCCATCCGGTGTTACCGGCGATCACCGACTGGCCGCGAAACAGCTCCAGCTTCGGCGCGGGCAGCACGCCACCGACGCCGAAGGCCGCGAGCGCCGGACCGACCGCCCGCACGAGGACGGGTTTCGGCGCGTCGCCGCTCACCACGAATCCCACGATCGTCGCGCTGCTGCCGGCCCCGGCCTGCGCGCGCGTCGAGAGCCCCGTCAGCCGCTGCCGGCCCGCGAGCCGATCCGCGGAGCCCGCCAGACTCGCCGCGCCTGCGGCGGCGGGGTTGATCGTCACGGATGTTCCGCCCGCCGCAACCGAACCTGTGATTGCCCCGGCGATGAGCTGGCCCGTCGCGGACACCGAGCCGACGCCGCCGCGATTGTCGCTCGAGAGGGCAAACGCCCGGCCGATCGCATCGACAAACACATCGACGGTCGCCGCGCCATCCGGCGACCCGGCGAGGAAGTAGCCCGCCATCGCCTGCGTCGAACCCGCCTCCACCGAACGCGCCCCCGTGAGCGTCACGACGTTCGCCCCGAGGCTCAACCGGCCGGAGACGCTGGCGTTCGCCGCCACCGTGAGTTCCACCGTGCCGCTCCCGGCCGCGAACTGCGCGCGACCGGCCGCGTCGAGCGCCACGTTCCGCGCCACCACGGCCGTCGTCGCACCGGTGCCCGCCGCGGCGAACACCGCACTGCCGTCATCCCGCACGTGGAGCGCAAACGCTCCCGCCGGCGCGCCCGATCCGAAGTAGACGCCGGCGTAGGGGCCGCGCGTGATCGTGAGCGCCGCGGCCGGCGACGTGACGGTCCCGGTGCCGTTGCTGACGCGCACGGCATACTCGCCGGCGTCGGCGGGCTGCACCCGGGCCAGCACAAGGGTGGCCGCGGTCGCACCCGCAATCGGCTGTCCTCCGCGCAGCCACTGGTAGCCAGGCGCGGGCGCGCCGGTGGCGGCGACCGTCAGCCGCACGTGGGAACCGGCCAGCGCGCTCTGCGCGACCGGCGCCGTCTCGATCGCCGCCGCGATCTGCGGCGAGAAGCCGACGACGAACTGCGGGTCGCGGTATTGCGCGGCCGTCGTCCCGCTGATTTGCCGCGAATCGCGCAGGCGGCCGCTCACATCGAGCGTGGCCCCGTCGGCATCCGTCGACTGGTATTCCCAGAACTGCACGTTCGGCGCGCTCGTGGCGTTGTCGAGACGCCAGCCCGCGGCGGCGACGTGCGCGCCCATCGTGCAGTTCAGGAACACGACCTGGCTGTAGGGCCAGGTGTTGGCCACCCCCTCACGCGGATCGATGCGCGCCAGGAAGGCGCCGGTGACGCCCTCCGCTGCCGTCAGCCGGCAATCCACGTAGACGTTGCCGCGGCCGGTCTGGCCATTGCGGACCTGCGTGTAGAATCCGCCCGACGAAAGCATCCTCAACTCGCAGCGCTGGAAATAACCCGCGCCGTTGCCCCACATGAAGTCGACGTCGCCCTCGATCAGGCTGTCGGTGACGAAGAGAGCGCCGTTCCACAGCAGCGTGTCCTGATAGCTGGAGAGGTTGACGCGATTGAACACGGCGCGCTGCCCGTTGCCGCGGATCGCCTCGGCCTGCGAGCCGCCGCGCGGCGTGGTGTTGCGCAGCGTGATCGTCTCGAGCGTGAAGTCGTTCGCGTCGACCGAGAACATCGCGCGGTTGTTGCCGCTGTTGAAGTTGTTGTTGTTCGGATACGCGAGGATCGTCCCGGCGCGGTCCTCGCCGCGGATCGTGATCAGGGGCTTGCCCGAGCCGATGTAGTTGATCTCCGGATAGGTCCCGCGCCGCACCGTGATGACGACGCGCGCGGCGTTGCCGACGGGCACGAAGTCGATCGCGCCCTGCACGGTCGAGAAATCCCCGCTGCCGTCGGCGGCCACCGTCACCGCGGTCGTGCCGGGCAGCGGGCCGGCGTTCTTCGTGGTGAACCGCCACGCGTTCGCGTCCGTGAAGCCGGTGAAGCTCCCGCCCGCGGCGTCGAACACCGCGCCGCTCTCGACGGTCACGTAGTAGGTCTGGTTGTAGGCCAGCACGCCGGCGCGCGGAAAAAACGTCACGCTGCTGCCCGCCGCGATCGCGGGCAGGAAGGCGTAGGGCGTGGCGTTGGTGCCCACCAGCCGCGTGGCGGCGGCGCCGAGGTCGAGCGTGTCGACGACGGTGTGATCCGAGGCCCGCAGGATCCGGAGGCGGCCGCTGGTGCCGGCGCGGACCGGCCGGTCGAAGGTGAGGCGGAGCGGCGTGTCGGGGTTCACGACGGTCGCACCGGCCGCCGGAAAGCGCGCGGCGACGGCCATCGTCGACGGCGTGGTCAGCACCGCGGCGCTGCTCGTGACGGCGCCGGTGGCATTCGCCACGCGCACGGTGTAGCTGCCGAGGTTCGCGGCGGTGACGCTCGTGAACGCCAGCGTGGCGTTCGTCGCCCCGGTGAGCGGCGCGCCATCCTTGAACCACTGATACGTGAACGGCGCGGTGCCGGCCGCGACCACCGTGAACTGCGCGGCCTGGCCGGGCGTGACCGTGACGCTCGCGGGCGGCGTGGCGATCGTGGGCGGCGCGTTGACGGTCAGCGGCACCGGGTTGCTCACCACGCTGCTGAACGCGTTGCGCACCACGACCGAGTAGATCCCGGCATCCGCGACCGTCACG
This sequence comes from uncultured Opitutus sp., assembly GCA_964513055.1. Taxonomy (GTDB): domain Bacteria; phylum Verrucomicrobiota; class Verrucomicrobiia; order Opitutales; family Opitutaceae; genus ER46. The sequence goes on from CAZENI010000379.1 coordinate 3,604, forward strand.
GACCCAAGCGCGAGCGAGGCGCCGCTCGCGCCCGGGATCGCCACGCTGTTCTTCTGCCACTCGAAGGTCAGCGGCGCCGAGCCGAACGCGTTGACGCTGAAGAGCACGCTCTGGCCGACGTTTGCCGTTTGCGCCACCGGCTGCGTCTCGATCGTCGCCGCGATCGGCGTGGTCGAGATCGTCACGGGCGCGGCGTTGCTGATCGCGCTGCCGTAGGCGTTCGTCACGATCACGCTGTAGGCCCCGGTGCTCGCGGCCGTGACGCCCGTGAGCGTGAGGACGGCGTCGTTCGCGCCGGCGACCGGGATGCTGTCCTTGCGCCACTGGTAGGTGAGCGGCGGCGTGCCGGTGGCGGTCACGGACAGCGTGCCGCTCTGGCCGGTGTTGACGATGAGCTGCTGCGGCTGCGCGGTGATCACGGGGGCGGCGGCCGCAGTCACGCCGGTGACGCCGTCGAGCGTGAGCGTGACCGGCGCGGCGGTGGTGTTGAGAAACATGAACGCGAGCTGGTTGAAGAGCGTCGCGGCGGGCGGGTTGTCGGGATTGGTGTAGGCGGTCTGGCTGAGGCCTTCGCCGCGGATCCACGCGCCGGCGACATCGGTGCCGGTGTTCGTGCCGAGCGAGACGCCGTTGGCGCCGCGGTTGAGGCGGAGCGTGAGCGTGTAGGGCACGCCGTCGGTGAGGGCGCCGGCCGTCTGCGTGGCGCTGCCGGTGCCGAGGTTGCTGAAGGAGGCGCCGGTGGGATTGAGCAGGCTCGCCGACGGCCCGCTGCTGTTGCGACGGCGCATCTCGAGCAGGCTCCCGGTGTTGCGGCCGTTGAGCCAGACGAAGTAGCCGGCATCGTCGACGAAGGTGGCGCCGGTGGCGTTGCTGTTGAACAGGCCGAATCCGAGCGCGCGCGTGCCGCTCGCAAGCGTGCTGAGCCCGCCGCTGACGGTGAAGTTCACCGAGATGACCGCGGCCGGGGCGGTCGTCGCGGCGAGATCGATCGGCACGAGGCTGGTCGATACGAGCGTGATGCGCTGGCCCGGCGCCACGGTGACCGTGATGCGGTCCGTGGCGGCCCCCGACGCCGGCGTGAGCGTGGTCTCATCGAAGAGGCTCCACGCAAACTGGGCGCGAGCCGGCAGGCTGGACGCGAGCAGCAGGGCGAGGAGGACGGGCCAGGCACAGCGGCGGGCCGGGCGCTGGCAACAGCGGATCAGGGTATTCATGGCGGCAGCGGCGGGAGCGCTGGAAGCTGAGGCGGAAGCTGGACACGGGCGGCAAAGTGCCCGCGCTGGGACGCGATCAACAACGCCCGTTTTGCCCCGGCGGCAATGCCGAAGTGACCGCCGGCCAAGGTGGAGCGGCTTGACCCCAAGCCGCTTCAGCCACCGCCCTCCGGCCGGCGGCGGCACGGCGCCGAGCGCCGGCCCTACCCCGCCCAGGTGCCGCGCGCCTACTTCACGCGTTCGGGCGCGGCCGAGTCGGCGCCCTCGGGAAACGTATACGGGAGCCGCCACACCTGATCACCCGTGGAGTTCGCGAAGTAGATCCGCGACTCGCTTTTCTCGTTGGGATTCCCATCGGCCCAGAACGCGAAGAACGGATCGCGGGCATTGCGCGGGCGGCGCGCGTAGCTGTGGTTGAGCGGGCTGTCGTGCGTGAGGGCGCGGACGCGTTGCCACGTCTTGCCCTCATCCCGGCTGGACCAGAGCACCATCTCGCCACCTGCGCCCCACTTCTGCGGGCCGACGTCCGTCGGCGCGATCACGAGCCACTGATCGCGCTGCACGTAGAGGCTGCCCATGTCGTAGTTGTGATCCGAAGTCGTGACAGTGGAGAAATTCCATTTGCCGCTCTTCCAATGCGCGACGGTCCACTCGCGCTCGCCGCCGGCCGGGCCGGGTTTGAAGTCGCGCGACAACACGTAGAACAGGATTGGATTGCCCGCGGCGTCGAAGTTGAGATCGCACGTATACATCAGCCGGCCCTGCGCAGCGTAATCGACGACGAGTGCGGGGTTCTTGATCTCGGCCAGCGGCAGCGTGAGCGCCGTGCCATCCGCGGTGGTCCACGTCGCGCCGAAATCGGTCGTCTGCGCGTAGTAGAGATTCGTGCGCTTGTCGACGCTGCCACCCGGGTGATAGTTGAAGAAGGACGCCACCTTGCCGCCCTGCGCCCCGCTCGTCTGGTAGTGGCCGGCGAAGCCCGCCAGCTTCTTCGTCTCGCTCCAGGTCCGGCCGTCGGCGCTGGTCTCGAAGTAGAGTTCCCGCCCCTTGGTGTATTTCGTGAAGAGGTGCAGGAACCCTCTGCCCGGCACGTGCCATGGCTGCGGATACGTGATGGTCTTCTCCGCCACGCGCTCGAAGCGCGAGAGATCGTAGGGCGCCGCACTGCGGTAGATGAAGCCGGGCCGCGAATTGGCGCGGCCGCTGACGAAGACCCAGAGATAGCCCTCGGCATCGAGGTTGAGGCTCGGGTTGTCGTGCGGATCATCCACGGGCTTCTTGTCGTGGACGATGACGGGCCGCGCGACGCGGCCCGTCTTGTGATCGTAGCTGCCGATCAGGCAGAGGAGCTGGCGCTCGCCGGCGGGCGAGCCGCCGTAAACGAAGAAGGTCTTGTCCACCGCGGGCGCGTAGACCGCGAGCGGGTTGTGGTTGGCGGTGTAGGTGCCAAGGCCGCCGGAGTATTTGTCGCCGTATTCGGATTTCTGCCCGAGCGTGAACCAGATGCCGCGGTAGCCGGCGGCGCGGGGATTGGGCGCGGGCGCGGCGGCCGCGCTACTGAGCGAAGCAGCGAAAAGAAAGAGAAAGAGCGTGCGTGGAATCATGAGAAGAAGATCGGGGGAAGCGGCGGCGAGGGAGGCGGCGGAAGGGGCAGAGGGGGGCAGCTCGCTGCCCGGCCCGGGGATCGGCGGCCGGAAGCCGCAGCCGCGAAGCGGCTCACCCGAACAGCGCCGCGATCGGCTTGCCGCCGTCGGTGATCGGCACGGGGCGGTCGCCGTCGTAGAGGTTCTTCGTGTAGTCGATGCCCAGCGCGGCGTGAATCGTCGCGAAGAAATCGGGCACGCTCACGGGATCGCGCGCGACCTTCTTGGAGAGTTCGTCGCTCTCGCCATACGCGCCGCGGTGGCGCAGCCCGCCGCCGGCGAGCACGCAGGTGAAGGTGCGCCCCTGATGGCCGCGGCCGCCGCCGCTGTCGAATTCCGGCGGCCGGCCAAACTCGCTCGTGATCACGATCAGCGTCTTGTCGAGCAGGCGCTTCGCCTCGAGATCGATCATCAGCGCCGACATCGCGAGATCGAGATCGGCGATGAGGCTGTGCTGCTCCTTGATGCCGCCGTTGTGGACATCCCAGCCGGTGCCGTTGACGAAATTCAGGTTGTGCGAGACCTCGATGAAACGCACGCCCCGCTCGACGAGCCGCCGCGCGAGGAGGCAGCGCTGGCCGAACTCGTTGCCGTAGCGCGCGCGCAGCTCGGCCTTCTCCTCCTCGAGCCGGAAGCTGCGCGTGAACTCCGGGCTGCTCAGCTTCAGGCTCTGATCGATCGCGGCATCGTAGTCGCCGAGCCGCGCGTCGTGCGCGGCCGGCGCCTTCGCGCGCAATCCGGTGAGCAGCGCCTCGCGCCGCGCCTGGCGCTCGGACGTGATGCCTTCCGGCCGCGAGAGGCCCGCCGGCCCCTGGCTGGTATCGGTGAGGTAAAGATAGCTCGCGCGCGCCCCCAGAAAGCCGGGGCCGCGCGTGATGTTGGGATATCCGATCAGCACATACGGCGGCACGCCGTCGAGCGCGGCCCGGCGCTCGTGCGCGACGACCGAGCCGAGCGAGGGATAGACGACGGTGCCGCTGACCTGCCGGCCCGTGTGCATGCGGTTCGTAGCCGCGGCGTGTTCGTCGATCACATCGTGATGCACCGTGCGCACGGCCGTCACGCGATCCATCAACGGCGCGACGCGATGCAGGTGCTCGCACACCTGCACGCCCGGGACCGCCGTCGGGATGCTGTCGTAATACGAACCCGCGAGCTTCTTCGCCGGATCACCGCGGCGCTTCGGGTCGAAAGTGTCGATCTGCCCCATGCCGCCGCCGAGCCAGATGGAGATGACGTGTTCGGCCTTGCCCTTGAGCAGCGCGGTCGTGGCAGGGGCGGAGGCCGCCGCGCGACCGAGCAGGGGCAAGGCCAGGGCGCCGGCGGAGGCGGTGAGAAATTCGCGGCGGTTCATGACGGGGAGACGAAGTTGTGTTTGAGGTGGAGCGCGTTGTCCCCAACGCGCTTCAAATCGGAAGTGATCCACTCGGTTCTCATGGCAGCCAGATGAACTCCCGCGTGTTCACCACGCTCCAGACCACGTCCTCGAACACCTCGCGCCACGCGGGCCGCAGCCGCGGATCCGCCGGCGAGCCGGCGCGCGCGCGCTGCTCCTGCTCGAGCTTGATCGAATTCGCCTCGGGCATCAGGTGGTTCGACCACGAGACCGCCGGCAACGGCGGCGGCGCGACCACCGGCTTCAACTCCGCGGGCGGCAGCACGCGCGTCGCGAAGCCCGGCGCCAGCGCCCGCACGAGCGACGCGCGCTCGGCCGCGGCTGGCAACCGGCTGTAAAAACGCAGGAACACACTCTCGACCAGCGCCTCGGGCGAGGCGGCGTTGACCGCGAGTTCGGCCAACTCGCTGCGGTCGGACGCGCGCGTCGTCCAGACGGAGACCAGGCTGTTCGAAAGCACGCCGGGCCGGAGGACGTTCGCGTCGGTCTCGCGGTCGGTGCGCGGGTTCTGCCGCGAACCGGTCCAGCCAAAGGCC
>CAZENI010000380.1:0-8380 GCA_964513055.1 uncultured Opitutus sp.
GTGCAGGTGATCGGTTGGGAACGCGTCGGCAACTACGCGATCCGCTTCGATTTTTCCGACGGCCACCGCACCGGCCTCTACAGCTACGACTATTTGCGCACGCTGGCTGCCACGCCATGACGGATTGCGGCGTTGCCTCGCCGCGCCCTTCCGCGCAAGCACGCAGCCGCGCATGAGCACCTACGTCTTCCCGGCCCGCACCACCACGCCCGACATCGAGCTGGGCACCACGCTGCAACCGAAATTCGGCCCGGACGGGCTCATCCCCTGCATCACGACCGACCACGCGACGAACGAGGTGCTGATGTTCGCCTTCATGAACGCCGAGGCGCTCGCGCACACGATCAAGTCGGGCAAGGCCACCTATTGGAGCCGGTCGCGCAGCAAGCTCTGGATCAAGGGCGAGGAGTCCGGCAACGCCCAGCTCGTGCGCGAGCTGCGCGTCGACTGCGACCAGGACGTGCTGCTGCTTAAAGTGGAGAACGTCGGCGGCGCCGCCTGCCACAACGGCTACCCGTCCTGCTTCTACCGCAAGCTCGCCCCCGGCGCCGACGCCGCCGACCCGGCATCCTTGAAACTTGAATACGCGGCGAAGCGGGTGTTCGACCCGGCGACGGTCTACAAGAAGAAGTAGCCCGCCGCGTCGGCGGCGGGACCAGTTTTCGCCCGCTCCCAGCCACTCCGGCGCTCCCGCGCCGGGCCGCGAAATCACCGTCCGCCCGGCGCCAGCCCGCGCTCGCTGCTCCGCGCAAACCCGAGGATGCGCTGGAACTCCGCGCTCCCCGCCAGCTCGTGGCCCGCCAGTTTCTCGAGCGCCTGGGTCCGGTTGAGGCCGTCGCGATAGAGGATCCGGTGGATCTGCTTCACGCGATCGAGCTGCTCGGGCGTGAAGCCATTGCGCTCGAGCCCGACGCGGTTGATCGCGCGCACCTCGGCCGGCGTGCCGTCCGCGATGAAGAACGGCGGCAGGTCGTGCACCAGCTTCGCCGTCGCCGACAGCATCGCGTAGGCACCGAGCCGGCAGAACTGGTGGATCCCGCCATACCCGCCGATCACCACGTGATCCTCCACGACCACGTGCCCCGCGAGCATGGCGCCATTGCTCATCACGATGTGGCTGCCAATCACGCAGTCGTGCGCGATGTGACAGGCCCCGAGCAGCACGTTGTCGGAACCGACGCGCGTGACGTCGCCGTCGTTTGTGGCGGCGTGGACCGTGACGTATTCACGAAAGACATTCCGGTCGCCGATCCGCACGCCGGGCCGGCCGCCCTTGAATTTTAGATCCTGCGTCTTCCCGCCGAGGCATGCATAGGGGAAGACCTCGCAGCGCTCGCCCAGCACCGTGTCGCCCTCGACCGACGCGTGATGATGGAGCCGGCAGCCGGCCCCCAGCGTCACGCCCGCGCCGACGTAGGCATAGGCGCCGATTTCCACGTCGGCCCCGAGCTGCGCCCCCGGCTCGATCACCGCGGTCGGATGAATCGTCGCAGCCATGGCGCTTACTCGTCGGCGTTCTCGTCCACAACGGCGAACATGAGCTCGGCCGAGGACACGACCTGGCCACCCACCGTGCAGTTGCACTCGGCCGCGGCCATCTTGTCGCCGCGCACCTTGGTGATCTTCGCGTTGACGATGATCTGATCGCCCGGGCGGACCGGCTTGCGGAACTTCACCTTGTCCGCGCTCATGAAGAACGCCGTCTTTCCGCCGTTCCCGGTGCGGCGCAGCATCACGATCCCCGCCGCCTGCGCCATCGCTTCGAGCTGCAGCACGCCGGGCATCACGGGATTTCCCGGGAAGTGCCCGCTGAAATACGGCTCGTTGATCGTGACGTTCTTGATCGCGACCAGCTCGTCGTTGCCGATGAACTCCACGATCCGATCGATCATCACGAACGGATAGCGGTGCGGAATCGTGTCGAGGATCCGCCGGATATCCAGCGAGGTCTCGGTCGGCAGCACCGTCGTCGGGCGCGGCTTTTTCTTCGGTCCCTTCCGGCGCTCCTCGAGCTTCGCGTAGAGAATCTTGGTGAGTTCCGCGTTGATCGCATGGCCCGGGCGCGTCGCGACGATGTGGGCCTTCAACGGCTGCCCGAGCAGCATGATGTCCCCGACGATATCGAGGATCTTGTGCCGCACGAATTCGTCGGCGAAACGCAGCGGTTCCTTCGAGATGATCTTGTCTCCGCGGATCACCACCGCGCAGTCGAGCGAGCCGCCCTTGATCTTGCCCAGCTTCAGGAGTTCCTCGATGTCCTCGTAGATCGTGAACGTCCGCGCCGCCGCCACCTGCGTCATGTAGACGTCCGGGTCGATCGTCAGCGAGAGATGCTGCGTGTGGATCCCGCGGTCGTCGGCCGACGTGCAGGAGATCTTCAACTGATCGCACGGCAGCGCGATGATAGAGGAATTGCCGCGCGTGACGGAGACGGGCGCGTCGAGTTCGAAATACTCGCGGTCGGCGTCCTGCTCGACCGGCTCGCCCTGCAGGATGAGATTCACGAACGGCCGGGCCGAACCGTCCATGATCGGCGGCTCCGAGGCGGTCATCTCCACGATCACGTTGTCGATGCCGCAGCCGTGCAGGGCGCTGAGGACGTGCTCCACCGTGTGAATCTTGGCGTGGCCCGACTGGATGGTCGTGGCGCGCACGAGGTCCGTGATCTGATCGACCCGGGGCCGGATCTCCGGCGCGCCGTGCAGGTCGGTGCGCTTGAACACGATGCCGGTGCCCGCCTCCGCGGGCTTCATCGTGAGCGTGACCGCATCGCCGGTGTGCAGCGCGCTGCCTTGGATCGAGACTTCCCGCGCGAGGGTGCGTTGTTTCATGCCGTTGCGCGCGATTCCGCAAGCGTGCGTGCCCGAGCGCAAGCGCGGATGTGCAGCCCACGCGCGCGAGCCGCCCCGGGCCTTGACACTCGCGCAGGCGCTTCCCCACTCTCAACCCTTTCTACACGCAAACCTGTCAGCCCGAATCGTCCCCTCGTCATGCCAGCAGCCAACGACATCCGCAGAGGCCAAGTCATCAAGTTCAACGGCGAGCCGCACCTCGTCATGGAAACCCAGCACCGCACGCCCGGCAATTTGCGCGCGTTCGTCCAGATCAAGATGCGCAATCTGCGCTACGGAAAAGCCCTCGACCAGCGCTTCGCCTCGACCGACACGATCGAGGTCATGCCGACGGACCGCAAGACGCTCGAGTTCAGCTACGCCGATCGCGGCACGTTTGCCTTCATGGACCAGGAGACGTTCGAGCAGATCGAGCTGACCGAGACGCAGCTCGGCGACGTGAAGAACTACCTGGCTCCGGGCGGCAAGGTCGACATCCTCTTCGTCGACGATCGTCCGCTCTCCGTCGATCTTCCCTCCACGGTTTCGTTGAAAATCGTCGAGTCGGCGGATGGCGTGAAAGGCGACACGGCGAGCAACGTGCAGAAGCCCGCCAAGCTTGAGACGGGCCTCATCATCCAGGTGCCGCTCTTCATCAAGGAAGGCGAAGTCATCAAGGTCAGCACGATCGACGGCTCCTACCTCGGCCGCGTCTGAGCGATCGGCCCGCCGCCGCCGCCCCCGCAGCCCGCGATCACCGCGGGCTTTTTTGTCACCGCCACGTCGGGATCAACTGATCCGCGTGGCTGGGGCACCGCCACATCGCCGGATCGTCCGTCGAGTGCACCATCCGGGCATCGCACTTCGGACAGCTCGGCGTCTGGTAGTCGCCGGTGGTGACCGTCTGCATGATCTCGTTGCGGGCCGTGTCCGGCAGGGCGTTGAGTTTCTCGAGGAAGATGTCCCCGGGGAGGAGCGTGAGGTGCTTCTCCTCGGCGTAGTCGCGGGCGTTCACGCTGAACTTGCCGCGGGAAACGACATAGCCGCGACGGATGTCCTCCGCGGTGAGCACCGCGAAGAGGTCCTGCAGCGACTTCGCATCCACCAGTCCCTGCGGATGGGCGATACATTGCACGCACGCAAACGGCCGGGGCTCGCCCTTCCACGAAATCTTGATGTGCACCGGGCTGGCTGGCCCGGTCTTGGTGCGCACCGCGACGACGCCCGTCTTCACGTAGTAGGCCACGACCAGTTCCTCGAAACGCTTCCACTCCAGCTTCGACAGCAGCTCCGCGGTGAAAACCGCGCCCCCGCCCGGCGAACTCGCCACCGGCGCGCTGAACGGCGCGTGCGAGACGGCGGACGCCGCCAGCTCGAGCTGCCGCTGACGGTTCCGCCAGAACAGAAACCAGATGCCCCCGCCGATCACCACCAGCCCGATGACAAACGTGCGCGTGGTCAGAAAGGCCTCGGCGATGTCGGGCTCCTCGGGTTCGCCCGCCTCGTTGAGTTTGCGGCGCGCCTTGGCGATTTTGAATTTCTTTTCCTTCGCCGCCTTGGCCGCCGCCAGCTCCTCAGCCCTGGCTTCCTCTTCCGCCGCCTTGGCGGCGTCGACGGCCTCGGTCGAAGGCGTCGTGGCGATCGTATCCGTCGTTGTCGTGCGCGGCTCGGTCATCGGCACCGTCGCGCTGGCAGTCGTCGTTTCTTTTGTCGCCGGCGTGGACGGCGCCTTCGCGGCCGACGACCCGGCCTTGGTCGCGGGGGCCGCAACGGATGCCGCCGGGACAGGTGGCGGCGCCACCGGTTCGGCCTTCGGAATTGGTCGCGGTGAGTAATTGGCCGAGGGCGGACGGACGGATTTGATCTCGAGCCTGGGCTCCGGCGCGGGTGCGGGCTCGGTCGCTTCGGGCACAGGCGCCGGTGCCGGCACGGACGCCGTCGGGGCCGTCGCAGCGGCCGGGGCCGGACGATCCGTCGCGGCGGTGGCCGGCGCGGTCTCCGCCTGTGGCGCGGCACTTGGCGCGGGCGCAGCCGGAACGGGCGCCGGCGGAGGCCGGCGCACCGGTTCGCTCGCAAGCCGCTCGACCTCGATCACCACGCCATCGCGGAGGACCAGGCGCTCACGTGCAAAAAACATCACGAGCCGGTTACCGGCCGCGATCTGGCTCTTCGGTTCACCGTAGCGTTCGATGACCTGATCGCGGTTCAACCCGAGGGGCGAAGGCGCCGCGCCCTGGCCCGCGGCCGGCAGCCCCACGAGCCAAAATGCCACCGCCGCGCAGCAGATTCTAAGGCGGTGGGCACGCGTGGGAGGCATATTGCAGCCGCGAGCTTTGCGAAATCACACTCGGCACAGCAATTCCGAACTGCTGACGTTTTCGTTCCCCAGCCAGAAAAACGCCGGCGAACAGGCCTAAACGACCCTGGCCCACAGCACCTTTAGATACCGGCTTTCGAGACAGTTCGAGTAGACGGGATGGTCAGGTCCCGGGCCCGTGCGATCAAAGAACTGCAGCCGCCGGTTCTGCCGGTGCGCCGCCTTGATCACGTGCGCCTCGAAGTCCTCGAGCGACAGCAGTCCGGAACAAGAGCAAGTGACGAAGATGCCGCCTGGTTTCACCAGCGAGATGGCGAGCAGGTTGAGGTCCTCGTATTTCTGCCGGCCCTCCCAATTCCCATGCTCGTCGCGGGTGAAGATGAACTTTGGCGGATCGAGGACGACGACATCCCACTTTTCCCCGTTCGTCTGCATCTGCCGGGCGTAGGCAAACGCGTCCGTGTGCACGAACTTCAACCGCGCCTGGTTGAGGTTCGCATTGCGCTTCGCCTGCTCGAGCGCGACTTCGTCGAGATCAACGCTCGTGACCTCCGCCGCGCCACCGAGGACCTTGGCGTTGAGCGAAAACCCGCCCGTGTAGCAGCACAGATCGAGCACGCGCGCATCCTTCGTGAAGCGCACGATGCCGCGGCGGTTGTCGCGCTGGTCGCAGAAGAACCCGGTCTTGTGCCCCTCCGCGAAATTCACCTCGTAGCGCACGCCGTGCTCGCGGATCTTGACGGTGCGCGGCGCGGCGGCGTTGGTATCGTTGAAAGTCGACGGCTTGATGCCTTCGAGGCTGCCGAGATCGTGATCGACCTGCACGCGCGCAAACTTCGTGCCCGCCAGCTCGTGCAGGAGCGGCAGCCACCCGGGCAGGCGTTGGGCGATGCCGAGCGAATAGAGTTCGCACAGCAGGGTGTCGCCGTAGCGATCGATCGTGAGTCCGCTCAGGCCGTCGCCGTCGGAATTGATCAGACGATACGCGTCGGTCGTCTCGTCCAGCTTGAACAGCGTCCGCCGCAACGCCACCGCGCGCCGGATCGCGAGTTCGAAGTAGGCCTCGCTGACGGGCTCGGTGGAATGCGTGACCACACGGAGCGGAATCTTCGCGCGCGGATTGAAGAGCCCGCCGCCGGTGAGGTTGCCGTTCTTGTCGTAGACGTTGACGAAGTCGCCCGGCCGCGCGTCCGACGAGACCTGCCCGAGCAGCCGCGGAAAGATCGCGGGCTGGAACGTGAAATACTTCAACTGCGCCCACGGCTTCGGCCACGCCGAGCGGTCGATGACCGGGGGCGGTGCTTTCTCGGGCTTCTCCACGGGCTGCGAATCGGACATGGGGTTACTTGTGACGCGCCGCACCGGGCCCGCAATTTTTTTGGGTGCGGCGATGCCGAAACCTCCCGCGCCGTCGCGCGCCCAGGCTCGATGACTGGGCAGCAAAAAGGCCGACCGTGGTCGGGTCGGCCTGGAACGAAGGCAATGCGGCGGGCCTCAGGCCACGCGCTCGACGATCAACGGCGGCGGCGTCGGCCGCTTCGGCGCGAGCCGGTAGGCGTTCTTGAAATACTCCAGCGCCTGCTCGAGCTTCGCCTCGTCGTTGTAGTGAATCATCATCAGCGGCTCGCCCTGCTTCACCTGCGTGCCGACCTTCTTGATTTCGGAAACGCCGACCGAGTGGTCGACCTTGGCGTGGTTGCCGTGATTGACGTGACCGGCCGCCACCGGCTCGATGCCGGCGCCCAGCAGGTGCACCCCGCGCGCGATCATCGCGGCGTTGATGGTGTGGACGTAGCCGCGCTTCGGCGCCGGCAGTTTCCGGATGTGGCGCGCCGGCGTGAATTTCTCCGGATGATCGATGTAGGACGTGTCGCCGCCCTGCGCCTTCACGAGGTCCTTGAACTTCTCGAGCGCCGAGCCGTCGGTGAGATGACGCTGCACGGTCTGCTTGGCGGAAAGGGTCGAACCGGCGACGCCGGCCAGCCGCACGATCTCCATGCCGAGCTTGAGGACGAGTTCCTTCATGTCCTCGGGACCTTCGCCCTTGAGCAACTGGATCGCCTCCTTGACCTCGAGGGCGGTGCCCACGGTGTCGCCAAGCGGCTGGTTCATGTCGGTCACGAGTGCCACACAGCGGCGCTTCATCGAGCGGCCCACGCGCGTCATCGAACGCGCCAGTTGCTTGGCCTGCTCGAGATCCTTGATGAAGGAGCCGTTGCCCCACTTCACATCGATCACCAGGCCCTCGGAACCTTCCGCGAGTTTCTTGGAGAGCACGCTACCGGTGATGAGCGGGAGACTGGGGATGGTGCCGGTCTCCTTGCGGAGTTCGTAAAACTTGGCGTCCGCCGGGGCCAGATCCTCGGTCTGCGCCACGATCGCGCCGCCGATGCGGGCGAGCTGGGAGGCAAAGTGTTCGTTGGTCTGGTGACTCTTGAAGCCGGGGATGGCGGCGAGTTTTTCCAGGGTGTTGATAATGTAGTCGTGCTCGACGCCGCACATCATCGGGACCACGACACCGGACGCCATGGCGAGCGGCACGAGCACGAGCGACGTCTTGTCGCCCACGCCGCCGGTGGAATACTTGTCGATCTTCGGCTTCGCGATGTGGGAAAGGTCAATCACCTCGCCGGAAAGCATCATCTCCTCGGTCAGATCCGCGGTTTCCTGCGCTGACATCCCGGAGAAGTAGATCGCCATCGCCAAGGCCGCGAGCTGGTGCTGGGGCATCTCGCCGTCCAACGTGCTGTCGATGATGAAGCGGATCTCCTCCTGGGTGAACTCGCCGCCATCGCGCTTCTTCTCGATCAGGAAGGTGAACGTAGGCTTGATGAAACGACGCGTCGGAATGTTGCGTTTACTGGTCATGAGTGATGTGTGTGCAGAGGCGGGAACCGGAACGCCCGCCGGGCGGAAAAGTTTGCGAGCCAATGCTCTCCCCGGGAAAAGTCGAGCCTAAACACCGCGCTGCCTCCCGGCAACTTAGGCGAGTTTCCCCCGAACGCAAGTAACTGACCGGTTGCTCCGGGACGAAGCGTTGCGACCGCGCCACTTCCCTAATTCGTGGTCGCGCCGGCGGCGATCCACGCCGCGATCACGGCGCGCTCCTGCTCCGTCATCTGCGTGACGTTGCCGAGGGGCATCATCCGCGTGACAACCACCTGCTGGTAAACGCGCTGGGCGTTCTTGAGAATCGCATCGGGCGTGTGCAGCACCACCCCGGCGGGCGGCT
>CAZENI010000381.1:0-8337 GCA_964513055.1 uncultured Opitutus sp.
GACTCGCCGCCGCCAGCCCCAGCGGATCGGGAAAGCCCGCGCCCGCCAGCTCGCGCGCCTTCTGAAAATATTTCGCCGCCTCCTCCACCGCCCGCTCCGGCTCCGACGGCTCCTCCACCGCCTTGACCCAGGTGCGTCCCAGCATGAACGCGACCCACGTCGAGCGATGGCGGCGCTCGGCCACCGGCAGCCGCCACACCGCCTCCCACTGCCGCGCGGCGGCACGCCAGTCCCCCTGGTGCCAGGCCAGCGCCCCCGCAAAATACCCGGCAAACTCCCGCGGCAGCCGGGCGTCGAACTCCGCCGCCGGCGGCGGACCACCCGCCGTCTCCGGCCGCTGCTGGTCCGCCACCCAGGCCTCGAGCGCGACCCGCCGCGCGCGGTATTCCCGCTCGATCGCGCCGGCCTCCGCCGGGGCGAGGCCGCGCGCCGCCAGCGCCTGCCGCACGCCCGCCACATCGATCTCCACCGTCGAAAGATCCCCGCGCACCGCGCGGCGCTCCGCCGTCACATCTTTCGCGATACGCGCGATCTCGTCCGCGAAAAAACCGGCCGGTGCCCGCAGCAGCTCGCCCTCCGGCAGCGCGTAGTAGCTGTTGGGAAACTCCGGGCCGCACGCCACCGCCGCGCCCGCGCATGCCACCGCCACCGCGAACGCCCGCTCAAGGCGTCCCGGGCACATCAGCCTCCAGGGATACTTCATGGGTGAAGCGCAGCCAGGCGATCGTCGCCTTGCGGCCGGGCGCGAGGGACGCGTCCGCCGGCACTCTGGCCGCGCGCACGATCCCTTGGGCGCGTCCGCCGAAGGTTTCCAGAAAAAAACCCGCGAGCCCGTCCGCGGCAAGCACGCGGGCATCCTCCGACCAGCGCAGCGCGACGGCGGCGGGCAGCGGCTCCGTGGTCTGTCCGCGATTCACAATCGCGATTTCGGCCAGCCCGGGCTCCGGCCACGACACCTCCGCGCGCAACGCCCGCGCCGGCGTCTGTCCGCGCAGCACCAACGCGAGCGTCGTCGCATCCCAGTTGAGCCGATCGCCCGCGACCGGCAGCCGATACCAAATCACGCCGGTGAAGTTCCGCGGTGGCTCCGCCGCGAGCTCGCGCGCCAGGCGCGCCATCGCGGGCGCATCCGCGCGCACGACGCGCAACTGCGTCCCCGCCGGCCACTCGCGCCGCGGCCCCTCGGCCGCGAGTCCGATGAATTTCCCCGCCGCATCGAAGCCCAGCAGGTAGCCGTAGGTCGGCAGCGCCACGCGGAACGGCACCCCCGCCAGTCCCGCCTGACGCGCCCAGATCGCCGCCCGGAGCGGATCGCACAACAGGAAGGGCGCGTCCGGCCCGGTGGGTCGCTCCAGCGAGTGCACCTGCAGCACGAAGCCGTCCGCGGCCCGGGCCAGCTCCGCAAATTCCCCGTGCTTCAGCCACGCCGGCAGCGCCGTGAAGGTCAACGGCGTGCGGCCCGCCGCCAGGCGCAGCGCCCCGAGCCAGGCGCGATAGCCGGCGAGCTTCGACTCCGCCGCGTCGAAATCGATCTGAATCTCCGCCACCGCGAGCCCCGCGGCCCGCGCCTGCGCCAGCACCGTCTCCGCCACGCCCGCAAGCGCGCGCGCCGTCGGATCATCGGCGGCAAACGGCCCCGCAAACGGCCCGATCCGCAGCGCGAGCCCCACCGGCTTCTTCAACGCGGACAGCGCCGCATAATCGAGCCCCGTCCGAACCACCTGCCGCCGCCCGCCCGTCCACGACACCTCGGCGGCGAGCACGCACACCCCGTCGACCTGCGGCTGGAACGCGTTCAACGCCTCGACCACTTCCGGGCCCGACTGCCGCTGCCACACGTAGAGCTCGCGCGTCGCCGCCGGCAGCGGCACCGGCATCGACGCGGCCACGCCCATCACGAGGCAAGCCCGCCATTCCCGCACCCGGCAAACGATCGACGAGGACACCGGCGCGTGGCGGCCCAATCAGCTCTTCGCCGCGAGCGCCTCGCGGAAAATCTGCACCGATTTCGCCAGCTCCTCCGCCGTCGCGTTCAGCGGCGGCAGCAGGCGCACGACATTTCCGCCCGCACTCGGCGCCAGCAGCCCGCGCTCGCGCAACGCCGCGAGATATGGCGCCGGGTCGCCCGTCATCTGCACGCCGACGAGATAGCCGAGGCCGCGCACGCCCGTCACGTGCTTGGGGAAATCAGTCGCGAGCTGGCGCAGCGCCGCGAGCCACGGTCCGCTTTGCGTGCGCACTTTCTCGAGGAGACGGTCCCGCTCGATCACATCGAGCACGGCCAGCGCCGCCGCACAGGCGAGCGGCGTGCCGCCGAACGTCGTGCCGTGGTTGCCCGGGTGAAACAGCTCCGCGTAACGCTCGCGCACCCACATCGATCCGATCGGAAAACCGCCGCCGAGGCCCTTCGCCATGCCAATGGCATCGGGCGTCACGCCCGCGTATTCGAACGAGTAGAACTTGCCAGTGCGCCCCACGCCGCACTGCACCTCATCGAGCAGCAGCAGCAGGTTATGTTGATCGCAGAGCTGCCGCAGACCGCGCAGAAACTCCGGCGTGCATGCGTTGATCCCGCTCTCGCCCTGGATTGTCTCCACGAAAATCGCCGCGGTCCCGCTGTCCACCAGCTCGGCGAAGCTCTGCAGATTATTGATCTCGCCGAAGGCGAAGCCGGGCACGAGCGGGCGGAAACCCTTCTGGATTTTTTCCTGCGGCGTCGCGCTCATGCCGCCGTAGGTGCGGCCGTGAAACGCGTTCTTCGCGCAGATGATCTTGTAGCACTTGCCCTCCTCGCCCCCGGCCTTCTGCACCCCATGCAGGCGCGCCAGCTTAATCAACGCCTCGTTCGCCTCCGCCCCGCTGTTGCAGAAAAACACGCGCCCCGGTCCGGCGTAGCCCACAATGCGCCGCGCCAGCTCGCCCTGCTGCGGATTGCGAAAGAGATTGCTGACGTGGATCAGCTCCGCCGCCTGGCGCTGCACCGCGGCCACCCAGTGCGGGTGACAATGGCCGAGCGCGCTCACGGCGATGCCGGAGGTGAAATCCAGATACGCGTGGCCGGCGTCGTCCCACACCTGCGTGCCGCGGCCGCGCACCAGCGTCAGCGGAGAGCGCGCGTAGTTCTTCAGGACGTGCGCGTCGTAGAGCTCGGCGGTGTTCGTGCGGACGATGGAAGGAGAACTCATTTTCGGAGAAACCGCTAATGCACGCTAATCAGCGCTGATTCAAATAAACCTCTCACCCGAGTCGCTACAGCGGAGCTGAATTAGCGGCCATCAGTGTTCATCAGCGGTTTTCTCCGCCGCTTACCCGTGCACAATCTCGGTGCCGATGCCCTTGTCGGTGAAAATCTCGAGCAGCAGCGAATGCGGCAGCCGGCCGTCGATGAAGTGCACGCGCTGCACGCCTTCCTCGAGCGCGCGGATCGCGCTCTGGACCTTCGGCCGCATGCCCTTGTCGATCACGCCCTTCTTCTTGAGATCGTCGACCTGGCTGATCTTCAGCGTGGAAATGAGCGAGTCGGGATTCGGCGGCGCGGAGAGCAGCCCGGGCACATCGCTCATGTAAACGAGCCGCCGCGCGCGCAACGCACTCGCGACCCGGCCGGCCACGAGATCCGCGTTCACGTTGTAGGGCTTGCCATCGTAACCTTCGGCGACCGGCGAGATCACCGGCGTGAAGCCCTCGCCGATTTCCTTCTTGATCAGCTTCACCTTCACCTCGGTCACATCGCCGACGTAGCCGAGATCGATCGGGTTGCCGTCGTCGTCCTCGAGCAGCTTCTGGCAGACGAGCACGGTGTCGCCGGGCAGGCCCTTCGGCTTGCCCTTGGCCGAGATGATCGCGTCGCACACATCCTTGTTCACGATCTCGTCGAGCGTCTTTTTCACGACGTTGATCGTCGCCTCGTCGGTCACGCGCAGGCCGTTGACGAAATTCGCCTTCAAGCCCGACGACTCCATCGCCTTGGTGATGGCCTTGCCACCACCGTGCACGACGACGACGTTGATCCCGACGGCCGCGAGAAACGCGATGTCGTAGGCGACGCGCGTGCGGATGATCGGATCGGGATCGTCCATGAAGCTGCCGCCGTATTTCACCACGAAGGTGGAGCCGCGGAAATCCTGGATGTAGGGCAGAGCCTCGAGGAGGACTTTCGCCTTGGCGGTGACTTCAGCGACGTTCATCGGCGATCAGAGCGCGCGGCCGGCGGCCGCGAAAGGGTGGTGGGAACGAAAAAGAGCGCTCACGTTTTGCGAAGAGAAGGACGAATAAGGCACACGCGGCGCGCATTTCCATAAAAATTTTCAGCGCACGCACGAAACATGACGCGGCCTCCCGCGACCGCGCCGCCAAAATTCTCCTTCACTCCGCGACACCGCGACGCCACTTCTCACGCGTGCCCAGCACGAATCTCACTTTCTCCGATCGCGACGCGCACCGCGCGTGGCTCGCCGCGCAGGCGGCGCTGCCCGCCGGATTCCGCGTCGGCTGCACCCGCTTCGACTTCATGCCGCGCGAGGCGCCGAAGCCGGCGAAGATGACGCTGACCCTGATTGCGCTCGATCAGCCGACGGCCGCGTTCGCGGCGATGTTCACGCGCAACGCGTTTCCCGGCGCCCCGGTGATCATCGGACGCAAGCGGCTCGCCGAGCCGGCGCTGGGCGCGATCATCATCAACAACAAGATTTCCAACGTGTGCGCGCCCGGCGGCGTCGAGGCCTCGGAGCAGATCTGCGCCGCGACCGCGCAGGCGCTCGGGTTCACGCCGGCGCAGATCCTGCCGAGTTCCACCGGCGTGATTGGCTGGACGCTGCCGGTCGAGTCGATGATTGCGGCGCTCCCGCAGGCGGCCGCCGCCCTCGCCGGCGCGTCGATCCTGCCCGCAGCCGAGGGCATCGTGACCACCGACCTCTATCCGAAGATCCGCCGCGCGAACCTCGGCCCCGGCAGCATCGTCGGCATCGCCAAGGGCGCCGGCATGATCGAGCCGAACATGGCCACGATGCTCGTCTACATCCTCACGGACATCGCGGTGCCGCGTTCCGAGCTGCGGCCGATGCTCGCGCGGGCGGTCGACGCGAGTTTCAACGCCATCAGCGTCGACAGCGACACGAGCACCTCCGACACCGTCGTCGCCGTGTCGTCCGGCCGTGTGCCATTCGGCGACTGGGGGACGTTCGAGCGCGGCCTGCACCAGGTGTGCCGCGATCTCGCGGAGGATGTCGTGCGCAACGGCGAAGGCGTGCGGCACGTGATTCGCGTCACCGTGAAGAACGCCGCGAGCCTCGGCCTCGCGCGCGCGCTGGGCAAGGCGGTCGTCAACGGCCCGTTGTTCAAGTGCGCCGTCGCCGGTAACGACCCGAACGTCGGCCGCCTGATCCAGGCGATCGGCAAGCACGTGGGCGCACACGCGCCCGGCACGAATCTCTCGAAACTCAGCGCCCGCATGGGCGGCATCGAGATCTTCGCGCAAGGCGTCTTCACGCTCGACCCCACGAAGGAGGCCGCGCTGGTCGCGCACTTGAAGGGAGCGGAGCTCTACGTGAGCAAGCCCACGCCCGACGCGGTGTTCGCCGCCCCGATCGATTTTCCGCCGCACGAGCGCGCGGTGGAACTGGAGATCGACCTCGGCAACGGCGCCGCGTCCGCCTCCGTCATCGGCGGCGACCTCACGCACGAATACGTGAGCGAGAACGCAGACTATCGGAGCTGAGGTAGAGGCGGTTATCCCTAACCGCATTTCTTGGGGATTCGAACGCGCAACGAAGGCGGTTGGGGACAACCGCCCCTACCTTCAGATCAGCCCGTCCGTCTCTCCAAACCCCAGCCACAGATTCATAATCTGCACCGCCTGCCCGCTGGCACCCTTCACCAGGTTGTCCTCGGCGGCGGTGATCACGAAGTTGCCCGTGCGCGAATCGTGCACCGCGGACATGTCGACGCGGTTCGTGCCGACGACGTGCGCCGTGTCCGGCGTCTCGCCGGTCGGCAGCACCTGCACGAACGGCCGTCCGGCGTAGGCCTCGTTCCACGCCGCGTAGAGCTGCTCGATGGTCGCGCCCGGCGCCGCCGGCACCGTGATCGTCGTCGCGATGCCGCGCCGCATCGGGGCCAGGTGCGGGTTGAACTGGATAATCGTCTTCGCCCCGGTGTGCAGCGCGAGCTGCTCCTCGATCTCGGCAAGGTGGCGGTGTTTCGCGAGGCCGTAGGCCTTGATGCTCTCGGCGCGCTCGACGAACAGATACATGTCCTCCGCCTTCTTGCCCGCGCCGCTGACACCGCTGTAGGAATTCGCCACGATGTGCTCGCGCGTGATGACGCCCGCCTTCAGCAGGGGCACCAGCGGCACGAGGATGCTCGTCGGGTAACAGCCGGGGGCGGCGATCAGTTTCGCCTCCGTCTTCCACGCCGGCGGCGTCAGCTCCGGCAGCACGAAACGCGCGCTCGGCAGCAGCTCGGGCGCGTGGTGTTCGCCGTAATATTTTTGGTAGGTCGCGAGGTCCGCGATCCGGAAGTCGGCGCTGAGATCGATCACGCGCTTGCCGCCCGCCACCAGAGCCTTCGCGTAGGTCGCCGCCGCGCCGTGCGGCAGGGCGAGGAAAAACAGGTCGATGTCGCCCGCCGCCAACGCCGCCGGATCGGAGTCGGTGAAACGCAGCCCGTGATCGGCGCCGCGCACCGACGGGATGACCGCCGCGAGCGCCTTGCCCGCCTGGCTGCGCGACGTGACCGCCGCGAGCGTGACGCGCGGGTGGCCGAGCAGGAGTTTGACCAACACTTCCCCGGAGTAGCCCGAGGCGCCGACGATGCCGACTTTCATAGCCGGCTACGTTCGCGCACGTGCGCGCGGGAATCCAGTTAGATTTTACCGCGGACGCGGTAGGAGCGTTACGCGTTCGGCGACCACTGTGCTGGAACTGCAAACAAAAAGGCCCGCGCCAGGCGGCGCGGGCCTCGTGCGTCAGCCGGCAGCCGGCCGGCTCAGAACGCGTAGGAGTAACTGACCGTCACCACGCCGCGGCCGACCGCCAGGCCGTTCGGCGAGCGCGGCGTGTTGCCGGCCTTGGTGTAGGCGTTGGTGCCTTCCGTGTAGGCGAACCCGGCCGTGAGCTTCGACTCCTTGCTGATCTGGAAGGGCATCGAGACGCCCACCAGCCAGTAGTCGCCCCACGCCTTCACCGCCGGCGACACGTCGTTGGCCGCCTCCTTGAGCTTGTAGGTGCCCGCCGTCGCCACGAAATCGAGCTCGGACCCGATGTCCTTCAGCGGCAGCGCATAGAACGCCGTCAGCTCCAGCGTCGCGCCTTCCAGCGTGAAGTCATAGTAGAGCTTCGGCGTGAGCTTCAGGCCCTGCACCGTGTAGTTGAGCGCGACACTCGGCTCGAACGTCCACTTGTAGAGCCCCAGGCTCTTCGGCGCCTTTGGGTAGTGATACGAGGTGAAACCGGGCACCAGCGTGGCCGCGTCGCTCAGCTTGAACGTGTAGGAGCCGTAGACATCGATCTCGGGGTCCGAGCTGTCCGGCACCTTGTCGCCATCGAACGGCGTGCTGGCCCACACGCCGGCCGTGAGGTCGCCGGCCGCGATTTCCACCGCCGGTTGCAGCGCCGCGGCGCCGAGCCGCTGGCCGCGAAACATGTATTGGGAAACCACTGACGCCGAGGCGGTGACGGACACCGCGGGCGCGGCGCCGGGAGCGGGCAGTGGAGCCTGCGCGAGCAGTCCCGGCGAGCCGGCCGCCAGGAGGCTGAGAGAGACGAGGAGGAGTTTGGTTTTCATAGGTTATTTTCTTCGAACGACGATCTCCCATGAAGGAAATCGATGGATAGCATGAGCAATCTTCAGGCCAGATGGGGAGCTTCTATGTCATAGACCCCGGGAGATTCCCGGCCTTGGCAAGGTTGCTGCTAAACGAGGCGAGGGACCGGGTTCATGCCCGGTAGCCCACACCAACCTCATCAACAGCCAATGAATACACGCTACAAACTCGCGGCCGGACTCACGCTCGCCGCTTCGCTGACTGCCTTCGCGGACGTCAAAGTTAACGACAGCCTCTCGGTCAGCGGATACGCCGTGGGATCGTATCGCATCACCGACCCGGATCCCGGTCCGGCGACCGATCGCTTTGACCTCGATGCGGTCAAGACCCTGTTCACGACGAACTTCAAGCCCGTCACCGGCGTCATCAGCCTCTACTACCAGCCGGGCGCCCCGAGCGACGTCACCGTCCTCGACGCCTACGCCACGGTCGACGTCGGCGGCGGCTCCACGATCACCGCGGGCAAATTCCTCAGCTATCTCGGCTACGAGGCGTTCGACATCCCGAACATGACG
>CAZENI010000382.1:0-8262 GCA_964513055.1 uncultured Opitutus sp.
GGTGGTGAAGGCAAACTCGAGTGTCGCCGTCGCGCCTGTCGCCGGAAACACCTGCGGCCGGCTCGGGCCCTCGGCCGACGCGAAGCTCCAGCCGGCGGGCGCCGTCAGCCGGAAGCCGGCCGAGGAAACGCTGGACGTCGCCTCGAAATAGGAAATCGAGACGGTGAACGCCAGGCTCCCGCCACTGGTCGAGTAAGTGGTCCGGGCCGGCGTGATCGTCGCCGTCTGCGCCTGCAGGGCCGCACAACACAACAGGGCTAGAAGGATGGCGCGGACGGGCAGCATGCGTAGACCCGGTCGGATATGGCCCATGCGCGGAAAAACTCACGGAGAAAGCGACCAACGACGGATCCGTGGCCGAACGCCGGGGCGGCGGGCGCGCGCCCGAGGAGCGGCCGGCGATCAGTTTTTTGGACAGGATCCACGGGATTCAATCCGAGGATTTTCAGGAAAAGCGATCGACGATCCCGCGCCAGACCAGCCTTTCGGCATACGAACGCACGTCCTGAAAAAAACCCTGAGGAATTCAGTTTGAAGCGACGTCGACCTGTGAGCTCGGTCGAACAGGCCTTTTTTCGGACAGGATGGACAGGATTTCGAACCGGAATTTACAGGATTCTTCGTCCTCCGCCGCCGATCACGCCGCGATCGAAACTCCTGGGCTTTGATCGGTCCTGAAAATCCTGTCTTTAATCCGGTAAATCCTGTCAAAGAAATGAAACGTGCGACGACCGGAACGGAAGCGAACGCACTCGGGCGATTGTTCAGAGGTTCCTCAATCCCGGTTTGAAATCCGGCGAATCCGGTCAAAAAACAAAAACCTTCCGTGCGCCCTCCGCTCGCGCCGGAATCGGCTGGCGTGTCGGCGGCGCGCTGGTTCCCCTGCCTCGCAACGTCATGCGCCCGCTCTCCCGACTTCGCGGCCTGCTCCTCGGCCTGATGCTCGTGGGACCCGCGCGGGCGCAGCCCGCCGCACCGACGACGCCGCAACTCTGGCCGGCGAACCACGCCGACACGTGGGCGGCGACCGATGCGCTCGGCCGGCGCGTGAGCGAGGCGGGCGTCGCCCCGGCGCCGCGCGCGGGCCGCTACGTGGGGATCTTCTATTTCCTCTGGCTCGGCGCGCACGGCTACGATCGCAACCAGGGCACGCCCGACGAGAGCGTGCGGCCGCCCACGGCCGCCGACACCGCGAGCCCCTACGACCTCAGCCGGCTCCTCGCCGCGAACCCGGCGGCCCCGGCCTACGGACCGCCGGGCGCGTTTCACCACTGGGCCGAGCCGCATTTCGGCTACTACGTCTCGAACGACACGTGGGTGATCCGGAAGCACGCGCAGCTTCTCGCCGACGCCGGCGTCGACGTGGTGTTCTTCGACGTCACCAACGCGCGCGCCTACCTGCCGACGGTGCGGGTGATCGCGGCCGAGTTTGCCGCGCTCCGGGCGCGGGGCCGCAGCACGCCGGCGATCTCGTTTCTCCTGCACTCCGCCACGCCGAAGGTCGCGGCGAAGCTCTTCGACGATTTCTACGCGCCCGGCCATCACCGCGACCTCTGGTTTTTCTGGAAAGGCCGGCCGCTCCTCCTCGCGAATCCCGCCGAGCTGACGCCGGCGCAGCGCGCGTTCTTCTCCGTGCGCGAGTCGTGGGCGTGGACGCGCGGAAAGCCGGGCGTGTGGTTCGGCGACGGGCGCGACAAATGGCCGTGGCTCGACCACACGCCGCAGAACTTCGGCTGGCACGAATCGCCGGACCGGCCCGAGCAGGTCGCCGTCGCGGTCGCGCAGCACCCGATGTCGAACATCGGCCGCAGCCACCAGGCGGGCCGGCAGCCGCCGCCGGGCGCGGAGCGTTCCGGCGAGGGGATCTATTTCACCGAGCAATGGGCGCGGGCCCACGCGGTCGACCCGGAGTTCGTGTTTGTCACCGGCTGGAACGAATGGGTCGCGATGCGCTTCACCGACGGACGCTCGAAGCAGATGCTCGGGCGGCCGATCCAGAGAGGGGAGACGTATTTCGTCGACGCCTACAACGCCGAGTTCAGCCGCGACCTCGAGCCGATGCGCGGCGGCTTCGCCGACAACTACTACCTGCAACTCGTTTCGGAGATCCGCCGCTTCAAGGGCGCGCGCCCGGCGCCGGTGGCGCGCGCGTTCTCGCGGATCGCGATCGACGGCGACTTCGCGGACTGGACGCCCGTCGCGGCGACGTATCACGACGACGCCGGCGACATCGCGCCGCGCGATCACCACGGCTGGGGCCGGATCGCGCGCTACGAAAACGCGAGCGGGCGCCACGACCTCACGGGCGCGCAGGCGGCGTGCGATGCGACGCACGTCCATTTCCGGCTCGAGACGGCGGCGCCGCTCCCCGGCCGCACCCTGCCCGACGGGCTCACGCTCTGGCTGCGGATCGGCGACGAAAGCTATGCAGTCAATCGCCGCGGCGAGACCGCCGTGCTCGAGCAGCGCACGGCGCCGCAGGTCTGGCGGGCACTCGGCGCCGCGCGCGTGGCGGTGCGTGGTTCGCAAGTCGAACTGAGCCTCGCGCGCGGCGACCTCGGGCTGCCGGCGGGCGGCTTTGCGCTGGAGTTCAAGTGGACGGACCGGTGCGACATCGCCGCCGATCCGATGCACGCCTACGATCAGGGCGACGCCGCGCCGAACGGCCGGTTCTACTACCGTTTCCGTTTCGAGCCGCCACCGTGAGGCGTCCGCCAGGCCGCCGGGCTGAGAAGGCATCTAAAAGGGCCCCGCCTCGGAAGGTAGGAGCCCGCTTGCGGGCGATTTCGCCGACTTGTTCGCTCGGAACCGCCGCACCCCATCGCGCGCAAGCGCGCTCCTACGGCAGGCCTGGTTGGAGGCCCTCTGAGTGTGGCCTCATGGAGCCTAGAAGCGCACGCCCGTCGTCACGCGCCAGGTGACGGGCGTCTCGATGCCGTAGATGTTGAGATTGGTGAAGGCGGTCTCGTTGATGTAGCGCTTCGATTTCAGGAGATTGTCGGCATTGAACTGCACCCACGCGTCGCGCCGGCCGGCCTTGAAAACGTATTTGGAAAAGAACAACAGCGAGCGGGCCGACGGCTGCCAGTAGTCAACGAAGGGCGAGCCGACGACGGTGGTGAACTGGCGCACGCGGCTGAGGTAGCGGTCCGACGTGTAGCGGTAGCCGCCGCCGACGGAGAGACCCTTGAGCTTCCCGCCCGGAAAGCGGTAGTTCGCCAGCGCGGCGTAGTTGCGCTCGGCGAAGCCGCCGTTCTTCTGGCCGACGAAGCTCGGATTCGGATCCGCGGTCACGCCGGCGTCGACGAAGGTGGCGGAGAGCGTCGCCTGCAGGCCGCGCGCGAGCGCGAGGGTGACCTCGAAGTCCCAGCCCTTCGAATTGTATTCGCCGACCGCGACGGTGTCGCCGCGCGGAGTGTTTGGCGCGAGCGCGTCGGGGTTGAAACCGGCATCGCGCGGGCCGAGGCCGTTGACGTCGCGGGTGTTGACGTTGAACGCGCTCGAGTCGGTCACGGAGCGGTTCTTGTCGGTGGTGTCGAAGACGCTGATCGTGCCGGTGATCTTGCGGTCGTAGAGGTCGAGCTTCACGCCGGCCTCGTAGCTCACGCCCTCGCGGTTGGGCAGGAGTTCGTTGAACGAGTTGGAATTCGTCGGCACCTGGAACGACTCGAGCATGCTGCCGAAGAAGCCGATCGCGGGGTTGATCTGGTAGACGACGCCCGCGCTCGGCGCGCTGCCCCAGCGGTGCGGCCGGCCGAGCGTGCGCGGGTTGGTGAGCACACCGCCGGCGAGCGCGTAACGCGTCTGGTAGCTCTCGATCTGGCTGTGATAGGAAATGCCCGCGAGCGGAAAGAAGGTGCCGATGCGCGTCGGATACTCGCCGGTGTAGATGAGGTTGCCCTGATGGCGGCGCGGGTTGTCGTGGGCGTCCTGCGTGTAGCGCCAGAGGTAGCCGAGGTTCGTGGGGTAGCGGCGATCGGCGCCGTCGAATTGCGCGCGGGTGGCGCCCTCAATCTGGAACCAGGTCCCCTTGATCTCGTTGGCGGCGGTGAGGCCGGTGAGCGGGTTCGTGCCGGCGGCGTAGGCGCGATAGCTCTGCGCGTCGGTGTAGAACGTGTAGTAGTTATACTTCGCGATGAACTGGTGCTTGGTCTCGCGGAGGGCGTAGTCGAAGAGGCCGCGGAACGCCAGTTGCGTGGTGCGCTGCGCGGTCTGGGTGCGGTCGTAGCTGGAGACGCGCATCGCGCGCAGGCCGGCGAGGCCCGGGGCCGTGAGGGACTCCTCGACGTTCTGGTTTCCGGCGAGCGTCGTCTCGTTATACCACTGGTTGTAGACGTTGCCCTCGGTGCGGAAATGGGCGCCCCACTTCTGCGTCCAGCGCGCGGTGATGTAGCGGTGATCCTTGCCGGCCTCGATGCCGGGGCCGGTGATCGACCAGTTGAGCGGGACATTGTAGGCGAGATACCACGGGAGGCGCACGGCCTGGCCGTTGCGCGTGACGGTGGCGAAGCGCAGCGCGGTGCGGTTGCCGGCGCGCGAGCGGTCGCGCACCTGTTCGACATCGACGCCGAAGACGGTGTCGGGCAGCGGCCGCCACTCGGTCGAGTTGAAGATCAGCAGCCGGCGGTCGCGGTCGAACTCCGGCAGGTTCGACTGGCCAAAGAGCGAGCCGCCGTTGAAGTCAGCCTCGGTGAACTGGATGCCGCCGCGCGTGGCGAGTTTGGGCGTGAGCCGGCGGTTCCCCTCCACGCGGTAACGCGTCTGGTAGTTGCCGTATTGATACTCGGCCTCGGCGAAGTTGGCGCCGCGCGGGCGCTTCGGCGTGATGTTCACCGCGCCGCCGGCGGAGGCGGAACTCATCAGCACCGAGGGCGGACCCTTGATCAGCTCGATGCGCTCGACCGCGCCGGACTCGGGCACGCCGTTGGTGCTGTTGCCGACGCGGTTGGTGAACTGCCCCTCGGCGTTCATCTGCGCGCCGTGGCCGCGGACGAGGCCCGACTCCGGGCTGAACGACGCGGAGAACTGCAGCGCCTCAGCGATGTTCATCGTCTGCAGATCGTCGAGCAGCTCGCGGTTCACGATCGAGATCGAGAGGGCGAGTTCCTTGACGGGTTTGCCGGCGAGGACGGAGCCGGCGGCGGTGTCGGCCGAGTAATAACCGACGTCGCGATCAGTCGAGACGGTGAAGTCCGCGAGTTTGACCGGCTCGGAGTTGTCCGTGGCGGTGGCGCCGGCGGCGGGCCGGGGCGGTGCAACGGCCTGGCCGCGGGCGAGGGCCGCGAACCCGAGGCTGGCGGCGACGAGGAGCACGGAGACGGAGGGTTGGGAGGTGGGCATGGCAGTAGCCTTGGTTGATGTCTGACGGGGATTTTTTTGGGCGGCCTATTTCGCCGAGCGAGCGAAGCAGGCGCCGACGGAGTGGACGGGGTGGTAAAGTGCGGGAGCGCGGCGAATCGACTACGCCGTCTGCGCGAGCGCGGCGCGCAGGCCGGCGAGCAACTCGCTCGCACGCGCGCGGGGGTCGTAGGGCACGCCCTTGAGCGTCAGCGTCTCGATTGGAATGTAACCGCGATAGCCGCCCGCGCGGATGATGCGCACGAGCTTCGGCAGGTCGGTCTTCGGGCCCTTGTTGCTCAGCAGGAGTTCCTTGATCTGCCAGTTCACGGTGACGGGGATCACGCGCGCGATGTCGGCATAGGGATCGGGCGTGAGGAAGTTGCCGGTGTCGAGGATCAGGCCGATCCACGGCGACTTCACCATGCCGAGGACTTTCAGGCATTCGTCGGCGGTCTGGAGCATGTCACCGTGATTCTGCAGGCCGACGATCACGCCGTATTTCGCGCCGTGCTCGACGCACGCGTGCAGCGCGTCGGCCATCCACTTCGCAGCCTCGTCCCACGTGTGCGGCTTCGGCGGAACCGGGCCGGCGAAGACGCGCAACACCGGCGAGCCCATGCGCGCGGCCGCCTCGATCCACTGCTTGGCGCGCTCGACGTCCTTGGCGCGGGCGGCGGCGTTGGGCGAGGCGAAGTCGTTCTTGATTCCGGTGCCGCTGATGTCGAGGCCGAGGTCGAAGGCGCGGCGCTTGAAATCGTTGAGGAACTTGTCGCGCGGCACCTCGGGATAGCCGGGAAAATAGTAGCCCGTCGGATCGATCGCGTCGACGTTCTCGGCGGCGCAGTAGTCGAGCACATCGAAGAGGCTCATGCCCTTCGCGGCGTCCTTCAGGTTCTCGCGCAGCAGCGGATCGAAGCAGTAGGCGTTGAGGCCGATCTTGAGGCGCGGGCCGCCCGGGCGTTTGACCGGCTCGGCGCCGAGCAGGCTGCCCGGGCGGAGAAGGCTGCCGGCGGTCGCGAGACCGAGGGACAGGAGGGCGGATCGGCCGAGGAACTGGCGGCGGTTCAGGAAGGAGTGCATGCGGGGAAAAGGCGAAGCGGAGGTTTCAGGGCAGGACGTGACGATAACTGACGAAGGCGATCTGGGTGCTGTCGGGCGACCAGGACGGGACGTTGATCGTGCCCTGCCCGCCGAAGAGCGTGGCGATGACCTTCGGCTTGCCGCCGGCGAGCGGCATCAGGCGCAGCACGACGTTCTGATTCGCGGGATGGCCCTTCACGGCTTTGTCGAAGGAGAGAAACACGAGGGACTTTCCGTCGGGCGACGGGTGCGGGAACCAGTCGCCGAAGTTCGGATCGGTCGTGACCTGCTCCTGCGCGGAGCCGTCCGGGTTCATCCGCCAGATCTGCATCACGCCGGTCCGCTCGGAATTGAAATAGATCTTCGTGCCGTCGGCGGTGAACTCGCAGCCGTCGTCGAGGCCGTCGGCGGTGGTAAGGCGCTCCTCGGCGCCGCCCGCCGTCGGGATGCGGTAGATGTCGAAGTTGCCGTTGCGCCGCGCGCAGTAGACGAGCGTCTGGCCGTCGGGCGACCAGCCATGCCAATACGACGGCCCCGTCGGCGTCACGAGCCGCGGCTCGCCGCCGGTCGCGGGCACCACGTAGATCCGCGAGCCCTCCGGGCCGCCGCCCGAACTGAGCGCGAGCCACTTCCCGTCGAAGGAGAGGCCGTGGTCGTTGTTGTTGCGTTCGACGGCGCCGGTGTTGAGCCGCTGCGGTTCGCCGCCGGCCACCGGAATCGTGTAGATGCCGCCGGCGCGGTTGATGAGAAACTGTTTTCCGTCGCGCGACCAGTTGGGCGCCTCGAAGAGGGAGCGCTCGCGGTGAATGAGTTTCCGCTCGCCCGTCGCGACGACGAGCGTCTCGAGGCTGGTCTCGCGCACGCGCTTCTCGCCGGGCTGCGCGACGCGGTTTTTCAAGACGAGGTTCGAGACGAGCGCGGTCTCGCGGACGGTGGCGTTGTGCGCGCTGACGGCGAGGCCGACTTGAACGGGATCGGGCAGCGCGAGCGACACGGCGCCGACAGGCTGGAACGCGCCGCCATCCTTCGCGACGGAGACGGTGAACACATCGCCGTCGCGTTCGAGCTTCACAGTCGCGGGCGCCTTGATCGGCGTGCGGACGCCAAACGTGTCGCCGCCTTTCTCCTTGCGGTATTGGAGTTCGATCAGGCCGTCGCCATGGACGGCGACATCGACGTAGGGGGCGTCGGGCTCGAGCCCCGCGCGCACCATCGCGCAGACCTTGCGGTGCGCGTCCTTGCCCGGACTCGGCCAGGTGGCGTCCATCGCAATCACGAGATCACCGGAGAGCTTTTTCCAGAGGAAGTGAAACGCGTCCGTCTTCGCCCAGATGTTCGCGCCACTGCCGGTGATGCGATACTGGCCGGTCGCAGGCGAGAATTCCGAGGCGCCCGCGAGCGTGATCGTGCCGACGTCGGTGGCCTGTTCGAAGACGCCGAAGGTAGCGGCGGCGGCCGGCGCGGCGGCCTGCGCCGACAGAGGACGGACCAGGGCCGCGAGGCCGAGCGCGAGCGCAAGCGCGGCGACGAACAGGGCGGCGGAAGGGACGGGAAGACCGCGTGGGGTCATAGGAGCCGGGGTCAAGGAGGGTTCGGGAGAGCGGAGGGATTTTTGTGCGGGGCGTTTGACCCGCAAGGCACGGGACACTTTAACGTAAAGGACATGCCCCGCCCTTCCGCGCCCCCCGCCCCGACCGGGCGCGTCACCCTGCGCACGCTGGCCGCCGCGGCGGAAGTGAGCGTGCAGGCGGTGTCGCTCGCGTTGCGCAATCATCCGAGCATCGGCCGCGCGACGCGGGCGCGCATCCAGGCGCTGGCCCAGCAATCCGGATACGTGCCGGA
>CAZENI010000383.1:0-8144 GCA_964513055.1 uncultured Opitutus sp.
CCTGCTCCTCATCGCCGGCGCGATGGCGGGTATCGGCGTCACCCTGACGCTGCCAGGCCTCGCCGGCATCGTGCTCACCATCGGCATGGCGGTGGATGCCAACATTCTCGTCTACGAACGCATGCGCGAGGAACTCGCCGCCGGCCACCCGCTCGTGGCCGCGCACCCGACCGGCTTCCGCAAGGCCCTCGCGACGATCCTCGACGCGCACCTCGTGCAACTCCTCATCTGCGTCATCATGATCTGGCTCGGCCACGGTCCCATCCGCGGCTTCGGCGTGACGCTGCTGATCGGTGTCCTCTCGACCCTGTTTTCTGTGCTCATCACCGGACACCTCCTGCTCGATCTGCTGATCGACTCCGGCCGGCTCCGGCGGATCACCTTCCGGCGGCTGATCGGCGAATGGCGCCTCGACTTCGTCAAATGGGGCAAGCCCGCATTCGCCGCCTCCTGGGTCGTCGTGCTGCTCGGCCTCGCGGTCGTTTTCCACCGGGGCGCCGCGATCTATGGCGTCGATTTCACCGGCGGCGATGTCGTCAGTGTGCAATTCCGCCAGACCCCGCCGCCGGACGACGCCATCCGCCAGCTTGCGGCCGCCCACGGCATCACCGACCTCGGGCTCACCACCGCACGCCTCGCAGACGGCAGCCGCGAGGTCCTCAATCTGCAGACCCCCGGGGGCCAGGCCGGCACCCTCTTCGCAGCCCTGCAGGCGGCATTTCCCGAGTCGGGACCCGAGCACGCCGGCCAGACGCATGTCGGCGCGTCCGTCGGCCGCGAAACCCAGCTCAACGCCCTGCTCGCCGTCGGCGTATCCATGCTGGTGATTCTGCTCTACATCGCCTTCCGCTTCGAGTTCGGCTACGGCGTCGGCGCGATGGTCGCGACCCTGCACGACCTGTTCATGACCGTCGGCGTTTTCGTCCTCACCGGCCGGCAGTTCAACGCCCCGATGGTCGCCGCGCTGCTCTGCATCGCCGGTTACTCGATCAACGAGACCGTCGTCGTCTTCGACCGCATCCGCGAGGAGCTGAAGCTCAACCCCTCCGGCTCGCTCCGCACCGTGGTGAACGACGCGCTGCGAAAGGTATTCGCGCGCACGATCATGACGGCGAGCACCACGTTCCTCGCCGCGCTCGCGCTTTTCGTCTGGGGCGGCGGCGTGCTGCGCGACCTCTCGTTCACGTTTCTCGTCGGGATCGGCACCTCGACCTTCTCTGCGATTTTCGTGGCCGCGCAGATCTTTTACTGGTGGCACCGCGGTGACCGGCGGCGCGTGGAGGGCGATGAACACATCACACCGGTGCGGCCGTGGGAGCGGCCGAAACCGACCCAGCCCTGACCGGCAAACGTTCCCCTATCGCGGCTCGCGAAAGGGCGTGCCTGGCTTCTGCGCCGCCCACTCGTTGTTCCGCATTCTCGCCTCGTCGATCTTGCGCAGCACCTCCGGCGGCGGCTTCACGCCGCCGGCCGACAACACGCCCTTCAACTCGACGAGTTCATGGCGGCGCTGCGCTGCGAGTTCCTCCTCGAGGATCCCCAGTGCGACGTCGTCGTTGCCGAGCCGAACCCGGCCCAGCTTCAGTCCGGGGCTCAACAGGTGCGCCAGCGCCAGTCGGCCTTCCGGCGTCAGCATGTCGCGCGCCTTGAACGCAGGGTCCTTCTCCTCGTTCACGATGAACGGATCGAGTTGCAACGCGTCTGAGGCGTCCCCCGGCGCGACCGGCGGCGGCGCAGTCGGCGCGTTCGCCGCCGCCGCACGCCTCGCCACCTCCGAGAGATTCGCCGCCACCTCCGGCGAAATCGCGCGGCGCGTCTGCGCCCCGGCCGGCGGCAGCGTCGGCCGCCGCGTCGGAAGTTGCTTCGGCGGGGCCTTCTTCGCCGGCTGCGGGGCGAAGATCGCCGGCCGCTGCTCTGAAGCCACCACCGGCGCCGGCGGCGGGGCTGCCTTCGTCGCGTTCTCCGCTGCGGCTACGTGCGCGCCGCAGAGCGCGAACGCAAAGGCAAGGGGCGGGATACGCATGGACCCGAACGGAGAACTCCGTCCCGGGCCCGAAGTTCCCGAAATCTCGCGTGCCGGGCTGGACCTCAGACGACTTGCACCGCCGCCGTCGCCGGCACCGGCGCGCCCAGGGCCAGGGCCCGTTCGCCAGGCGACGCGGAACCGACGCTGAGTCCGTAACGCCCCGGAATCCACGCGGGCTCGCCCGCGGCGTCGACCTGGAGGAAGACCGAGTCCTCGAGCCGGAATTCCACGAGCACCGTCGCCGCCGCCGGAAGCAGGATGCGGCGGAAATCGACCAGCGTCGCGCGGGGCGCATCGGGCCCCGGCGGCGGGAGCACGTAGCACTGCACGACCTCCTCCACGTCGCACTCGCTCCCGTTGGTGACCAGGGTGCGCAGCGTGAGCACCTCGCCGCGCCGCAACTGCGGCGAGCCCAGGTCCAGCCGGTCGTAGCGCAGCCGGCCGTAGCCGAGGCCGAAGCCAAACGGATACAGCGGCTCGACCTCGGCAAACCGATACGTGCGGCCCCGCATCCGGTAGTCGCTGAACTCCGGCAGATCGGCCGTGCGGCGCGGCACGGTCACCGGGAGCTTGCCGGACGGCGACACGTCGCCGAACAGCAGGTCGGCCACCGCGCGGCCGCCCTCGCATCCCGGATACCACGCCAGCAGCACCGCGTCGCAGCACTCGTGCTCCTCCGGCACCGCCAGCGCGCCTCCGCCCGTGAGGATCAAAATCAGCTTCTTCGCGTGCTGCCGCAGCTCGCGCAGGAACTCCCGCTGCACCTCCGGCAGCTCGATCGTCGTGCGGTCGCCGCCGGACAGCGACGCCACGGCGTCGCCCTCCTCGCCCTCGAGGGTCGGGTCGAGACCGAGCACCGCAATGACGACCTCCATGCCGTCCGCCGTGCCGAAGGTGTAGTTCAACCCGGGCGGCGGCCGGTGCAGCAGCGGACAGCCGGCGCGGTATTCAAAGATCGAATTCTCATCGAGCCGCTCCGCGATCCCCTCGGCGATGGTCACGACCTGCGCGCTGAAGCCGGCGTAGTTGCCGAGCATGGCGTTGAGGTTCGCGGCGTTCGGCCCGACGAGCAGCAGGCTCGCCGGATCGGCGCGCAGGGGCAGCACGCCGCCCGCGTTTTTCAGCAGCACGATCGATTCCGCCGCCGCCCGACGGGCGAGCGCCCGATGCGCGGGCGAGTCGACGATCGCGGTCGAGAGCTGCGCGAACGGCCCGCGGCCCGGCGGATCGAAGAGCCCCAGCCGGAACTTCGTCGCGAGGAGCCGGCGGAGCGCGACGTCGATCTCCGCCTCGCCGATCAGCCCGTCCCGCACCGCGACCGTCAGGTCGTTGTAGGTGCAGCCGCAGTTGAGGTCGCAGCCCGCCCGCACCGCGAGCGCGGCGGACTCGGCGGCGTGGCGCGTGACCCCGTGGTGCGCGTGAAAATCATCGACCGCCCCGCAGTCGCTGACCACGTGCCCCTGGAAGCCCCAGCGCCCGCGGAGGATGTCGCCCAGGAGCAGGCTGCTCGCGCACGCGGGTTCGCCGTGCACGCGGTTGTAGGCACCCATCACGGCCTCGACACCGGCGTCCACGAGCCGCGCGAATGCCGGGAGATAGGTTTCCGCCAGATCCTTCGGCGTCGGCCGCGCATCGAACGTGTGCCGCTCCGCCTCCGGGCCGCTGTGCACCGCGAAATGCTTCGCGCACGCCGCGACCTTCAGGTGCGCCGGATCGTCGCCCTGCAGCCCGCGCACCATCGCGACGCCGAGCTCGCCGGTGAGAAACGGATCCTCGCCAAACGTCTCCTGCCCGCGCCCCCAGCGCGGGTCGCGGAAAATGTTCACGTTCGGCGTCCAGAACGTGAGACCCTGATACTGCCCGCGCCGCCCGGCCGCCGCCGCCGCGTGGTGCTTCGCCCGCGCCTCGTCCGCAATCACGCTCGCGACGCGGTGCACCAGCGCGCGGTCCCAGGTGGCCGCGAGCCCGATCACCTGCGGGAACACGGTGGCCCGGCCGGCCCGGCCCACGCCGTGACAGGCCTCGTTCCACCAGTTGTAGGCCGGCACCCCGAGCCGCTCGATCGCGTTGTTCTCGTGCACGAGCTGGTTGATCTTCTCCGGCAGCGTCAGCCGCGCGACGAGATCGTCGAGGCGGACGCCGGGCGGCAGCTCGGCATTGAGAAACGGATACGCCACCGCCGCCGGGACGGACCGGGGCGGATTCACGACGGCGGCAGACGAGGAAGGCATGGCGGGAGACACGGAAGATCCGGCGGGCGGACCACGCCCGCCGGCGCGGACGACTGCGCCGGAGCGGGCGGCGTGATAAGTCGGCGCGGCCGCAGCACGGCGCAAAAATATCGTCGGGCTAACTGTAGCGCACCGGCCGCCCTCCGGCCTCGGCTACAGTTAGACTAACGAACTTTTTGCGGCCGCCCCGGGCGCACTGTTGGTAGCTGCCGACGATTCCCTCCCCCTTTCGTCCTCCCCTGCCTCGTCCGGCCCGGTGGCCTCTGCACGGCCCCGGCCCGCGCCCCGCCCCAGTCTGTCGCCCAGCCAACACCCTCCCTCCCCTACCATGAAAACCGCCTCACGTGTCATGCCGCGAGCGACGGCCGTCGGTGCCGCCCTGCTCGGCGCCGTCTTCGCCTCGGCGCAAACCGCCCCCAAACCCGCCGCCCCGGAGGGCGACGATCCCGTCCAGCTCACGCCGTTCGAAGTCACCTCCACGAAAGACAAGGGCTACCAGGCGACCGAGACGCTCGCCGGCACCCGCATCCGGACGAACCTCGCGGACGTCGGCGGGGCGATCTCCGTCATCACCAAGGAATTTCTGATCGATGTCGGCGCGACCGATGTCACCACGCTCCTGCAATACACGGCCAACACCGAGGTCGCCGGCACGCGCGGCACCTACGCGGGCTTGGGCAACGGCACCAGCGTCGACGAGACCGGCACCCTGCGCTCGCCCCAGGGCGCCCAGCGCGTGCGCGGTCTCGCCGCCGCCGACAACTCCCGCGACTTCTTCGTCTCCGACATCCCGTGGGATTTCTATTCGATCGAGCGCATCGACATCCAGCGCGGACCGAACTCCATCCTGTTCGGCCTCGGCAGCCCGGCCGGTATCGTCAATGCCACTACCCGCAACGCGGAATACCGCCGGTTCGGCTCCGTCGAGGCGCGCCTCGGCTCCTACGGCACCGTGCGCGGCGCGCTCGATTTCAACGTGCCGATCATCCCCAAGAAGCTCGCCCTCCGCGTGGACGCCCTCCGCAGCAGCGAGAAATTCCGGCAGGCCCCGGCCTTCGAGGACAACCGCCGCCTCTACGGCGCGCTGCGCTTCGACCCGCAGCTCTTCAACAACCCCGCGTTTCACACCACGATCAAGGCGAAGTATGAGAACGGCGACGTCCGCGCCAACCGGCCGCGCACCGTCACGCCCAACGACAATCTCTCCGCCTGGTTCCGCCCGCGCGCCGTCTCGGCGGACAATCCCTTCGGCGGCCTCGGCAAGCTCGCCGTCAACAATCCCTACGATCCCTGGCGCTCCGACAACGTCGTCGCCGGCGACGGCCGCGGCCTGATCCAGTCCGCCACCGTGAACTATCACCCGTGGCTCAGCAACCTCGTCAACGCCCAGCAGCCCTACTGGACGATCGATGGCCAGACCAACCAGCTCTACCGCATCATGGGCGGCTGGATCAACGCCGGCGCCCGCAACGCCACCGGCGGCTTCTCCGGCGCCGCCGTCGGCCTCCTCAACAAGCGCACCAACGACAATTTCTACGCCGTCGCCGGCCTGCCCCAGGCCGCCGTGGGCGCCAATCTCCCCAACGCCCAATACGGCCAATATCGCCAGCAGTCGCTGCTCGATTCCTCGGTCTTCGATTTCAACAACATCCTGATCGACGGCGACACGAAGTCCGAATTCCAGCGGTGGGATGCCTACAACATCTCGCTTTCCCAGACCGGCTGGCGCGACCGCGTCGGCATCGAGGTCGCCTACGATCGCCAGAAATACAAGAGCGGCGGCACGTCCATGCTCGGCTGGGCGCCGACGCTCAGCGTCGATCTCCTGAAGAACTTCCCGGACTACTACGTTTCCGGCGCCAACGGCACGACCAGCATCACCAATCCCAACTTCGGCCGGCCCTTCGTTTCGTCCAACAGCGGCGGCAGCGGCAGCAACTATCGCAGCGATCGCGAATACGTGCGCGCCTCCCTCTTCGCCGAGCTCCGCTCCCGCGACCTGCTCAAGAACGAGTTCCTGGTGAAACTGCTCGGCAAGCACCGCTTCAACGGGGTCTACAGCGGCGAGGAATTCTTCACCGAGACCCGCGGCTGGATCGAGAACGCCAACAGCCGTGAATGGGCCGGCTACTGGAACGGCACCGACGGCCTCGGCTCCAGCATCACCGATCGCGGACCGCTCGCGTTCATCTACCTCGGGCCGTCGATCGTCAACCGCACCGCCGCGGCCGGCGCCGCCATCTCCGGCATCAAGGCCCCCGTCCGCCTCGCCGACGGCGGCGCCTACGTGTTCGATCCGCAGTGGACGAATTTCAACGTGCCGTTCGGCGATCCGTGGAACGTCCCCGCCAATCTCTACGGCGTGTTCAACGGCCTGCCGAATCCCGAGAGCACGGCCCAGCTCACGCAGGCGTCCAATCCCGCCAACTACCGCGGCTGGACCAACTACCCGATGACCCTGATGCGCTACGACGATGGCAAGGACCTCCGCCTCCTCACGCGCTCGCAGATGACGCTGCGCGAAACGAAGTCCTACGCCGGCTCTTGGCAGGGTTTCCTCTGGAACGAAGCCATCATCCCCACCCTTGGCTGGCGCTACGACGAGGTGAAAGGCAAGGCGGTCAACGCACTCCCCGCCGGCGGCAACCGCAACATCCTCAACCTCTCGCCGAGCGTCTACAAGCTGCCCGACACCTATCCGGTCAACCAGATCTTCAAGGACCACTCGACCAGCGGCGGCGTCGTGTCGCACCTGAACCGCTTCATCCCGCGCGACCGGCTGCCACTCAACGTCAGCCTCTCCTATAACAAGTCGGACAACTTCCAGGTCACCGACACGCGCCGCGATCTCTACGGCAACCCGATCGCCAACCCGAGCGGCTCCACCAAGGACTACGGCGTCGTGCTCTCCACGAAGGACGGCAAGTATTCCTTCCGCGCGATCAAATACACGACCAGCGTGAAGAACGCCAGCAGCGGCCTCAGCGACGCCGCCGGCATCGGCCGCTCGATCGCGCAGGGCCTTCGCTTCCGCAACGTCTTTCTGTATAAGCTCGGCGTATATGACTGGGCCACGCGCGAGCAGCCGCAGGGCCGCAACACCTGGGGCGGCCCCGCCCCGTCCGCCAACCAGGCCCTCAGCGCCGCGGAAGGCCGCGCGCTCGAGGACGCCGCCATCCGCGGCTGGAACGAGATCCAGGCCTGGCTCACCCCGAAGGGCTTCTTCCAGGCGTGGGGCTTCACGCCGCAGCCGCTCTCGGTTCTCACCGACCGCACGACCTACGAGGCCAACCCCGGCCAGTTCACCCCGCCCGACCTCACGACGGTCAACGCCTACGTC
The DNA here is from genome assembly GCA_964513055.1 of uncultured Opitutus sp. Classification (GTDB taxonomy): domain Bacteria; phylum Verrucomicrobiota; class Verrucomicrobiia; order Opitutales; family Opitutaceae; genus ER46. Next base: position 7,598 of record CAZENI010000383.1, read on the forward strand.
GCGACGCCGCCCCCGGGCTTCACGGTGACGGCCGACACGGAGTCGAAGGGCTATGAGTTCGAGCTCACCGCCAACCCGACGCCCAACTGGCGCGTCGCCTTCAACGCCTCCGAGACCACCGCCGTCCGCTCCAATGTCGGCGGCGGCCTGCTCGACGAATACATCAGCTTCCTCGACTCGAAGCTGGTCGGCACACCCGCGGGCAACATGCCGCAGTTCGGCAACACCAGCCTCAGCCTCTATGCCAACGTCTTCGGCCCGTGGCGCAGCAACTACGTCCTGATGAAGCTCCAGGAACGCGCCGCCGCCCCCGAAATCCGCAAGTGGCGCTACAACTTCGTCACGAACTATTCCTTCCGCACCGGCACCTTCAAGGGCGTCGGCGTCGGCGGCAGCTACCGCTGGCAGGACAAGGTCATCATCGGCTACCCGGTCACGGCCGCCGGCGCCTTCGACTTGAGCCGGCCCTACCACGGGCCTTCCGAGGACGGCGTGGATCTGTGGACCAGCTACGAGCGGAAGCTAACGGAGAAGATCACCTGGAAGT
>CAZENI010000384.1:0-8143 GCA_964513055.1 uncultured Opitutus sp.
GCTCGTCTACCTCGACAACGCCGCGACTGCGCAGAAGCCGCGCGCCGTGATCGACGCCCTCGTCCGCTATTACGAGCGCGACAACAGCAACGTCCACCGCGGCCTCCACGCGCTCTCGATGCGCGCGACCGATGCCTACGAGGGCGCCCGCACCCGCGTCGCGCAGTTCATCAACGCCGCCGATCCCGCCGAGATCATCTTCACCCGCGGCACCACCGAGGGCATCAACCTCGTCGCGCACAGCTACCGCGGCCGGCTGAAGCCCGGCGACATCATCCTCGCCACCGAGATGGAGCATCACTCCAACCTCGTGCCCTGGCAGCAGCTCGCGCGGGCCACGGGCGCGACCCTCCGTTACGTGCCCGTGCTCGGCCCCGACGCCGAGGGCGGCCTGCACCTCGGAGCCCTCGACACCCTGCTCACGCCGCAGGTCAAGGTCTTCGCCTTCACGCACATTTCCAACACCCTCGGCGGCATCAATCCCGTCGAGGAACTCTGCCGGCGCGCCCGCGCCGTCGGGGCCGTCACCGTGATCGACGCCGCGCAGTCGATCGGCCACGGGCCCTTTGACGTGCGCGCGATCGGCGCCGACTTCGTCGCGTTCTCCGGCCACAAGATGTGCGGCCCCACCGGCATCGGCGTGCTCTATGGCCGCAGGGCTTTGCTGGATACGCTCGCCCCCGACGAGACCGGCGGCGGCATGGTGGTCAGCGTCGATTTCGAGGGCGCGAAATGGAAGCCTGCCCCCGAGCGCTTCGAGGCCGGCACGCCCAACGTCGCCGACGCGATCGCCCTCGGCGTCGCCTGCGACTACCTCGACGGCCTCGACCGCGCCGTGATCGCGCAGCACGACGGCGCGCTCGCGCAGCTCGCCTACCAGAAACTCTCCGCGCTCCCCGGCATCCGCCTCCTCGGCCCGCCGGGCGCGCGCAGCGGGCTCGTGAGCTTCGCGTTCGCCGAGGTGCACGCGCACGACATCGTGACCTTTGCCGACGAGGATGGCATCGCGCTGCGCGGCGGCCACCACTGCAACCAGCCGCTGATGCGCAAGCTCGGCCTCACCGGCACGACGCGCGCCAGTTTCTACGTCTACAACACCGCCGAGGAAATCGACGTCCTCGTCGCGAGCCTGCGGCGGATCCTGAAGTTCTTCGGCGCAGGTTGATCGAGGGCGAGGCGTCCACGCCGAGCCGTCGCGCGAGAGAGGAACGAACGCCTCCGCCCGTTGCACGCTCAAACCGCGACGGCTCGGCGGGACGCCTCGCCCTTTATTTCCGCGCGTCGAGAATCAGCTTCACCAGCTTCCCGAACTCCGCGCTGCTCACCGCGCTGCCGCGCAAGTCGGTGTTCACGCGGTGCACGATCACGAGCCCGTCGGGCGGGATGACGAGCACCTCGTGTCCCCCCGCGCCCCGCGCCGAAAAGGTGCCTTCCGGCAGCGCGACGCCGGGATAGTGGGGAAACTTGTTAAAGTTCCGCGCCACCCACCACATGTAGCCGTAGCCGTCGCTGGAGTAGAGCGTCGCGTCGGAGTGATAGCGCGTGCTTTCGTCGACCCAGGCGGCGTCGAGGATCTGCCGGCCGTTCCAGCGGCCGCGATTCAACATGAGCCAGCCGAACCGTGCGAGGTCGCGCGCCGTCACGCGAAACGGATACGCCGCGTGCACCGACTCGGCGCCACGTTCGTATTTCCCGTCGGCCGCCGTGTAGTCCTCCATCCCGATCGGCCGCGCAATCTCGGCCTCGATCGCCTCGAAGATCTTCCGGCCGGTCGCCCGCTCGTAGATCGTGCCCGCGACGTTGAAGTCCCAGTTGTTGTAATACCAGTGCGTGCCCGCGCGCTCGGAGTGCCGCGGCGGCTTCAGTTTCTTCATCCCCGCCGATTCGTAGAGCGCCGGGTGATAGACGCCCGAGCGCGCCTTCAGGCAGTCGCGCACCGTCGCCTTTTTCTCCTCCTCGGACAGCCCGAGCACATCGTCGATGCCCAGCTCCGCCATCGTCGCGTCGAGCTTGATCGCGCCGCTGCGCACCGGCGCGCCGTAGAGCGCGCTGAGGAAACTCTTCCGGATCGAGTGCGTGTTGAACTTCCGGTCGACGTCGCCCCACTGCGCCGCGACCACGCCGTCCTTCACGATCATGACGGCAGCCGTCTGAATCGTCGCGGCATACGCCTTAGCGGCCGCGATCCCGGCGGCATCGAAACCGCGTTCCTCGGGCGTCGCCGCCACCGTCCATGTCTTCCCCGGAAACACCGCGGGGCCCGCGGCGGAAAGCGCAACCGCCGTCAGCAGCAGCGCGAGCGTGAATCGAAGCCGGAACATGCCCCGTATTTCGGCCGGCGCCACCGTCGCGGCAACCTCCTTCTTGCGCCAGCCGCCGCCGTGGCGCATCAACGCACGCCATGAAGACGCCGCTCTCCGTCTGCTGCGCGTTGCTCACGCTGGCCGGCGCGTCCCTGCACGCCGCCGCGCCCGCCTACGATCTCATCCTCGCCGGCGGCCTCGTCTACGACGGCAGCGGCGGCGCCCCGCTGCGCGCCGATGTCGGCATCCGCGGCGACCGCATCGTCCGGATCGGCGATCTTGCGACCGCCACCGCCACGCGCCGGATCGATGCCGCGGGCCTCGCCGTCGCCCCCGGCTTCATCGATCTGCACGCGCACCTCGAACCGCTCGAGCGGATGCCCGGGGCGGAGAGCGCGGTGCGCCAGGGCGTGACCACGGCCCTCGGCGGCCCCGACGGCAACTCCCCCGTGCCGCTCGGCCCGTTTTTCGCGCGCCTCGAAAAACTCCCGCTCGGCCTCAACGTCGCCCACCTCGCGGGCCACGGAGCGATTCGCAACGCGGTGATGAAGCTCGTCGATCGCGCGCCGACGCCCGCCGAGTTGGAGACGATGCAGGCGATGGTGGCGGAGGCGATGCGCGACGGGGCGTTCGGCCTGTCGACCGGTTTGAAGTATCTGCCCGGCACGTTCGCCAGGACCGACGAGATCGTCGCGCTCGCGGCCGTCGCCGCCCGCGCCGGCGGGATCTACACGTCGCACCTGCGCGAGGAGGGCCTGCAACTGCTTCCCGCCGTGACCGAGGCCATCGCCATCGGCCGCGCGGCGAAAATCCCCGTGGTGCTCACCCACCACAAGGTCGTCGGCCAGCCGTCGTGGGGCGCGAGTGTGCAGACGCTGCGGCTCGTCGACGAGGCCCGCGCGGCCGGAGTCGACGTGATGATCGATCAGTATCCCTACACCGCGAGCTACACCTCGATCTCCGTGCTCATTCCCTCGTGGGCGCTCGCCGGCGGGGCCGCCGCGTTCAAGGCGCGCGCGGCCGATCCCGCGCAGCGCGCGAAGATGAAAGCGGAAATCGTCGAGGCGATCCTCACCGACCGCGGCGCCGGCGACATCGCCCGCGTGCAGTTCTCGAAGGTCGACTGGAACCGGAAACTCGAGGGCCGCACGCTGCGCGACTGGGCCGTCGAACGCGGCCTCGCCCCGACGCCGGAGCACGGCGCCGATCTCGTGATCGAGGCGCAGCTCGCCGGCGGCTGCGGCTGCGTCTTCCACGCGATGGACGACGCGGACGTCGAGCGCATCATGCGCCACCCGCAGACGATGATCGCGTCGGACGGCCGGCTCTCGCAGCCCGGCGAGGGCGTGCCGCACCCGCGCGCCTACGGGACGTTTCCGCGCGTGCTCGGCCGCTACGTGCGCGAGCAGCAGACGCTCCCGCTCGCCGTGGCGATCCACAAGATGACGCTCCTGCCCGCCCGCCGCCTCGGCCTCGCCGACCGCGGCCGGCTCGCGGAGGGCGCGCACGCGGACGTCGTGATCTTCGATGCGGCAACCGTGCGCGACACCGCCACCTTCGAGCAACCGCACCAGTATCCGGAGGGCATCCCGTTCGTAATCGTGAACGGCGTGGTGACCGTGGACGGCGGCAAGTTCACACCCGCCCGCGGCGGCCGGGTGCTGCGCAGGGTGCGTTAGTATGGTCTACGGGCTGATGCCGCAACCACTGATGGATTTCGCCAATGGGCGAAATCCATTAGCGGTCCCGCCTCCGCGCCCTACCGCCCGGCCTCGAACATCCCCACGAACGCCTTCGGCACCACCGCCACCGCGCGGCAGTTGGCGGCGGGCAGAATCTTTGCCGCCCACTTGTTCACCTCGTCGCGCGTAATCTGATCCATCACGCCGCCCTTCAGCGCGATGATCTCGTCGATCTCCTCCGGCCGTTCCTGCGCGCGCATCAGGATGTTCACCAGAAAGCTGTTCTCGCGAAACGCCTGCTTGAGCTGGCTCTTCAGGATGCCGCGCGCGCCGATGAACTCCCCCTCGCCCACGCCCTTCGCCGCCACGTCGGCACCGATGCTCGTGATCAGCGGGGCGACGCGCGTCGTGTCGTTCGGCGCGCAGTCGATCTGCGCGCGCAGCAGCGCGAAGTTCGCGAAGCCGTCGTAGGGCCGGAATTCCGCCGAGGGCGAATATGCCAGCCCCAGCTTCTCGCGCACCTCGCCGCGCACCCGGATCTCCAGGATCTTCGCCAGCACCTCGAGCGTCACCTGATCGCGCACGTGCAGCGGCTCCGTCACCGGCCAGGTGCCAACCACGAGGCCGATGTTCTGCTCGCCGACGAATTCCACGCGCGCGAAGCCCGCATCAGCCGTCACCTGCACGGGCTTCGGCGGGCTCGCCGTCGTCTTCTTCTCCGCCCGCGGCTTCAGCGCCCCGAGCGTGCGCGTCATCGCCGCCACCGCGGCCTCCTCCGGCACGTCGCCCACCAGCGTCACCTCCACGTATCCGTTTGCCAGCGACGGCTCCATCCAGCGCTTCACGTCGAGCACGCTCATGGAAACGTAGTCGAGCGGCGAGCCCCAGGTGAACCGCGCGTCGCCCTTGAAGAGATAATCCGTCAGGCCGCGCATGCCGTCGCCCATGCCGACGCTGCCCGAGGCCCGGCCCATCGCCGCCTGCAGCCGCTGGTCGCGGTGCACGTAGCTGTTGAACTGCGGCGCGTGCAGGATGTCCGCCACCAGGCCGAGGAAAACCTCGAGCTGCTCCGCCGCCATCATGCCGCGAAACGTGAACGCATCGCGGTCCGCCACGTCGAAGCCGAACTCCAGCAGCCGCTCGTCGATCAGCGCGCTCATCTGCTGCGGCCGGAAGTGCACCGCGCCGCTCGCCAGCAGCGTGTTCAGCCCGAATTCCTTCAGCGCCGGCTTGTTGCCCGGCATCTCCAGCAGGCCCGAGCCCACGCGCACCACCGCGTGCACCAGCCCCGGCTCCTGCCGGCTCGGCACGAAATTGAAACGCACGTGGTTGCCGAAGCGCATCAGCTTCGCGCCGAGCGAGGCCAGCTCGCGCCGCTCCGTCACCGCCGTCGGCGCCGCGAACTTCGGTAGCGTGAACGGCGTGTCCTTGTGCACCCGCGGCATCACGTGGCTGATCCCGCTGCGGCGCGCCTTCTGCACCTCCGTCAGCACCTTCTCGCCCGTCAGCTCCAGGTCGACGCCGCCCGACACGTGGAACGCCATCGTCTCCGGCAGCCACATCCCGCGGAAAACCTTCTGCGCCTCCGCCGCGTTGAAGCGCTCCAGCCACTCCCGCATCCAGGTGAAACGCTGCTGGAAGCCCTCGAAGACCGTGTGCGCCGTGATCGATTCCGTCAGCGCCTCGCACAGCATCCCCGGATCCAGCGTCGGCAACTGGTCAAGCATGTGCGCCGCCATCTTCAACTGCCGCCGCCGCAGGGCGTCGACATCCTCGCGGTCCAGCCCGCGCTCCAGCGTGAGCCGCACCAGTTGATCGAGCGAGAGCACGCCTTCCTTCCACGCGGGCGCGGGCACGCCGACCGACGCGATGGCCGCGCCGTAGCCCAGCAGCTCGTCGTAGGTCGCCTCGCCGGCGACGCCCTCGACATCGTTCTTCAGGCGCTCCGCAAACACCTCCATCACGAACTGCCGCCGCTGCCGCTCGACATGCGCCTCGCGCGAGTCGGGCTTCAGCACCGGCGGGATCACCGACGAGGCCTCGGCCGACGCCGAGTTCACGCCGCTGATGCGGAACACCCCCGCGCGCAGCCCCCGCGCCTCCAGCTTCCCTTCCTCGCGCGCGGGGATCGGGGTGGCCGGCCGCACCATGTCGCCGAACAGCTCGCGCACCTGCGCCGTCATCGCCGCCGGCTCGAAGTCCCCCACGCCCACCAGCACCATCAGGTCAGGCCGGTAGTTCCGCCGGTAGAAATTCAGGAACTGCTCGCGCGTGAATTTCGCGATCAACGCCTCGCTGCCTCCCGGCGAGCGCTGCGGGAACTGCAGGCCGCGGAACACCACCGGCAGCGAGGCCTGCTGCTGCTGGCCCGAGAGCGTGTTGCGGTTGCGCAGCTCCGCGAGCACCACCCGGCGCTCCTGCTCGATGATGCGCGGCTCGAAGCTCACGCCATCGCCGAAATCCCGCAGCAGCCGGAGCCCCTCGCGCACGAGCGCCCCGTCGTTCTCGCGGAAATCCAGGCGGAACGCCGTGTAGTCGAACGTCGTGATCGCGTTGACGTCGCTGCCGTATTCCACGCCCAGCCGCTGGAAGAGCGACACCATGTCCTCCGCCTTGAAATTCTTCGAGCCGCCGAACGCCAGGTGCTCGATGTAGTGCGCGATCCCCAATTCGTCCGGCCGCTCGTCCAGCGAGCCCGCGAGCACGATCAACTGCAGCGCCACGCGCCCCGGCACGCCCGCGTGCGGCAGCAGGGCATAGCGAAACCCGTTGTCGAGCCGCCCCCACGCGACGCGCGCATCCGGCGCGATCGTGGTCTTCGGCACCTCGTGCGCCCACTTGCCGGAACGCGGTCCGGCGATCTCCACGGGGCGGGCGGCCGACAGGGTGGACGCGGCCACGAGGCCGGCCGCGAAAAGGAGAACCGCGCGCATCATGAGGTGACGAACCGTGCGAGAACCGTGCGGAAGTTCAACTGCAACGTCGGATGAAAGGCGCCCGGCGTCCTCGACTGGCGTCACGGTGGAGCGGCCGCTCCGCCTCGATCCCACGGCCGCGCCGCCTCACGGCGCCGCGTAGAGTTCGATCAGCACGATGCCGGCGCCGGAGCCACTCGCGTGAATCGTGTAGCCGCCGGAGGCCGCGACGATGGCCGCGCAGGCCGCAGCCGCTCCGCGCGCGCTCAAGCCGGCCAGCAACCCGCAGACGTGAAAGATCCGTTTCGTGGGCACGCCGCTGGAAAAACAGTTTCCGCCCGAGCCTCAACCTCGAAAGCCCGCACCGCGCCCTCCCGCCACTCGTCGCTTCCGGCTGGATTTCCCGCGGGCGCTGCGCACTTTCGCACCTCTATGAAACTGCGTTCCTCTCTGCTGTTTGCCGCAGCCGCGTGCCTCTTCAGCGGTCTGACCCGCGCCGACGAAGGCATGTGGCTCTACTCCGCCCCGCCCCGCGAGGCGATCAAAGCCAAATACGGCTTCGAACTCACCGACGCCTGGCTCCAGCACCTCATGAAGTCCTCCGTCCGCTTCAACAGCGGCGGCTCCGGCTCCTTCGTCTCGGCCGACGGCCTTGTCATCACCAACCACCACGTCGCCTCCGACGATCTCCAGAAGCTCAGCAACGAGAAGAACAACTACCTCAAGGACGGCTTCCACGCGAAGTCGCCGGCCGAGGAGCTCAAGTGCGTCGATCTCGAGCTCAACGTCCTCCAGTCGATCGAGGACGTCACCGGCCGCGTGAATTCCGGCGTGCCCGCCGGCGCCACCGGCGATGCCACCGCTTCCGCCCGCCGCAAGATCATGGCCGAGATCGAGAAGGAGTCCCTCGACAAGACCGGGCTGCGCAGCGACGTCGTCACGCTCTACCAGGGCGGCGCGTATCACCTTTACCGTTTCAAGAAATACACCGACGTGCGCCTCGTCTGGGCGCCCGAGCAGCAGGCGGCGTTCTTCGGCGGCGACCCCGACAACTTCGAGTTTCCCCGCTTCAACCTCGATGTGACCCTCTTCCGCGTCTACGAGAATGGCCAGCCCGCGAAGATCCAGGACTACCTGAAGTGGTCGAAGGCCGGCACCAAGGAAGGCGAGCTCACCTTCGTCTCGGGCCACCCGGGCAGCACCAACCGCCAGTTCACGATGGCCGAGCTCGAGTTCCTCCGCG